>NZ_QCYK01000002.1:1800000-2100000 GCF_003071345.1 Chitinophaga parva | reverse complement strand
CATATCTATCTTTCCTTTATCTATCTGCATGGCGATCAGTGCCGCCAGCTCCTCTATGTTTTCGCTTTGAAATACAGCACCATTGCTATTATTAATTAACACCGATGCGCCGCAATGGTTACTGCAGATCACCGGTGTGCCCTGCATCAGTGCTTCATTCACTACGGCCCCCCACCCGTCACGGCGGCTGGGCAGCACAAACAGGTCGTGCGATGCCAGGAATTGTTGCGCCTCCTGGTTATCCATGAAATCATAGAAGCGCACCCGGTCCTGCAACTGGTATTGCTCCACCAACTGCTCCAGCAGCGGTTTTACAGGTCCCTGCCCTACTATATCCAGTTCAAAGTGCTGATTTTTTAAACGGCCCAGTGCATGTATCAGCAGGTCCACGCCTTTACGTGTGATCAGGGAACCCGTGAACAGGATACGGAACGGCGGCATCTCCACTTGCACCGCAGCTTCCACCGGCACTATAAAATATCCCCATTCAAAGATCTTATGATCTGGCCATGCTGCCTTATGGAACAATTCGTAGCCTTTATTACCGATCGCAAGTATAAAGCTCACGTGCGCATTGTAGCGCATGCGCTGCCAGACACCGCGCAGATGCCGTAACTGTCCACGCCAGCCAAGCCAGTCATAGGGCTCCGCCATGATCCCAATGCGCGCTTTCCTGCGCACCGCCAGTTGCAGCGCCTTTGAAGACACCGGTGAATAGTTGATACCACTGAATATGTGTACGGTCTGTGCATCAGCAAACTGCTGCTGCACCTGCACTTCAGATGGTCCTGTGATCACGGCAACCCCTTGCATGTCCGGCAACTGCCAGCCCATGCGCGCACGCTCATCGCTCATCGCTTTATCTGCCATGAGAACGATCTGCCAGCCACTTTCCTTTGCCAGTGCCGTGAGAAATGCAGATTGGTGAGGGCTTACGATGCCCTGCCAAAAAACAACTTGCATGTTACAATGCGTTATGACTTACTAAGAGCCAGATTATCAAAAATAGAAGGCGGGAAAACAGGCTGTGGCGAAGGTGCCGCCGGTACAACTTCAGGGGCAGGTTTCATAACCCCTATACCAAACAGCAGCCAGATGAATAGCCCCATTCCCCCGAATGAAAATAACGTAGCTTCCCCCACGTTTGTGGCAAAAGCCGCCAGTACCAGCCAAGGCAACGCGATACTGCGAGCACGGATGAACTGCCGGAACAGAATGAACAGGAACAGGTAAAAGAAAAATGCACCTATATACCCGATCTCTTCAAAAACGGAGATAAATAACAACCCTTTTTCCACAGTAGCACCCACCGGCAAATCAAATATGGGATCGCGCTGTACTTCCAGGTCACCACGATTTGATGGCAAGCCAAAGCCAATACCGAACACCGGGTGGGCGGCGATATTGCGCTCCTGGTCACCCAGCTTCTGGCCACGCGACATATTATACGAACCTTTGAGGTCGGCCACCGTATCACGTTTCAGTAAGAATTTATAAACAGAAGACTGGATATCATCATACTTAAAGATCACCAGCACCGCAATAGCCAGTATCGCCACCATGCCGCCAAGTTTCCTGAACGGGGTGCCAAACTGTTTCAGTAAAGAACGGTGGAAGAATAATGCAAATATGATCAACAGCCCTGCTGCCACTACGATAGCCGCCAGCCCTGTACGCCCCTGCGTTAGCACAAGCGACCCTGCACCTAGTAATAACATCAGTATGTTGAAACGGTTATGCCGCTGAAGGAACACAACCTCCGCCAGTAGCAGGGCTATGTAAGGTGAAAGGAATACCGCATATGCCTGCGGATGGTTGAGGATACCCTGGAAGCCGGTGCCATTGCGGGCAAAACCCACAGAAGGGATGGCCAGGAATGGCAAGGAAAGCAATACTACCAATACAAACAAAGTATAAAACCAGTTGATCCAATAATCAACGGTTTTGCGTGAATTAGCAAAGCCCAGCAGGATACTGGAAGCTGCCAGCCCAAACTGGAACAGCTTACTTATAGACACCATGCTTTCATAGCTGCTGTAAAAAGTGATCAGTGTAACTACCAGCAAAAAGCCCAGCAGTGCTTTATAATACACCGGCATGCCTGCCCGGTTACTGGTGATCACCTTGCCAGCAAACACAAAGATGAGCACTATGCGCAGGAGCGAGATCACCGTCGACAAAGGCGCGTGGAACAATACCGGGTTTACCGCAAAGATCAGGAAGCTCACCGTAAGTGCCTTAATGCCCTTGTCCACATCCTTGGCAGCCCAATAAATACAAAGAACGCACAGTACAGCAGCGCCGGCTTCCCCGGCCAGCAGGACCGCCAATACCAGGCCGAAGAACTTCGCGAATTCCTTCGTGAATTTCAGTTCGCTATTCCGTAAGCTTTGTAACATATTTTTCTCCTGAAATGATTGTTATAATGTTTTAAATATTGCCGCATCCTTTATCCAGCTCCCGGTTTCCGGATCAAAGCTTCGGATGGGTTTTGCCGGCACACCACCCACAATGGTGTAAGGCGGTACATTTTTGCTCACCACACTGCCGGCGGCTATCATGGCCATATCACCGATCGTAACACCCCCCAGGATGGTGGCGCCTACGCCTATCCAAACCCCATTGCCGATGGTAATATCCAGTGATTGGGGCCGGCCTGCCATGCGCGGGCCTGCAGGGTCCAGCTCATGCGTGCCGGTGATGATATTTACCCGGCTGGAAATATCACAGCGGGCACCAATTCGCACAAACGAGCGGCCGCCCAGTATTACGGTATCGTGCCCGATAAAAGTATCTTCGCCTACGCTGAGACGGATGGCCTGTGAAATACGCACGGTGGAAAAAAGGCGGCAGCTTGGATGCACATCCTGCCCTGCACTGCGCCATAGCTTTGCCTTCAGCCCAAAAAAACGGGAGTCGGGCAGGCGCTTTATAAATCCGGTGATCAGTGCATACTTCATAATAACACTACTTTTTTACGCAGGTACAAATAGCAAGGCAAAAAGAAAGTAACGAAGTAAAGACCGGCGTTGCACATATAGGTGTAGGTAACGCCTATCCGGGGCAGCAGCAACACTTTCATCCCAAAGCTCAATACGGCAAACACCCCAAAGAACCAGGTAAACCGCTTGATCTCATCAATAGCGATGAAAAAGGCGCTGTAAAAATTGTAGTTGATGATGATCACGGCATTCACCGCTACCACGGTGATCAGCAGCTGGGTCATGTTCTCCACGCTGCCATGCGTGAACCATTTAAAGAAATGCGCATTAACAATGAGCGAAAGCACCACCAAAGCCAGCAGAGCCGCACCATTCATCAAGATGCCTTTTGTAAAGAAATTATTCAGCCAGCGCATGTCTCTTCTCAGAAAGGCTTCCCGGTTGGTCACCCAGAAACTGGGTGTGGCCAGGGCCACCATCATCGGGAAAAGGTCGTACACCCGCTTTACCGTGGCAAAGCCCGCCACCGCACTCGGGTTGATAGCATTTGTAATGAGGATGTTATCAAACGATGAATAAAAAAGGTAAGCCAGGTTGATCACAAAAAAATAAACGCTGGTACCAAAGATCTCCTTCACGGTGCCTTTGTTAAACAAAGCCAGGCTGGGTACAAACTGGGGTTTGTTGATCATAAGCGTTATGGTATTGATCAACTGCCCGCTCACAGGCCCCAGCACATACATGAGAATGAGCTGCGACAGGGAAAAATGCAGGTAAATGCCCAGTAATACCAGCAGGATGGTCACTATTTTGCCGCTGGCCTCATAGTAATTCAGAAAGTGCCGTTCCTGTATAGCATAACGTATTTTCTGGAAGATCACCAGCGGAAAGTTTATTACAAAGTAAAGCACCACGATAGTGAGCGACCGCTTTGCCTCGCCAATGAGGTGCTGGTCGTCCACCTTGAGCAGGTGTGCCCAGTCCACATGATCCTTGGTGGCCAGGTACATGCCGCAAATAACGCAGGCAATGACAATGATCATCACGAAGGAAGAGGATACGATCTTTCTTTCCGTTTCCACATCCTTCTCCAGGTAGGTTTTGGCTACCATGTTGATCAGGTTATTCGTGATCCCGAAATCTGCAAAATTGAGGATCTCAATCACTGACACCACGGTGAGCCACAGACCCAGGGCTATTTCGCCGTGGGCCTTCAATACCAGGGGAATAATGAGTATTGTATACAAGTACCCCAATCCCCTGGGTATTACAGACGTAAGCGTCCCTTTGAGAATCACTTTGGCTCTATCGCCTATCACGAGTTTCATGTTTCCGTTTCACATTTTTAGAGCCTGGCATCTACCAGGTTCCGGTCTATCAGCGCCTTCGTATCAAAGATCACGGCGTTGTTACGTTTGAATTTCAGATAGTCGAAGTCGGCAAATTCGCGGTGGGATACGGCGATGATAATAGCATCATATACCACGTTCTTGTCCAGTGTTTTATGGATATCCACACCGTATTCTTCTTTCACTTCCTGCACATCTGCCCACGGATCATAAATGTCTACATCCAGGCCAAAGTTCTCCAACTCATGGTAAATGTCTACCACGCGGGTATTGCGCACGTCGGGGCAGTTTTCCTTGAAAGTGATCCCCAGGATCAGGGCTTTGGCACCTTTGATCTTGTGGTCCTTTTCAATCATCAGTTTTACTACCTTGTTCGCCACAAACTGGCCCATCATATCATTCACCCGGCGGCCGGAAAGGATCACCTGCGGATGATAGCCCAGTGACTGTGCTTTATGTGCCAGGTAGTAAGGATCCACGCCAATGCAGTGGCCACCTACCAACCCGGGTTTGTATTTCAGGAAGTTCCACTTGGTACCCGCTGCTTCTATCACGTCGTTGGTATCAATGCCAATGCGGTCAAAGATCAGGGCCAGTTCATTCACAAAACTGATGTTCACATCGCGCTGCGCATTTTCAATAGCCTTGGAAGCCTCCGCCACCTTAATATTGGACGCCTTGTGGGTACCCGCTTCAATGATAGAGCCATAAAGATTATCCACGCGCTCCGCCACTTCCGGGGTAGATCCGCTGGTCACTTTTTTGATCTTGGTCAGCGTGTTCACCTTATCACCGGGGTTGATGCGTTCCGGGGAATAGCCGGCAAAGAAATCCTTGTTAAATTTCAGACCGGACACTTTTTCCAATACCGGCACGCAGTCTTCTTCGGTGCAGCCTGGGTATACGGTAGACTCATAGATCACGGTATCACCCTTTTTCAGGATGCTGCCCAGCATTTCAGATGCCTTGATAAGCGGGCGCAGGTCCGGCGCTTTGAACTGGTCAATGGGCGTGGGCACGGTTACGATAAAAATGTTGTAGGCCCGGAGGTCTTCTTTGTTGAAAGAAAAACGCAGTCCGGTTTCTGATTTCTTATCTTTTCCTTTGGCAATGGCCTCATTCAGCGCTTCCAGGTCGGCTTCCTGGGTGCGGTCTTTACCAGCACTCAGTTCTTCTATACGTTCCTTGTTGATGTCAAACCCGAGGGTGTCGTACTTTTTTCCGAATTCAATGGCAAGTGGTAGTCCCACATAACCTAAACCGATAATAGCAATCTTGGCGTTTTCGACCTTGTCTTTAAGAACCTGGCTCATATATTTTTTCGAAAGTTTTCTATTGATAGATGTTATCTGGAGCTAGTTGTTTTTTTAAACCGTTTGAAAATCCCCTTGTTTGTTTCCTGATAACCATATGCATCGCCATAACCATAACCGTAACCATAACCATAGCTGTAGCCACTGCCAGCTTTTACATCGTTCACAATAAGGCCCATGTTTCCCAGCTTACGCTGCAGGTACAGGTCTTTGCAGAACAACAGCTGATGCTTGAACGTGTGCCCAAGTCTTACTACGTACAGGGATGCATCCGCGTAGCGGCCCAGCAGTTGGGCATCTGTCACCAGGCCTATAGGAGCACTATCTATGATCACGTAGTCAAATTCCGCACGCAGGTAAGCAAAGAGCGCCTCGGTCTTCTCCATCAGCAGTAGCTCTGCCGGGTTGGGAGGGATAGGACCGGAAGGGATCACCCAGAAATTCTCATGTTGGCCGGACGGCTTTAATAACTCATTTAATGGTGTCTGGCCAATTACATAGCTACTGAAACCGACATGATTGGCAAGGCCCAGCCTTTCGGATATTTTGGGCTTGCGCAGGTCCATTTCCACGAGCACCACTTTTTTGCCAGACATGGCGATGATGGTGGACAGGTTCATGGCGATGAAGGACTTGCCCTCGCCGCTCATGCTGGAGGTCAGCAAAATTACCTTTTTACCGCTGCCAGCCAAGACAAATTGCAGGTTGGTACGCATGGCGCGGAACTGCTCTGCCAGGGAGGTATGGGTATTTTTGCCTACCGTGAGGATGGCCTCACGCGGGCTATGCCCTATTTCGGCAATGATCGGCACCGGTAAGATACTGGTTATGTCCGTACGTTGGTTGATGCGTTTGTTCAAAAGATCCCTGAAATACAGCCAACCCATGGGAAGGCCCAGGCCTATGAGCAGGCCCAGGGCATACACCAGCGGGCGTTTGGGCTTAAAGGGCAATGGTTCGCTCTTACCGGCATCTACGATGCGGGCAATAGCAATATTTGAAGTTTTGGATATGGCGGATTCTTCGCGCTTTTTCAGCAGGAACAGGTACAACTCCTGCTTCACTTCCTGCTGGCGGGAGAAGTCAAGGTAAATGCGCTCCTTGCCTGGCACCTGGTGGATCTTATCCGTAAGCATACCGGCCTGGCGCTGCAGCTCTGCAATGCTTACATCAATGCCCCTGTTCAGCGAGGCCAGGTTGCTCTGCAGGTCTGTACGGAGGCCCGCCAGTTGCTCGTCAATATTGCGCACTACGGGATTATGCTCCGTGCTGGACATCATCTGGCGTTCCCGCTCCATTTCCAGGGTATTGTACTTCTGTACCAACGCCATGAAGCCGGGGTCCTGCACAATGAGAGAAGAGGGCATCACGCGTTTGTTATTCGTTTCATCTGCCAGGTATTGCTGCAGCGACTCCACCACGCTTTTACGCACCTGCTGGTCCGTAAGCTGCTTGGCAAAGTCTGTGGTACCTTCCACCAGGGCCTTTGACTGGGCCTGGAGGTCGGCTACCTCGTTCTGCTGCTTAAAGTTCTGGATATCCTTCTCTACCCCGCTCAGTTCCTGGCTTACCAGCTGCAGGCGGTTATCGATAAAGGCGATCGTACTGTCAGCGATGCGGTTCTTGTCGTCAATGCTGGCCTGCTGATAGGTGTCCAGCAGCGCGTTCACGATCTGCTCACCTTTACGGGGAATGGAAGAAATGAGGGAAAGATTGATCACGCTCACATCCTTGTTGGGGATGGCCGCCTCCAGGGCGGCCTGGTAATTCGCGGTGGCTTTATCGATGGAGGTTACGGACACCGTGTAATCTGAATTGGCCATATTTACCAGTTCATTGCGCATCACCTGCAGGATGCCTTCCTGTACATGCAGGGTATCTCCCCAATGGGCAGTTTTATCAACCCCGGCTTTTTTATTCTCCAGGTGAAATTGCTTACCGTCTGCAGTTTGCTGCACGGTATATTGCACATCGTTCAGGGTGTCTTTGAGGTAGATCCAGTGAAAGGTGAAAGGCAGGGCGCCCCATTCCTCCGTTTTCTTGATGCGGCCCTCCGCAAAGTAGGCTACGTTCAGCTGCAGTTTGCGCACCACATTTTCCATGAGGGTACGTGATTTCACGATCTCCAGCTCATTCTCCACGTTGCTCTTGCTATTGAAAAGATCCAGCTCGTCCAGCACATCTTTACCGGGTATATCACCACCCTTCTGCTGGTCTTCTACCAGGATCTTTGCATTGATCTTATAGTCCGGGGTTACATAACGCAGGTAAGCCCACGTGCCGGCCATACACACGATCACAGACAACAGGAACCAATACCAGTTCCTGGTAAACTTATCAAACAACTGCTGGAAGTCCGTGCTGCTATCCGCGGAGGTGCCAACGTGGTGCGTTGCGCCATTCACGGGGGTACCGTTTATATAATTATTCTCCTGCATAAAATAACTTTTAACTTTCTACTTCCTATTTAATCCTTGTCAACAATACGATCGCCAGCGTAGTTACCGCGGTGATGATCGAGATCCTTCTAACCGCAGAAACATCGGTGCCGGTCACCTTCTGCTTGTTCGGTTCTACATACACAACGTCTCCCTGTTTCAGGTAATAAAAAGGGGAAGTGAACAGGTTACTGTTATTCAGGTCGAAGCGTGCAAATTGTTTCTGGCCATTTTCCTCGCGGATCACCATCACGTTTTCGCGACGGCCGTAAATGGTCATATCCCCCGCCATGCCCAGGGCATCCAGCAGGGTTACTTTTTCGGAGGGCATAATGTAAGTAGAGGGGCGATTCACTTCACCAAGAACAGTGATCTTAAAATTGGCCAGTCTCACGTTCACTACCGGGTCTTTATAGAATTGTGCGGCCTTCTGGCGTACCAGTTCCCGCACTTCGTCAGTGGTCTTGTCTTTCACCTGCACCTTACCAACCAGGGGCAATTCAATATTGCCGTCATGGTCTACCAGGAAGCCACTTACTGCGCTGCCGGTATTAGGTACTACTGCCGCACCTGTGCCGCCACCGGGAGTGCCGGATGCCGCACCGGAACCAGCCAGTGGCCAAGATGCGCTATTAGGCTGATTGATCGCCATGGTAGCGCCAGGGTCCAGCGTCTGTACGGTTATCTGCAAAATGTCATCTACCTGTACCGTAGGGCTTTTATATACTGCTTGTGCTACTGCTTTACTGGTTAACGAATCCGGTACATCCTGGAAATATCCCATTCTTTTAGCGGAGCTGCAAGCCACCATTGAAAAAACAACTGCGATAATAATAGTGGTACGGATAAATACTACACCTTTCGCTTTGGCAAAAGCGTGCGTTCCCCAACTGAAAAATTTCATAAACTTGATAATAGTTTTAGCTCGTTGCTGCCCTGGCAAAATACATGCCATGCAGCCTGCTTCTGGCGTAATTATAAAGCGATCTTATCGTTTTTGTTCTGGTCCAGTTGTTCATACGCGGAGTTCTTGCTCAGGAACTCCGGCACCAGCTGCTTCATGCGCGCCACAGTGGGCATTACGTAATGTTTGCTGGCGCATTCTATCAGTTCATTGATCTGCTCAGACACTTCGCCAAAGTCATATTCCCGTACGGTTGCTATCATTATTTTTTCATGGTATGTAGGCAGTGTATTCTCTGCATTATTCAACAATTCTTCATACAGTTTTTCGCCCGGTCTCAGCCCCGTAAAAATGATCTTCACATCGCGCCCTAACTGGCGGCCAGACATCCGGATCATCTTCTTTGCAAGGTCCAGCACCTTCACGGGCTGTCCCATATCAAACACGAAGATCTCTCCCCCATTGCCCATGGCACCAGCTTCCAGCACCAGGCGGCAGGCTTCGGGGATGGTCATAAAATAACGGGTAATATCGGGGTGTGTAACGGTAAGCGGACCGCCGCTTTCCAGCTGTTTCTTAAACCGCGGGATCACAGAGCCATTGGAGCCCAGTACATTCCCGAAGCGGGTGGTGATGAAACGCGTAGGCGGTGCACCATACACCGGTCCGCCCTTGCGGTATACGTCCTGTAAATGCCTGTCGTATGATTGGGTGAAGATCTCCGCAATACGCTTGGAAGCCCCCATCACATTGGTAGGGTTCACCGCTTTGTCTGTGGAGACCATCACAAATTTTTCCACTTCATAGGCTACGGCCGTTTCCGCAAGAATGCGTGTACCTAACACATTGTTCATTACTGCCATGGACGGATGCTTTTCCATCATGGGCACGTGCTTGTAAGCAGCGGCATGATAAACCACCTTGGGCTCATACACTTCAAACAACTGCTGGATGCGGATCCTGTCGCACACATCAGCTATGTACGTGATCACCGGCATGGACGGATTGCTTTCTGCAATTTCCAATTCCAGTTCATGCAGCGGTGTTTCTGCCTTATCACAAAGAATCAGCACAGAAATGTCGTATTTCATCAACTGGCGGGCTATCTCGCTCCCAATGGAACCTGCCGCGCCGGTTACCAGCACGCCCTTGCCTTTCAGTTCACGGGCCAGTTCCTGGTTTTTAATATCGATCACAGACCGTTCCAGCAGGTCTTCAATACGAATGTCTTCTAACTGTTGAGGGCTCCAGCCCTGGTTCACCCAGGTAGATACGGCCGGCACTTTCTGGATCTTGAGGTCCAGCGCCAGGCAATCATCCACCAGTTTGTTCAGCGCTTCCGGCTCCATATGTTCTTCCGCCACGATGAGCAGCTTCACCTTCTCCTGCTTTACCATACGGGCCAGCTGCAAGCGGCGGGTACCATAAATGGGCAATCCATACAGGCTTTTACCAACACGGGTTGTATCGCTTTCCAGGAAGGCCACTACTTTAATATCAGAGGTCACATCATCCTGGATGGCCTGCTTCACCATCAGGCCGGAGTGCCCGGTATTATAGATGGCGGCGCGCGTAGTCTGGTTCTTGGAAGACTGTATAATAAAGGAGTACAAGCGCTTTACAGCCATGCGGTAAGTCAGCATGAGGAAGGTGACAATAAAGAAATTGATCAGCACTACAGAAATAGGAAATGCGCGGCCACTCTGGTTAAACAGGCCGGAGTAGTCTATATAAAAATAGAACAGCGTGGCCATAAGGTTCACGGTAGTGATGCGGCCAATGTCTGTTATGCTGGTATAACGTACCACACCAGTGTAAGTACGGAACAGGAGGAATAATACAAAGGAAGTGATGCCTACAATCTCCCCGATCTGCAGCAATGGATAATTAAAAAAAGCATCAAAGTCGAAATTGAGACGGAGCGCGAAAGCGGCATATACGGAAAAAAGGGCACAGGCAAGATCCAGCAGCAGGATAATCCAGGCTGGGGAAATGCGGTTTCTAAAAACGATCGGCTTGGTCATATAAAGAAGCATAGTTGCCAGGTGTAGCGCACACAAGGACCCGTCATCTTCAGAAGGCAAAAGACAAGGCAATGCGGCACTTACAACGTAGCACGTTGAAGGTGTAACTGGTAGAAAAAAGGTAATCCTACTCCGTAATGTGCACGAAGCATTTCATAAGGCTAGGAGAAAGGAAATAGAACAAGTGTAGCTGTTAGATCAATCGGTAAATGACAGTCCTACGTAGCTTCATAGTGATCGATGGTCATTGATGCTCTTCAGTCGCGTAGCAAACAACACGGAGGAGACGTGTTGGTCAAAAGCTGTGTCACAATTATCAATACATTCATCCTTCAATTGGCTCCGGTCTGAGTAATTAATAATAAATACAATCTGATAATAATGCTCGCTTTAGTTTCCTGCCGAACTAATGATCTCCGGCAGTTTTGTTGATTTAAAGAGACAAACATGGTACCAGTTATTCAAGAGATATGGTGCTTTGCAATATCGTTAATTTAAAATTAACTTTCATTCGTTTTTTTTAAATATTTGTTATTGCTTGTGCATCCTCGTTAAACAAATACTATACCAAGGTTTAGCCGGACCTAACAATAAACTTACGCACTTTTATCACATATTTATTAATCATAATGCAACGATTTCTGTTATACTTCCCCCTGGCTCCGCACCCGCCCGCCTGGCCCTTTGCTGCAAAAGAGCCTAAAATTGTTGTCTTAATACCACGTTCCGTTGCATTAAAGCACTAAAATGGAGAATTATTTATGGCTGACATCGCTATCAGTCCGGCAGGAATCCTTTACAATTAGTTAACGGATAAGCCCTGATTACCGTGCCAGATGGTGCAAAACCCGTTGATAAATATTCCATAAATGACGCCTCCATGTCGAAAAAAGTCGCCTTTATGTGCATGAGGCCGCCATCTAAAGCTAAGCACTCCTTATCCATTTTATCTATTCTCACTGTTGCGGTGCGCCGGCTGGCATACTGAAGTGAAGGTACAGTTGCGTACTGTAATTTGGCAGGACCCCATTCACCATTAAAACGATCAATCTATGCTATTGCCGTTAACCTACGGGGGCCAGGGAATCCGGTTCGACACCCTGCTACCCGCCCATTGTGAGCGGTACCGTATTGCGCACACCACGCTGAACGCCGCACAGGCACCAGGCCTCACTATCCTGATGCAGACCTCCCAATTGCCGCACAGCCAGATCACCCTTACCCACCTGCTGGCCAATGAGCCGGTGGAACTGCCCTTCCAGGCCAGTAAACAATGCGCCGTGATGCTTTTTGCCCTCAAAGGCAAGCTGGAGTTCCGGCTGGACCAGGGGCCGGATGTGCACCTGCAACATGTGCATTATAACCTGTTCCGCATGGACCGCAGCAGCGGGCACCTGCTGCTGCCCAGGGGCAAACACATCCTGCTCACCATCGCCTTTGACCGGCACTACCTGCCGCAGTACACTGCCAACTTTCCCTCATTGCAGGCCTTCCAGGAAACATCCTTCCCCGGCTGGCAGCCCCTGTACGCCCGCCACCGCACCATTGCGCTGGACATGCAGCGCACCATTGGCAGCCTGCGCCACTGCGCTTTTGAAGGCGCTGCCCGCGACTATTTCCTGGAGGCCAAGGTGGTAGAACTGCTAATGATGGCGCTCTATGAAACCCCCGAAAACGCAGCACCCCGCCAGCTCATGGTGCTCAAAAAACGGGACCAGGAAATGCTGGCCAGCGCCCGGAACCTGCTGCTGGAAAATATGGATGAGCATATCAGCACCCTGGAACTGGCCCGCCGCATCGGTATGAACGATTTTAAACTGAAACGTGGTTTTAAACAACTTTTCGGCACCACTATCTTTGAGTTTGTGACCGTTGCCAGGATGGAAGAAGCCAAACGCCTGCTGCGGGAAACGGACCTTCCCATTAAACGCATTGCCGCCGGCGCCGGCTATAAGAATATGAGCAACTTCATTGCGGCCTTCAAAAGGAGGAATGGCATCCCGCCGGGGGATTTTAAAAGGAAGAGCTATCAAATGGCAATGGGCGCCTGACGTAGTATCCATCCATATACCGGGTCATCAACCAAGCTATAAAAAGACAATATCCAATCCTGCTCATCTACACGTCTGGCGGAGGCGTAGCGCGGATTGGATATTGTTATTGGTGGGCCGGCAACGGTTATGTGCACCGCCAGGGCCTTGGAACGCGATCTTTTAGTTTACAGGGATGATGCAATAGCAGTTGTATGCATCACTTTGGAAATTGAAATTTGATGTTATGATTTTCCTGAAGGTTGAAATTGCTTCCTGGAAACTGAACTTACATCTTCCCCGGATAGATCCTCAGGAACACCTCTCCTGACCAGGGATTTTTTCCGTACAGGTTATTCAACCGGTTGTCTGCCGCATAGCCGGTGGCCTGGGCACCCGCGGCTACCCGCATATGGCCCACGTTAAGTATATCACGATTGAAGCCCAGGGTGAGCGCGTTTACAGGAAACACGGCATCATGCGGGAAACTACCTTCCAGGTTAAGTTCTTCCACATCTTTCTGCACAAACTCGTAGCGGGTGTATAACGCCCATTTTTGCAGGCGCAGGGCGGCTTCCAGCAGGGCGGCATTCTCTCCATCGTGGTCCTTTACTTTATTCAGGCCCCAAAGGGCGGTGACATCCAGCTGGCGGGTGTCGCCCAAAGGTTTGCTGTAGATGGCGGAAGCCGTGGTGCGGTGCACGTTCTCATCCGGGTGCAGGTCCTCGGGGCCTTTGATGTAACCATGCGATACCTGCAGGCTCCAATTCTCGCTGGGTGCAAAGGACAGGCGGCCGCTGTACGAATCAAAGCGCATGCGGTCAAAATTATAACGGTGTTCATCCGGCTCGCGGCCCGTGAAGCTGGAGACTTCCAGTTTCCATTTATCATACCGGTAGCCAATGGTGGCCACCCCGAAAGTGATGTGGGTACCATCATTCCAGTGGTGGCTCAGTGGGGCATCCGGGTCATAGGCCGCCGAGGGGCGATGCATGAACGCTACAGAGCCCAGGGCCGGCTCGCCGGGGTAACCGAAGTAAAAGGTGAGGTCTGATTTTTCATTAAAGGAATACGTATAGGCAACAGACAGTTCAGAGAACAGGTCGTGCGGGTGCTGATAGTCTACCAGGGGCTGTCCCTTATAGCTTTCACCCGTCTGGAACAGTAATGGGTAGCCATGGTTGCCGCCTATGAGCGCATCCAGCGAGAACATACTGCTAAAGCTGAACAGCCCTTTCTTCCCGACTTTGGTCTGGCCCATGAACATAAACCAGTTGGGCGCATCCCACTTCTCTCCGCCCCTTACGCCCTGGTGGCTTACATCCTGGCGCCCGTACCGCGGATAGATGCTTCCGTGCAGCATATACATCCACTTCTTAGACATGAACATATAACCATACATGGGCGATGCATCCGGCAGCCAGCCGGTACCCGAGCCATTGCGGTTCATGGGCAGGTGCAGGGAATAAGCGTGGCCCATGGGCATGGACATATCTCCCATGTCCATATTCATGTCCATGGCGGGTTTGCCGGTATCTGTAGCATGCTGCATGGAATCTGTTCCCATATGCATGTGTTGCATATCATGTTGTGCATTGGCCGCCAGGCCGGAAAAAAACAGCGCGGTAAATAATAGTACAAGCTTGCGTTTCATATTTGCAGGTCTTTTGTGTAATGAAATGAAATCATGCGCCAGCCAGGCATAATGCCTGCCGGCAGATCGGGGTGATACAACAAAAAGATCAGATCCTGAAAACGCAGTTGCGGAGGAATACCGGCACATCCGGCCCCGGTGGCCGCTGTGCAGGCAAATAGCCGCCAGCAGCAGGTACTGCCGCTACAGCGGGAGTATAACGGTAACGGTTATACGGTAATATAAAAGGCAGTAATCCAGGCAGCTCCGGCAGGCTGTGCACCGTGGCAGGGGCTTGCTTTTCTGACACCGTGCAGGCAGGAACATCCTTGCAGCACCCGCCGCCTGCTTTCTTTTGCATGCCACAATTAGGACAGGTATTGCCGGTACGGTCTTCACAAAAATCCCACCCGGTCAGCTTTCCCATGCAATAGTGCAAATGCACGGTGGCCCCGCTGGCCGTACCCAGGTAAAAGAAGGTGAATAAAAGTAGCAGGGCGCTTTTCATAAACCAAAGGTAGGATTCGTTTTGGAGACCTCGTTATATAATGATGAAACGTTGTTGCATAATTTTTTGTTCAAGGCACAGCGCACAATGTATTAGGTAACATTATCATGTAATCCAGCGGCAACCCGGTTTGATCGGGTGCGGTGGTATATTTTTTTGTGCGATCATTATACTTTGTACATTGTACACGGTTCGCTGTACAATTTAATACCTCGTACACTTTTTGCGGAGCAAACACAAAAACAACAGCATGGCACTTCTCTTTTCCCCCTTTACTATGGGTTCACTGACCTTGAAGAACCGCATCGTGGTATCGCCCATGTGCGAATACTCCAGCTATGATGGATTTGCAAACGACTGGCATTTAGTACACCTGGGCAGCCGCGCTGTGGGCGGGGCGGGCCTGGTGATCACGGAAGCGGCGGCGGTGCTGCCGGAAGGGCGCATCACCTCCCACGACCTGGGGATCTGGAAGGATGACCATATTGAATTCCTGAAACGCATCACGGATTTTGTGAAGGCCCAGGGCGCGGCAGCCGGTATACAACTGGCCCATGCCGGCCGCAAAGCCAGTACACAGCGGCCCTGGGAAGGCAACAGCAAAGTACCCGAAAGCGAAGGTGGCTGGGCGCCGGATGCACCGAGCGCAGTGCCTTTTAAAGAGGATTACCCCATACCGGTGGCGCTGGACCTGGCAGGCATAGACCGCGTTACCGACGCCTTTAAGCTGTCAGCAGCACGCGCGCTGAAGGCAGGTTTCCAGGTAATTGAAATACATGCGGCACATGGTTACCTGCTACACGAGTTCCTCTCCCCTTTCAGCAATGAGCGCACGGATGATTATGGCGGCAGCTTTGAGAACCGCATCCGCCTGCTGCTGGAAGTAGTGGCAGCTGTGCGTACGGTGTGGCCGGCAGACCATCCCTTGTTTGTGCGCATCTCCGCTACAGACTGGGCAGAGGGAGGCTGGACCATTGATGATTCGGTGAACCTGGCGGCGATCCTCAAAACCAAAGGGGTAGACCTGGTGGACTGCTCTTCCGGTGGCAACCTGCCCAAGGTGAAGATCCCTGTAGGCCCGGGCTACCAGGTACCGTTTGCGGAGGCCGTGCGCAAAGTAGGCATACCCACCGGCGCTGTTGGTATGATCACGGACGCCATACAGGCAGAGTCTATTTTGCAGGAAGGCCAGGCAGACCTGGTGATCATGGCCCGGGAGCTCCTGCGCGATCCCTACTTTCCCCTGCGTGCGGCCCACCAACTAGGCGCCCATGTGCAATGGCCGGTCCAGTATGAGCGCGCCAAGCTGTAGACCGGCCCGCTGGTCACCGTGTCCCAGCGGCCTCAATTGTAGAATTTTGTGGAGAATACTTCACAGCTGTACCCGCCAGGTGGGGCAAGCACTTGGAGAAACGGTGGTCAGCCAGCCGTTACACGGCCGCTTTACTGTAAATAGGAGCAGTCTGTTTAAGTAGCGCACATAAGCACCCGGCCACAGGTAGTGGCCTCACCCGTACAGGAAGTAAATGGTCCCTAAATAAAAAGCCCGCCTGCGAAGGCATCACGTGCCGGAACCCAGGGCTCCTTTACGCAACCTTACACGAAGCGAGGCATTGGAATAGTCAGGACAAGAACACGGCGGCAGCAGGCAGCCGTAAGGTGATCAGCAGCGCATAAGTTGGTCACTACCCTGCTACGTTGCAAGTAGTTTGCAAGGTAGCGTGAGCAGTGACCAATAAAAGCTTATTGCTGATCGTCTGACTGATGCTGTTGGGCTTGTCTTTTCTTACGGTTCTGATGGGCGGCTTCCCCGCCTTTGCGGCCTATTTCCGCCATGTGGCGGGAATCGCGGCTTACGGCCATACCGCCTTTACGTCCTGCGGCACGGGCCTCTTCAGAGTCGAACTGGTGCGCAGTACCTTTGGCATGTGCAGCCTGGCCGCCTTTGCTAGCTATTGCCCTTTGCTTTTCAGGGTCCATGGCTGCAAAGCCGCGGTGAGAAGTTTTACTTGCGTGCTGCTGTGTACCTACGTTACTGTTATTCATGATGTTTAAGTTTTTTGGGTTACGAAGGAAAATGTGAACATTCGCTGCAGTAGTATTCGAAAAACGCGTTTACATTAGAAAAACCGCCAAGAACTATGCCATCACCATATTTGGGCCGATGCGGCAGCTACCGGTTTACGGGGCTATATATAGGAGTACGCCGGCAGGATTCCTTCCAAATATGCAGATATATACCATATCTAATTGTGTCTTTGCGGGGAGCCTCATCCCCACTGCCATCCCCATTCTACAATTAGTCGAATTTTAAAATATCACTAATCGAATATGTGTAGACAAATGCCATTCAGCTTAAAACCCCGCTACTGACCATTATAAACGCCTGCTCCGCAGCTTCAGCAGGGTTTTAGCAGTGAATCCCATAAAAGCATATGATCATTACCAGGCACAGCTGTAGCAGACAATTATCTCCCGCCGGGGACCTGCCACCCCGTGAAAAGGAGCCCAACCTGGGCAAAACCAGCCGCGTCGTGTCCGTATCCGTGGGCGCGGCCATGCTCGTCAAAGGGCTGGTGCAACTGGAAGATAAACCGTTCCGTAGCCTGTTCCGCCTGGTCATAGGCGGTTACCTGCTGTGCCGGGGTATCAGCGGCCACTGCCCTGTCACTGAAAAACTGGACGACACCGTAGACAAGGCAGCAAACCTGGCCGCCAACACTTTCGCATAACCATTTCTCACATAAAACACATCATATGAAACACATGAACATCCTTGCCCTGGCCCTGCTGCTGGCCACCGGCACCGGGTTTGCCGCAGCAGCCCACCAGGACAGCACTTACCGGCAAGACACGACCAAAGTGCACAAGAAAACCACCAAGACGTCCAAGATGCACAAGAAAATGCCGAAGGACAGCACTAACACCAAACCCTGAGGCACTTAAAACAGCTGCCGGAAAAACGCTTTACAGCCGCCGCTCTTCCACCCGGGCTTCGCACCCACCGGAAGACCGGCGGCTTTTTTCATGTGGAGAGGCACCATTTTTGCGGTGGTCCCCGCCTGCACCAGGCGCTGATTTTTAACCACTACGGGTGTAACCGCCCTTGTTTACCATTGATCATTTAACCATTAGCCGCCAGCCGGGTAATTGTTGATTGCAGCAAGGGGCTGCGCTGACCACAGCGCCGGGCGCTTAACTTTTAACTTTTGCTAAAGCGATTTACTTTTTAACTATTAACGCCTTATTTTTAACCATTACACAATTGACCAATAACGGTAAAGATTATACGATAATCGCTACTGCTGGTACCATTAACGCCCTATACCTGGCATCGAATTTTAAAAATCACACGGTTCAATGAACAGTACTTTCAAGCGAAACTTAGTTATCGGCTTCGGATTGTCCCTATTCCTGCTGCTGGTAAGCTCCATTGCCTCTTATACCAGTATACAGAATTTGCTGCGCAGTGCTTACTGGGTGGACCATACCAACCAGGTAACGCTGGGATTGGAAAATGTAAAGAACTTCCTGGAAGGTGCGGAAACCGGCCAGCGGGGCTTCCTGCTCACCGGTGATGGCGATTTCCTGGAACCCTTCAACGGGGCGTTTGACAGTGCCCGCGCCAACATCAGGTATGTACGGAACCTCACTACGGATAACCCACCCCAGGTGGTAAGTTCCAGACAACTGGAACTGCTGGTGGACCAGTTATACCGGCTGCAGATAACCATGATGGAAGACCACAAAGCCGGCCACCCGGTGAACTATGACAGCCTGCGCAAGAGCAAAATGCTGATGGATAATGTGCGCGGTATTATTGCCACCATGGAAACCCGTGAGCAGCACCTGATGGGCGAACGCACGGAGCAAATGAAAAAGTTTGCCCTGTATACACCTGCCTTTATCATCCTGGCCGCCCTCCTCTCCCTGGTGATCACCGTGTTCTTTTACATCCGCGTGCAGCGCGACTTTGCGGAGAAAGAAAAAATGCAGTCCGCCCTGCAGCAAAAGGATGTGGAGATGGCCAAACGCATTGGCATTATCCGCGACATTGCCGCTACCATCGCGGCTGGCGATTATGCCGTGCGTGTGAGCGATACGGAATCTGATGCGCTGGGCAATGTGAGCGTGGCCCTCAATTCCATGGCCAACTCCCTGGAAACTTCCTTTACAGACCTGGCCAATAAAGAATGGCTGCAAACCGGCGTAGCGACTCTCAATAACAAAATGGTGGGTGAAAAAGATGTACAGAACCTCACCAGCCAGATCATAGAATTTGTAACCACTTATATACACGGCATTGCCGGTGCGCTGTACCTGCTGAATGCGGAAGACATGCTCTTCCTCAGCGCCGGCTACGCCCTGGACCGCGAAGCCAGGGAACGCAGGCTGCGCCTGGGTGAAGGCCTGGCCGGCCAATGCGCCCGAAGCGGGGAAATGATCCAGCTCAATGACATTGAAAGCAGTGATATCCGCGTGCGCATAGCCGGTGGTGAACTGAAACCCCGCTACCTCATTGCCCATCCCGTGTTCCATGAGCACCAGGTAAAGGGCGTGCTGGAAATTGCCTCGCTGACACCCTTCACTGAAAATGATCTTAACTTCCTGCAAACGATCTCGCACAACATAGGCCTGGTGATCGTAGCGGCAGAGAACCGCAACCGCATGCAGGAACTGCTGGAAGAAACCCAGGCACAGGCCGAAGAGCTGCAAAGCCAACACTCGGAGCTGGAAAACATTAACGCGGAACTGGAAATGCAAACCCAGCGCCTGGCCACTTCCGAAGAAGAACTGAAAGTGCAGCAGGAAGAACTGCAACAGGCCAACCGCGAACTGGAAGAACGCTCCAAACTGCTGCAGGAACGTAACCAGGTGATCCTGGAACGCAACCTTGAGATACAACGCAAGGCCGAGGAACTGGAACTGAGCACCCGCTATAAATCTGAGTTCCTGGCTAATATGAGCCACGAGCTACGTACCCCGCTCAATTCGATTTTACTCCTGTCGCGCCTCATTGCAGAAAATAATGAAGGCAACCTTTCCAAAGACCAGGTAGAAAGCGCGGAAGTGATCCAAAGCTCCGGCAAAGGCCTGCTGAACCTCATTGACGAGATCCTGGACCTCTCGCGCATAGAGTCCGGCAAGATGGAACTGGAATATACAGAAGTGCCCATCAAGGCGGTGGCGCAGGATATGCAAAGCCTCTTTGCCCCCATTGCCAAAGAAAAAGGCCTGGCATTTAATATTGCCACAGACCCGCTGCTGCCGTCTCTCATGGAAACGGATAAAATGCGCCTGGAACAGATCCTGAAAAACCTGGTGTCCAACGCGCTGAAATTTACCGCCGCGGGCAGCGTAACCCTCACCTTTTCCTCCCTGCCCGGTGATGCCGGCAGCGTGAAGATAGCCGTGCGGGATACGGGCATTGGCGTGCCGGTGGACAAACAGGCCGTGATCTTTGAAGCCTTCCAGCAGGCAGACGGCGGCACCCGCCGCAAATATGGCGGTACCGGCCTTGGACTGAGCATCAGCCGTGAACTGGCCAAACTGCTGGGTGGGGAAATACACCTGGACAGCGTACCGGATGAAGGCAGTGAATTCAGCATCATCATTCCCCTGCGCAAGCCGCGGGATACTGACGGTTACGCGCCCCCTGCACCTGTCACCAACACTACAGCCCCCGTGGCCGGTACTCCCGCGGCCAGTGGCAACGGCAGCGCCCACATTGCGCCCCGCCTCACCGCCGCGGTGATCCCACAGGATGTGCCGGACGACCGTAACAATATTACGCCTCATGATAAGATAGTACTGATCGTGGAAGATGATACGGCCTTTGCCAATGCCCTGCTGGCCTTCACCCACCAGCGCGGCTTCAAGGGCCTGGTATCTGTGCGCGGTGACCTGGTGATGGAAATGGCACTGCAATACAAACCTGCCGCCATCCTGCTGGACATTGTGCTGCCGGTAAAAGATGGCTGGGAAGTAATGGCCGAGCTGAAAGAAAACCCGCAAACGCGCCACATCCCTGTACACATCATGAGCTCCATGGAAGTGAAGCGGGAAAGCCTGCTGAAAGGCGCGGTGGACTTTTCCAACAAGCCTTTCCAGATGGAGCGCATGCAGGAAATTTTTCAGAAGCTGGAAGATGTGCTGAGCCGCCATCCCAAGAAAGTGCTGATCGTGGAAGAGAACATCAAGCACGCCAAGGCACTTTCCTATTTCCTCGATTCTTTTGAAGTGCAAACAGAGATCACGCACAGCATCAAAGACAGTATCAGCGAATTGATGAACCCCGACGTGAACTGTGTGATCCTTGATATGACGCTGGCAGACAAGCAGGCCTACGAGGCACTGGAACCCATCAAACACAATCCTGGCCTGGAAAACCTGCCTATCATCATATTCACAGGCCGCAACCTTTCCAAATCCGAAGAGAACCAGATCAAGCAATATGCAGACAGCATCGTGGTAAAGACCGCCCACTCTTACCAGCGTATCCTGGATGAAGTGGCGCTGTTCCTTCACCTGATCCAGGAAAAAAATGACCTGTACAAGAACACCAGCAACCGCCACACCACGCTGAAGGAAGCACTGGAAGGCAAAACGGTACTGATCGCAGATGATGATGTGCGCAACATTTTCTCCCTTACCAAAGCGCTGGAGCAACATAAGATGAAGATCATCTCCGCGCTGGATGGCAAGGAAGCCCTGGTACAACTGGAGCGCAACCCGCAGGTGGACATTGTGCTCATGGATATGATGATGCCCGAGATGGATGGCTACACCGCCATCAAGGAGATCCGCCAGCAGCAGCGCTGGAAAGGCCTGCCGGTGCTGGCAGTAACAGCCAAGACCATGAACGGCGACCGGGAGAAATGTATTGAAGCCGGTGCATCGGATTATATTTCCAAACCGGTGGATGTGGACCAGTTGGTGTCGTTGCTGCGGGTGTGGCTGTATGAGTAAAAGGAAGTGGCGGGCAGCTGATCTGATAGGGTTCACTTTGCCCGCATCTGTACCCGTTGTATATGCCGCGTATGCCGCATTTTTGCAAAAACAACAATGCTATGCAAGCCATTCCTTTCTACCAGGTAGATGCGTTTACCACCCTGCCTTTCAAAGGCAATCCCGCGGCAGTGTGCCTGCTGGAAGCCCCCCTCCCGGATGCCACGATGCAGGCCATTGCCATGGAGAATAATTTATCCGAAACCGCCTTCCTGCTAAAAGAAAATAACGGTTACCGCCTCCGCTGGTTCACGCCCACCAGCGAGGTAAAGCTATGTGGCCACGCTACCCTGGCAAGCGCGCATGTGCTCTGGGAACAGGGACTGGCGCCGGTTTCAGCGCCGTTGCATTTTTATACCCTCAGCGGGGAGTTGCTGGCCAGCCGCACACCAGATGGCGCCATTACGCTGGACTTCCCGGTGGCGGAAGGACAACCCGTTACACTGGGCGAGCGCCTGCAGGCGGCTATCCCGGCGCGGATCGTGCACGCCACTTTTCATAAAGACCGGTATGTAGTGGAACTGGAAAATGCAGCCGCGGTGGAACAGTTGCAGCCGGACTTCAGCGTATTTAAGCAGGAAGGGGGTGTGATCATTACGGCCCGCGGTGCGGAAGGCTCGGGATATGATTTCATTTCCCGCTTCTTTGCCAGTCATTTGGGCATTGATGAAGACCCGGTGACAGGATCGGCACATTGCTGCCTTGCCGCTTACTGGGCGCCGCTTTTAGGCAAGACGGAGTTCCTCGCCTACCAGGCATCGGCACGTGGCGGGGAGCTACGGGTGGTGCTGAAGGGTGAGCGGGTATTAATGACCGGCCATGCGGTAACAGTGATAGCGGGAAAGCTATTGAAATGGTCGTAACCATTCCTTGCAGCATGATGCAAAAGGCCTGAAATGCTTTACTGATAAGCATTCCAGGCCTTTTATAATATAACAGGTATTTTATTTCAGCTTTCCCGGGTCAGAGATAAAATTAAGGAAGGAATGGAACTTCTCCTGGTACCGGCGTTTGTCCAGCTTGTAGTAATAAGCGCCCTTCTTGGAGGTTTCTTTGTCCTTTTCCTTTTGCTTTACCAGCAGGCCGGTAGAGAGGATCTTGCGGCTGAAGTTGCGTTTATCAAAAGTGGTTTCATATACCGCTTCGTAGAGCTGCTGCAACTGCGGGATGGTGAAACGGGCCGGCAGCAGTTCAAACAGGATGGGATGGATGGCTGCCTTGTAGCGCAGGCGGTCCTTGGCCTGTTTTACCATTTCATCATGGTCGAAGATGAGCCGGGGCGTTTCCTGCAGGTCAAACCAGGCGGCCTGGTAATCGTTGCTGAGCTGCAGCTTATATTGATTGATATCGATGAGTGCAAAGTAAGCGATGGACACGGTGCGCTCCTTGGGATCGCGGTCCGGGCGGCCAAAGGCGCCCAATTGCTCCAGGTATACCCCTTCCAGGCCGGTGAGGGTCTTAAGGATACGGGCCGCTGCCACCGGCAGGTCTTCATCATGCTGCACAAAGCCACCCATGAGGCTCCATTTGCCCTTTGCCGGCTCAAAACTGCGCCTGATCAGCAATTGCTGCATGCTATTACCATCAAAACCAAAGATGATGCAATCCACCGCTATCAGTACGTGCTTTTGGCGGGTATATCCTGTCATAACGTAGTAATTCAATTGAACTACGAATATAATAAAAGCACGCACTTCCGTTCCTTTTTTTCCAGCACCGGCATCAGAAGCCAAACTTGTCGAACCGGTAGGAAAAAGACAGCATACAGTAGCGGGACAGGCGGTTGTTGCGGGTATCGGTGATCACGGCGCCATTCACGCTATGATATATACCGGTGTTTTCGTTGAGCAGGTCAAATCCCTGGAAGCGCAGGGCGCCCCGGTTGCCTTTCAGGAACTGGCACTCCACGTACATATTCAGTACTGTAGGATTGGCCCCTACCCCGCTGCTTAAGCCACTGTTCACTGACTTGGTGGCATTCCATCCCAGGATCATGTGCTTGCCGATGTAGTGCCTGGCATATAGCTCTACAAACAGGGTATTGGTGGTGGTATTGAAACCGCCGGTGGTGCTGTAATGCACGTTGTTGCTGTTAAAGCCGCCATTGGCTTCAATGTCCATCAGCCTGGGCAGGTTCAAACGCAGGCGCAGGCTTTGATTCCAGCTGGTGTTGGCACTGCGCTGCGCCAGGTCATTCATGTAGGAAATATTGTTGCCATAACTTACCGTGCCACTATACGTGAACGTCAGCTTGCGCTGCCACAGCGGCTGGGAGAAGTTGTAGTACACGTTGGCCGAGCGGGCGCCGTCTGCATTGACGTAGCGGATTTCCTGGATCACGGTGCTGCCCATGCCCGCCAGGTGGGCGGAGTCGTTGAGGATGTTAGCCACCACGCTGTTGTTCGTAAGGCTGCCGGTCATGCCCACAAAAAAGGAGTTGCCCTTCTGCACGTTAAAGCTGCGGTAGTTCAGGCTCACCGACTGGCTGAAACTGGGCTTCAGGCCGGGGTTCCCTACAACAGGATATTGGGGATTGGTGAGGTCTGTAACCGGCATCAGCTGCATAAAACCCGGCTGGCCGGGATTGCCGGCATAGGAAAAAGAAAACGACCTGCTGTTGCTCACCTGGTAGGTATAGTGTATGTTGGGACTGAAAGAGAACTGGGGCGTGCGTGTGGTGAAATCCGGGTGGGTAGAGGCGCCGGAAAGCACCTGTGGCAGGGCGCTCAAACCCAATAGCAGCCTATGTTTGGTACCACGCAGGTCGTAGCGCAGGGAAATGCGCTGGGACAGGAACGTATAATGGTAACTGTTACTCTGGGAGTCTACCCGTGTCTTCACATCGTCCGGGTCTATGTTCCAGGTTTCCCGGCTGGAGGTGTTGTTGTTCCGGGAGAAATTATAGGCCAGTTCCAGTACACTGGTCTTACCCACGGGCTCCGTGTACGAAAGACTGGAACTGAAAATATTGCTGCCGGCGGGTGCATGCACCTGCTGGTGCAGGGCAGTGTCCATGGCCAGGCTGTCCACGTAATCCAGGTGCGTGAGCGTGCGCACGTCCTGCTGGCTGGTCATGGTGTTATTGCCATAGGTAAGGTTGATGTTAAAATTGCGCCCCTTCTTCCGGAAGCGGTGGTTATACATCAGGGAAGCGTTGACACTGGTATTATCATTATCGCTGTAATTAGTATTGGTGCCATCAGAGATCTTTACCGGGTGCAGGTTATTCTGGGCAATGTGGAACTGGCTAATGCCTTCCGTCTCTCCCCTGCTCCGGTTGAAGCCCGGCGAAAAGCGCACCTGGTTCAGCGTATCCGGCTTATATTCCAGGTTGTAGTTGATGGCATAGCTGCGGTTATGACCCGTGTTCCGGTTCTGCTGGTTGTTCACGTTCACATAACTGCCGTCTATGGTCTGCTGGGCGGTGGTGCCGGTTACCAGTGACCTGTTTTCCGCGTAATTAATACTGCCATAACCGGTCAGTTTTTTACTGAAGGCGTCGCGGTAATTGAAGCCCAGGTTGTGCACCGCGTTACTGCCGTCGCTGCCGCTGATGCCGCCGTTGTCCCCAAAGCTGAAAAGCCCGGCGTTGCTGTTGTTCATATCGCCGGAGAGCGATAGCTGGCGGTCGCCTTTGAAGCGGCTTACATTCAGGCCGCCCAGGTGCAGGTTGCCTGTGCCGGCGCCCGCGGTGGCGGTCCCAAAAACACCACTGCTTTTGTCTGGTTTCAGGGTAAGGTTCAGCACTTTCTGGGGCTCCCCAACCTTGATGCCGGTAAGATTTGCCTGGTCTCCATAGTCGTCTATCACCTGCAGTTTTTCAATGATGCTGGCGGGCAGGTTTCTCAGGGCCTTGGCCACATCTGCCCCAAAATAATCCTTGCCATTGAGGCGCACCCGGGTCACTTCCTTGCCCTGGGCAGTCACCTTTCCGTTGTGGTCCATTTCCACCCCGGGCAGCTGGCGCACTACTTCACTCACGTTACTGCCATCCCGCACCTGGTAGGCCGCAGCGTTGTACTCCACGGTATCGCCATGGAAGGTAACCGCCAGTGGGCTGCCCCGCACCGTGACGGCTTTCAGCTGTTGTATATCAGACCGCAGCACAATGGTGCCCAGGGTGGCAGCGGTATCGGTGGGGGAAAAACTATAATCGTGTTTAAAGCCTGCATAGCTCATCATGAACACGGTGATATTAAAGCGGGGCTCTGTAACGTGGGGCATCTCAAAACTACCGTCATCACGGGTGATGGTGCCCGTAGTATCGCGGGGGCTTACCAGGCGGATGGTGGCGCCGGGCAATGCCTGGCCGCTGCTATCGCGCACCTGCCCCCTTACCACGCGGGTAGTGGTTTGGGCCCGGGTGGGAAGTCCGGCCAGCAGCAGGGTTACAAACAGCAAAAGCCTGTAGCAATTCATAAAGTCAGCTTTTTAACGAAGCCGTTGGCAATAGATGCATGGGTCTCCTGATCATTAAACATACATGGTACTGCGGAACATCCGTCATTTTTTTTTGTGTGTGCACTACGCCTGTACAATGATAAGCAAACAGGGAGTACCGTTACTGCAGCGAAATTATTTCGCTAAGTTGGAATTGGTTAACTGTTAATGGCCAGTGGTTAATCATTAATGGTTAACGGTCAATGGGTAATAATTGACGATCAGCGTTGATGATCATGGCGGGCCGCCACCGGTGGTGATTAACGGTTACCGGGTAAAAAAAGCGGGTGCGCCTGTAACCGGCACACCCGCTTTATCTGTAATTAAACAATTATTACACATGGCCCTGGGCATCATGGTCGGGCACGGAATTGAACTTCTTTTTCATCTCCTCCAGCTTGGCCTTACCATAAGCCCAGCGGGTGATGTTGAGGTACAATACCGGCACCATGAAAATGGCCAGGAAGGTAGCGGCCAGCATACCACCCAGTACGGTCACCCCCATGGTTTTACGGGAGTAAGCACCGGCACCGGAGGCAAATACCAGGGGCAGGATACCGAGCAGGAAGGCCAGGGAGGTCATGATGATGGGGCGCAGGCGCAGCTTGGCTGCTTCCACGGTGGCCGTCATCACATCCATACCACGGTCCACACGCTCCTTGGCAAATTCCACGATCAGGATGGCGTTCTTTGCCGCCAGGCCGATGAGGGTGATCAAACCGATCTGTGCATATACGTTGTTCGTAATGGTGGGGCCGGCCAGGTGCAGTGCGGCAATGGCGCCAAACACGCCCAGGGGCACCGCCAGCAGTACGGAGAACGGTACAGACCAGCTCTCGTACAGCGCCGCCAGGAAGAGGAATACGAACACGATAGACAGTGCAAAGATGTAAACCGTCTTGGAGCCGGAAAGGATCTCCTCGCGGCTCAGGCCAGAGAACTCATAGCCGTAGCCTTCGGGCAATACCTGGGCAGCTACTTCCTGCAGGGCCTTGATGGCATCACCGGAGCTGTAGCCCGGGGCCGCATTACCGTTGATCTCCGCGGAGCGGAAAAGGTTGTAGTGGGAAATCACCGGCGCGCTTTCAATCACCTTGTAAGAGGTAACGGTGCTCAGGGGCACCATATCACCATTCTGGTTGCGCACGTAGTACTTGGCCAGGTCCGTCATGTTACCACGGAAAGAGCTATCCGCCTGGGCTACCACGCGGAAGTTACGGCCGTAAATGGTAAAGTCGTTGATGTATACAGAACCCATGTAGGTTTGCAGCGCAGAGGCGATGGCAGAAATGGGAATGCCCAGTTTCTTGGCTTTCTCACGGTCTATTTCCAGCTGGTAGCCGGGCGTGCGGGCCGTGAAGAAAGAGAAGGGTCGGGACAATTCCTTGCGCTGGTTTGCCGCAGCCACGAAGGTGCGCAGCACGCTTTCAAATTCCTTAATGTCACCAGCGCCTTTTTGTTCCAGCTCAAAGGAGAAACCGCCGGTATTACCCAAACCAGGAATAGCAGGCGGCGGGATCACCACCACGTTTGCTTCCTTGAACTTGGACATCTGCTGTTGGAGGCGGGCCACCAGCGCGAAGATCTTGGACTTTTCCTGCTTGCGGTCGTCCCAGGGTTTCAACTGGCAGAAGATGGTAGCGGAGTTGGATTTAGAGGCGAAGGTGATGGCATTCAACCCACCCAACGCAGCGTAGTGGCCTATTTCGGGCACACTGTCCAGCTCATGCATCATCTGTCGCAGCAAGGTTACCGTACGTTCTGTGGAAGAAGATTCCGGCAGGTCAAAAGTGATATAGATACGGCCGTCATCTTCCGTGGGGATAAAGCCGGTAGACTTGCTGGCAAACAGGAAGTAAGCTGCCACGATGATGCCGCCCAGCAGGGCCAGGGCCAATGCGGAATGGCGCAGCACTTTTTTCACGCCCACGGAGTAGCGGGACGTTACATGGCCAAACCATACGTTGAACCGGTAGAAGAACTTATTCAGGCCCCTGGACTGGCTGCCCAGGTTAGAGGGTTTCAGCAGCAGGGTACACAGCGCCGGTGTAAGGGACAGGGCCACAAACGCGGAGATCAGTACGGAGATGGCGATGGTGATGGCAAACTGCTGGTACAGGCGGCCTACGATGCCGGGGATGAAGCCCACGGGCACAAACACCGCGCAAAGGATCAGTGCAATGGCAATTACCGGTCCCGAGATCTCTTCCATGGCGCGGTGTGTAGCATCCCTGGGCGACATGCCTTCATGATCCATGTTGTGCTGCACCGCTTCCACCACCACAATAGCGTCATCCACCACGATACCGATGGCCAGTACGAAACCGAACAGGGTAAGGGTATTGATCGTGAAATTTAGCGGGAAGAAGAAGATAAACGTGGCGATGATAGACACCGGGATGGCCAGTACCGGGATGAGGGTAGCGCGCCAGCTCTGGAGGAACAGGAACACTACGATGATCACCAGGACAAGGGCTATCAGCAGGGTTTCCACCACTTCATGGATAGATACGCGCACCACGGTCACAGACTCAAACGGCACTACATAGTCTACGTCTTTCGGGAAGGCTTTCTTCAGCTGCTCCATGGTGGCGATCACCGCATCGGCGGTGGAGATAGCGTTACTACCGGGGGCCTGGTATACGAGCAGGTAGGAAGCGCGTTTACCATCCACGAAGGAGTTACCGGAATAGTTGAATTTACCCAGTTCCACGCGGGCCACGTCTTTCATGTATACCACCGCACCATCGCTGGGGCGGGTTTTCACGATGATGTTGCCAAATTCTTCCGGTGTAACCAAACGGCCTTTTACAATGATGGAATACTCAAACGTCTGGCCCATCTGCTGGGGGGGCGTGCCTACAGAGCCGGATGCGATCTGCTGGTTCTGTTCAGAAATGGCAGCTTTGATATCATCCGCGGTAACGCCCATCTGCGCCAGTTTGGAGGGATTGAGCCAGATGCGCATGGAGAAATCATCTGCGCGGGTAAAGATATCACCTACCCCTTTTGCGCGGAGCAAGGCGTCTTTCAGGTAAATGTTGGTGTAGTTATCCAGGAAGGTAATGTCGTGCGTACCCTTGGGAGAAAACAAGGCCACCAGCATGAGGATACTGGGGTTACGCTTTCTAACGGTAAGGCCTATACGCTGTACTTCCTGCGGCAGGGTGGGCGTGGCAATGCCCACGCGGTTCTGCACGTCCAGTGCGGCAATGTTGATGTCTGTGCCCACCTCGAAGTTTACGGTGAGCGACATGGAGCCGGCGCTGGTAGAGTTAGAGGTCATATAGGTCATACCGGGGGTACCGTTCACCTGCACTTCCACGGGCGTGGCGGTGGTTTGTTCCACCGTTTGTGCATCCGCGCCAATGTAGGTACCGGTTACCTGTACCGTGGGGGGTGAAATTTCCGGGTATTGCCCTATTGGCAGGTTAATCATTGCCAGCAGGCCTACCAGTACCAGCACCACCGAAATAACGATGGCGGTCACCGGCCTGCGTATAAAAGTATCTGCAATCATAATCTTCGCTGTTTGAGCTGTTGAATCAATTATATCCGTCCAATCTGTGTTTCCTGGAGGAGCTGCCTATATGCGGCCCCGTTACTGCTGCAAGACGGTGTTATTTAGTGACCTTCCGGCTTTTTGCCACCTGCTTCTGCACTGGCGGGTTTGGCGCGCTGTGCACCAGCGGCGGCAGGCGCACCAGCGGCACCGGCGGGCGGGCCCAGGGTTATCTTGGAACTGTCGCGCAGGCGCTGGAAGCCTTCCGTGATCACCAGGTCTCCGGGCTGGATGCCGTCTGTTACCACAATGCGGTCGCGCAGCTTGGGGCCCAGGTGGATCTTACGTTGCAGGGCAATGGAGTCCTGTGCTACAAACACGAAAAACTCGCCCATCTGCTCTATCACAGCTTTGTACGGAATAACCATGCGCTGGCCTGAAAGATCATTCAGCACGCGCATGCTTACGCTCATACCATCTTTCAGTACATCTTTCGGGTTGGGTATTTCCACCTTCACGTTGATGGTGGCGGTCTGGTTGTCCACCCCGCGGTCTATAGCGTACAGGCGGCCATTATTTGTGTACATGGTACCATCCGGCAGCTGCACCTGGAAGGTAGAATCTCCTGCGCCACCTTTGCGGCCTTCATAAGCCACGAAACGGCTTATCTCCGTTTGGTTCACCACGAATTGTACGGCGATGGGATCTTCAGAAGAAATAGTGTTCAGCAGCGTAGTGCCGGGGCTTACCTGGGCACCCAGTTTTACCTGGGAAATGCCAATGCGGCCGGTAAACGGGGCTTTGATCACAGCATAATCCAGGTCTGTAGCGGCGCTGCGCACGGCTGCTTCCGCCACGGCCACCTGTGCCTTCTGGCTTTCAAATGCTGCTTCAGCATTATCCACCACCTGGCGGGCAATAGCGTCCTGCTCTGCCAGTTTATTGTAGCGGTCTATATCTTTCTGGGCCTTTACCAGGTTTGCCTTTGCGGAAGCCACGTTGGCTACGGCCTGGTTGTAAGCCGCTTCATATTTGCGACGGTCTATTTCATACAGCGGCTTACCTTTTTCCACCACCTGGCCTTCCTGGAAGAAGATGCCGGTAATGAAGCCGGAAACCTGTGCCCGTAATTCCACGGTATTCAGTGCCACCACGGTGGCAGGGTATTTATCATAGTAAATGGCGGCGGTATCCTGTACGGGTGCGGTCTGCACCGGCGTGGCGGGCGGGGCCTGCTGCTGTTGCTGCCCGGACTTGTTACCACAAGCGCTCCAGGCCATCGCACTGGCCGCACAGATCAGTAAAAGAGAGTGCTGTTTCATTCTGTCAGTATAAAGTATTATGTCTAAGGATTCCTTTCTTTTTATTGTACAATGTACAGCGTACAACGTACAACGTACTTAATATGCTAAAGTCAATGCTAACTGTTTTGACCCCGGATCAACGTAGGCGGTACGCGGTACGTTGTACGCCCTACGATTAAAACGTTTGCGGCGTCAGCGTGCCCACTGATTTCTGCAGGTCCACCTTGGCTACCAGTACATTGTAAAGGGCGTTGAAGTAGTTGAGCTGCGCGGTGCGCAGGTCGGATTCTGCCACGATCACGTCCAGGTAGGTTTTTACACCTTCGCGGTATTGCAGGTTTACGGTGCTGTACACATCGTTGGCCAGGTCTACGTTTTCTTTCAGGGTGTAGAAATCGTTGAGGTTACCCCTATAGGTAGCCATGGCCTGGGTGTACTCAGTGTTGATCTGCTCGCGGAGCTGCGCCAGGTCCCAGTCAGAACGTTTCAGCTGCAGTTCTGCAATGCGGATGTTCTGCGTACGCTTGGTGCCCTGGAAAATGGGGATGGCCAGCTGCAGGCCGGCGTATGAGTTAGGATAATCTGCGCTGTACAGTTTCCCGAATTGTTCGTTGAAATAAGCCAGGTTGTAATTGGCGTAGGCCGAGAGAGTGGGCAGGAAGGCCTGTTTATTATAACGGACCTCCGCCTGTAACAGCTGGCGGGTGGTTTGTTCCAACTGGTATTCAATACGGTTCTCGTACACCACCTGGGTGCTGGTATCCAGGGTGGTGGCCTGTTGCAGCATGGCTACAGAATCATACACCAGGGAGAGGGTGCCCGTTTCGGGGTAGCCCATTACCTGTTTCAGGAACGCATACTTGGCGCTCAGCAATTCCCCGGCGCTTTTCAGCTGGGCCCTGGCATTGTTGAGGGATATCTGGGCCTGCTTGTAATCCACCTTGTCCACTACGCCGCCCTGGTATTGGTTATACGCATCGCGCAGGCTGCGGGCCAGGCGGATGGTATCTTCCACGAGCACCTGGATCTGGCGCTGGGTGAGCAGTACATCGTAGTAGGCCTTACTCACATCCGCAATGGTGCTGATCTGGGTGTTGGCCGTGTTTTGGCGGGCCTGCAGGCGCACGGTCTTGGCAGTGTTGCTGGCCAGCAGTACATCCCGGTTGAAGATGTTCTGGGTAAGGCCCGCTCCCAGCGTGGAGGTGTTGGTCACACCCTGCCGGATCACCTGGCCGTTAAAGTTGGCCTTGGGCACCTGGAAATAGTGCTGGAGGCTGGCCGTGGCGTTCACCTGCGGGTACCAGTCTGCCAGCTTGCTTTTTACCTGCCGGTCGGTGATAGATTCATCGATCTGGGCTTGTTTCACTGCCGGCTGGTGCTGCAATGCGTACTGTACACAATCATGTACAGACGCCGTGGCCAGCAGGGAGTCGGTGGTGGTGGTCTGTGCCTGGGCACGGAAATGAAACGCAAGAACGCTCATTACCGACAGTACACTCATAATCGCTCTTTTCATAAATGGCTTTTGACAATCAAATGCGGCTTATACCAATCAAAATAATGAACAACAATAATAACAGAAAGACCTTTCTGTTTTGGACACGTTCGACGAATAACAGGTATTAACGACGAAATACAGCAGTCCGTTTGGTGAAATGACGAAATAGAACAGGCAAATCCGTGACTTCTACAAAGAACTGAGATAAGTACAAACTTTCATACTGTATTGTTTCAATATACATGAAAAGGTTTCCTTTTTGCTATCCGTACGGGTTTAAATGGTGATGCGAGGCGGTCAGGGTTCCGGGCCAGGTCGTCATCGCATTGTAATAAAAAATAATATTAATCGATTATTACGCTTAAGTGATTGCAGGTTGAGGTGGGGCAAAATTATGGATATATTCAATAGCGAGGCGCAACAAAATTCTGTAAATGGTAAAAAACCGGGTTTGCCGGGTGGGTTTGTTAAATAAGGTTAAGCCACTTGCAAATGTGCGCCCGGCAACACCGCGACAGGAATTTCCTGCACCCCGCCCCTGCCGCGGCTTTGTGCAAAACGCCATCTTCAGACCCTGAACAAAAAAACCCGGCCACGACAGCCGGGTTTTTCTTTTAATGCTACCTGAAAACTTTACGGGTTCTGCACCAGGTTCTTATTCAGGATGGTCTCATTTTCCGGGACAAAATGCACTACCCGCGGGTCACTGGCTTTGATAAGCTGGTAACCGCTGCCGGTGGGGCCGCCTGCCACATGGGTGCCCGGATAGTTGCGCACCAGGTCCAGGTTATTGCGGAACAGGTCCAGCTTGCGGGAGCACTCAAAGGCCAGTTCCAGGTGCCGCTCTTCCAGCACCACTTCCAGTACGGAGGCATGTCCCTTCAGGTCTCCCACGCTATAAAGCGCCGTGCCGGTGAGGCCTGCCCGCTGGCGGATGGTATTTACATCTTCAATGGCGGCTGCGTTGTTTCCCAGCTTGGCACTGGCCTCCGCCCGCACCAGGTACATATCGCCCAGGCGCAGGTATACCGGTGAGCTGAGGGTCACGATCCCATCCTGGTTGGAATATTTGAGGATGAAGTATTTCGGGTAGCCGTTACGGGTATTCACCGTGCCGTCGTCTGCCAGGGAGGGTTGTATGAACTTAGCGCGCACATCGGCCGGGTATTGGGCATACAGGTCGCGGATGGCACGGCTGGCATACATTTCACCATAGCCCAGGCCACCGGGCGACGTGTAATACATGGAACCGATGGAGCTCCAGTCCTGGTCATCCTTCAGGGTGTGATGGATAGCAAAAATGGTCTCGGGATTGTCTTCATTGCTCATGGTAAAATAACCCGGCAGGTCTTTGGTGGCCACCAGGGAATAATTGCCGGAGGTGATCACTTCATTGGCAAAATAGTAGGCAGAATCATTCTGGCCTCTGAACAGGTACACCCGGGCCATCAATGCGGCGGCGGCATTCTTCGTGGCATAGCTGCTGCTTTTATCATTACCCATCAGGCTATACGCTGTGCGCAGGTCGCTGACCACCTGGGCGTACACTTCCTTCACGGTGTTGCGGGCCGGCAGGTCCGTAATGCTGGGCTTCAGCACCAGGGGCACGCCCAGGTTGGTTTCCGCGCCCTGGATGTAAGGTCGGCCAAAGATATTCACCAGGTCAAAATAAGCCATGGCGCGCAGGTAATAGTTCTCCCCCAGCAGCTGTTGCTGTGCCGGTGTGCTGCCGGTGGGTATGGCTTCCAGCACCTGGTTTACCCCGTTGATCAGCTGGTAGGCTTTTCTCCAGAAGGCATTGGTGTTGGCCTGGTTAGCCAGGTGGGCGTAGTTGTAAGAATAGAATAAGGGGTCTGTGGTGGTACCACTCAGTGATACATTGTCACTCGCATATTCTATCATGATGTGGTAGTTGCGCACATAGTCCCCGTTCTTTAGCAGGGCATAGTTGCCCAGCGTCACAGATTCCAGGTTGGACGGGTCTTTCAGCACCACGTCTGATGCCTTGCCATCGTAAGGTTCTTTCTTGATGCTGCAGGCGCTGAAGCCCATGAGGGCCAGTAACAGTGCCGAAATGAATATGTTCCTTTTCATAAGAAGTTGCTTGATGGGTTAAAAGTTGATTTGCAGGCCTACCAGTAGTTTGCGGGCAAATGGATACTTGGTGCCAATATCCCCGCGGCTGTCTGCATCCGGGTCTATGCCGGAGAAATGTGTCAGCGTCCACAGGTTTTCCCCGCTCAGGGAAAGGCGGATGTTCTCTACTTTCAGGCGTTGCAATACGGTGGAGGGAAAATTGTAACCCAATGAAACATTGCGCAGGCGCAGGTAAGAACCATCTTCCAGGAAGCGGCTGGAGGTCTTCTGCGAATTTTTGTTGCCGCCTACCACGTACTTTGGATGCGTAGCATGATCGCCGGCATGCTCCCAGCGGCTCCAGCCCTTGTACAGCTCCATCATATTGTAACGGTTGTAGGCACCATCGTTGTCAAACAGCTCCCGGTTGCCATTGTATACCTTATTGCCCTGCACAAACACCAGGAACGCGCCCAGGTCAAAATTTTTGTAATTGAACGTAGTGCGGAAGCCCCCGGTGAATTTGGGCGTGCCGCTGCCTACAGCCATCTGGGTGGCGCTGTTGTAAGAATTGGTGGTGCCTTTGGTGCCATCCTGGTTGGTGATGGCCCAGAGCGGATCGCCGGTGGCGGGGTCTACGCCCATCCATTTACGCATATAAAAAGTGCGTATATCCGATCCCGTTATAAAGCGGAAGCGGCCCTGGGGGTCGTTGATCTCGGTAACCCCGTTGTAAAGAGAGGTGATCTTGTTCTTGTTATAGCTGATGTTAAAATCCGTGGTCCACTGGAAGTCCCTGGTCTGGATGTTTACGCTGCTGATGCCCAGTTCCACGCCCTTGTTGTTCACATCGCCTACGTTGCGCGCTATCGATGCAAACCCGGTGGTGCCGGGCAGCGGCACGTTAAAGAGCAGGTCTTTATTTTCCTTGTTGTATACATCCACGGTAATGTTTACACGGTCATGTACCAGGCCCAGATCAAGGCCTACATTGGTGGTGTACGCTTTTTCCCACGTGAGGTCCGGGTTATCCACCACGCTGGGGTACAGGCCGGGCACCCCGTCATAGGAGCCGGTCACGTTGTACTTGCCGTATGCTTTGTAGTTGGCGTTAGGGTCTGGCGACGGAGCGTGGGAATCGCTGAAGTCTGCATTGCCAGTGGTGCCGAAACTGGCGCGCAGCTTCAGTTTGGAGATAGTGTGACTGTGTTTCAGGAAGGCCTCTTCAGAAAGCAGCCAGGCGCCGCCAATGGCATAAAAATTACCATAAGGATGGGCGCTCCCAAAGCGGGAGGAACCATCCCGGCGGAAAGACCCCGTCAGGAAATAGCGCTGGTCCAGGTTCCAGTTTGCCTGGAAAAAATAGGAAATAAAGGCACTGGAATTTTTAGTGCCACCTACGCCCAAAGCCGCGCTGGTGCCGTCCAGGATGGAAATGCCCTGGGCTATACCGGTGCCGGAAGCGTCGGTGCTTTCAAAATAATTGTTCTGGTATTCTTCACCCAGCAGCAAGTCCAGGTCCTGGTTGGAACTGAGCCTGGTGCGGTATTTCAGCAGGTTGGAAGTGAGGTAGGAATATTGAAATTCGCTGTAATCCTCCAGTTGCCCGTTCACATCGGCGCCCGCGGCGGTGCGGGCATCGTAGATGGTTTGCGCGCGGAGGTAATCACCCGTCACCCGGTTGGTGGAGGAGAGGCTCCAGTGATCGCTGATGGTGTATTCCCCTTTGAGCAGGATGTCGCCATCAAAGGTTTTATAGCCGTAGCGGTTGTATTGCTGGTCGTATACAAAGTTGGTTACGTCGCGGCCATACCAGTTCACCGTACGGGGATCCACCGGCTTGCCATCTGCGCCGTAAGCCGCGTCCCAGGGCAGGTTCAGGTAGGACTGGTAACCACTGCCATTACTGTTGTTTGTCGACTTGCTGTAGCGCAGCGCAGTATTGAAGGTCACTACAAATTTCTTGCTTACCTGGTAATCGCTGTTAAGGCGCACGGAGCCGCGTTTGAGGCCGGTTTGTTTAAGGATCCCATCTTCGCTGTAGTAATTGCCACTCAGGTAGTAGTGGCCTTTGTCTGCGCCGCCGGAAATGGACAACTGGGCATCGGTGGTATTACCGGTGCCGTAGGCTTCCTTCAGCCAGTTGGTGTTATGTTTCAGGGCATCGCCGGGCAGTACCGTTTCCAGGTAGCTGTCAAAATCATTGCCGGTGTAAGTGGATTGATAATAGGCTTTTTGGAGGGCGTAATATTCAGGTCCATTCATCAGGTGAAAGTGGCCCTGGGAAAGGGAATTAGCGCCTTCCGCCACGCGGGCCACCACCTTGGCGCTACCGCTTTTACCACGTTTGGTGGTGATCACCAGCACCCCGTTGGCTGCGCGTGCCCCGTACAAGGTGGTAGCGGCAGCGTCTTTCAATACCGTCACAGATTCCACATCGCTGGGGTTGGGGTAATCACCGATCACGCCATCCACTACAATGAGCGGGTCACTGCCACCGGTAAGGGTGCCCACGCCGCGGATGCGGATGCTGGGCGCCGCATTGGGGTCGCCACTGCTGTTGCCAACGAAAACCCCGGCCACCTTGCCTTGCAGCATTTTGTCCACGCTGGCGGCTGTAACATCTTTGAGTTTTGTTTCGCTCACCACCGTGGCGGAGCCAGTTACAGATTTTGCGGCTTTGGTGTTGTAACCGAGTACTACCAGTTCCCCCAGGCTGGAGGTGCTGGCATCCAGGCCCACGCGCATGCCTGCCTTTGCGGGCAGGGTTACGGCGTTAAAGCCTACAAAGGAAAATGTGAGCGGGGCGGCCGGGGTGGCGTTTACAGAAAAATGGCCGTCGGTGCCGGTAACGCCCAGGGCTTTGTGGCCCTCAGATACGGATACGCCGATGAGCGCTTCGCCGGTAGAGGCGCTCACTACGCTGCCTTTGATGATTTGTTGCTGGGCGGTTGCTGGCTGGTACAGGCAACAGCAGATCACCCATGCCATCATGGTGATAAAATGCTTCATAAATACTTTTTGCGTGATGAAAGAGTTGGGTTACTGGATCCCTATGCTGAATAAATATTGGTGATGAATAAGATTGACAGTGCGCGGAGCGTTTTTAGGATGCCTGCGGGTGGGCTGACATTACAGATATGGCCGCGCCGGTTTTGCGTTTTTCATTCAGGTGATTCGTGGTTGATAACAGGTGAACAATGATGCCGGCTGATAGGATAATATTAGCGATGAAAAATTATCTTTGTAGCTATCAAACGTTTGCTTAAAATTTGGCATTGGGGGAAATGGGGTGCGCAATCGTTTGAGTGGTATTTTTTCCGTAACTTTTCCCCACCTGTTACTGTAGCATCCACCTGCTATGCATTTACTGGCCATAAAACCACCCTTATGACTGTCGTGGCATGCTCAATTTAAGACCGCTATAATACTTTTTTAAGCCCTTTTTAAGGGGTGCGGATTGCGCCCCGGCAATATTAAGGGTAGCTTTGTTCTCCATTTAATTTCAGAACCAAAACGTACAATGCAAATCCGGGTATCCTACTTACTGGGTGCTGCTATGCTGTTACTGGCCAATTTGCCGTTGTCTGCCCAGACAATTTATACCCTGCAAAAAGCCCTGCAAACGGCCAAAGCCACCAACCCAGTGCTCAAGACGCAAAGCTTCGATGTACATATTGCCGAAAGCGATATCACCACCGCCAGGCTGCGGCCCAATCCGAACCTTAGTAACCAGACCTTGCAGCAGCTGGACAAATACGCACCTAACACCAGCTGGTCCAGCGGCTATAACCGCCAGACCCTCTGGCAGCTGGCCAAGCCTATCCAATGGCCCAACCAGCGCAAGTACCGCATCGACGTGGCTAACCAGGGCTTCAACGTATCCCAGAAGAACTACGCGGAAGTGGAACGCAACCTCTTCCTGGAAGTGGGCAGCAAGTGGCTGGACGTATGGACCGCCCAGCGCCAGCTGGAACTGTTGAAGATTGCCAACACCAACGTGGACAGCCTTGTGGCCATCAACAAACTGCGCCAGGAAAAACAGGTGATCACCACCACCGACCTGTACCGCACCCAGTTACTCAGCAACCAGTACCGCCTGCAGATCATCAATGCACAGCAGGTATACGACAACGAGTTGAAGAACCTGAAGCTCTTACTGGGCGTGGCCGACAGCGTAGCGGTGGACACTACGGACACCTTTGCAGCCATTGACCATAACGCCAATGCAGATGCCCTGCTGCAACAGGCCATCAGTAACCGCAGCGACCTGCAACTGGCCAACGCCGCCCTGACCGCCAGCGCCAGCAACGTACAGTTCCAGAAGTCACTGGCCGTGCCCCAGCCACTGGTAGGCGTGATCTACAACCCGCAGAATAAAATTCAATACGTGGGCATCACCGCCGCCATAGACCTCCCCTTCTGGAACCGCAACCAGGGCGAGATCCGTAAGTCGCAATACATGCAGCAACAATCCACCCAGAACGTACAGGCCATCCAGCAACAGATCAATACCGAGGTACAAACTGCCTACAACAGCTTTGTGACCCAGCAGCGCAACCTGGAAAACTTTGCCCAGGTGCTGAACCAGTCTGAGGCCATCCTGAGCAGCGTGCGCTATGCCTACCTGAAAGGTGGCACCACCATCGTGGACTACCTGGAGGCGCAACGCAGCTGGCTGGAAACCCGCCAGGGCTATTATGACACCGTGGATGCTTACCGCAAGGCTTATATCCAACTTTTATTCGCGACCGGATTGATTAACCAATTAGCTCAATAATGCACATGAAACGCATCTTTTATATATGCTCCGCCCTTGCCGTGCTGGCAGCCTGCAAGGAACAGCCAAAGAACACCACCGCCGTAACGGCCTTCGTTCGCCCGGAGATCCGCGACAGCGGCCGGGTGATCTCTTTCCCGCAGGATACCGCCACCCTCTCGTTCTTCCAGACAGAAATCCTGGGGATGGACAGTGTATCTGCCAACTTTACGGCACCTGCCCACGTGGCCGCCACCGTGGTGCCTTCCACGGAAAACACCGGCCATAACCTGGTCCTGTTTGACGACGAAGCACTTACTACCAGCTACACGGCCCTGATCCAACACCAGATCGCGATCAACCAGATCTCCAATGTGAACATCCGCCAGAAACAGATCGACTATGACCGCCTGAAAGACCTGGCGGAACATGGCGCCGCCACCGGCAAGGATGTACTGGATGCGCAAACGGCACTGGCCATGGAGCGTACTAATTTGCAGAACGAACGCGCCGGTATCATTGACCAGGAAGCCAAGCTGAAAGAGGCCGGCTTTGACCCACACACCCTGCTCAACGCAAAAGCAGGCCAGGTGTGGATCACCTGCGATGTACCGGAAAGCCAGCTGAATAAACTGAAAGTAGGTGGTGTGGCCAGTGTGCACTTCACCTCCTTCCCGGATGAAACCTTCCAGGGCCGCATTGAATCTTTTGGCGATGTAGTGGATGACGTAACCCGCATGGTGAAAATGCGCATCTCCCTCAACAACAGCCAGAACCGCTTCAAGGCCGGCATGTTCGCTTCCGTATCCTTTGGCTTGAGCGAAGGCAAGCTGCTGAGCATTCCCCAATCTTCTATTGTAACCGTGCAGGGCAGGAACTACGCTTTTGTACAGGATTCTGTGAACGTGTTTGAACGCCGCGAGATCATCAGCGGGCAGCAGATCGGGGAGCGCATCGTGATCTTCAACGGCCTGCAACCCGGCGACAAGGTAGTGACCAAAGGCGCCATACAATTGAAAGGCTTATCATTCGGCTATTAATAAAAACCCCTATTGAACACTATGTTACAGGCACAGATCTACATTGATAAAGATGAACTGCGGGGCATGCAGCCCCTGTACCAGTTCATCATGCATTTCCTGCTGGAACAAAATGCAGCGGGAGCTACGGCTTTCCGCGGGCAATGGGGTTTTGGCGCAGGCCACCGGCTGAAAAGACCGGACCGCATCTTCTCTTTTGATGAACCACCTATGCTCATCACCTTTATTGACGAGGATGAGAAAGTAAAGCAGATCATAACCGAATTAAGAAAACACTACAAGGGTGGACTCATTGTCACCAACAAAGTAGAGCAATGGTAAAGCATGATTAGGAATATTCTCATACAAGCACTCAATACCCGCTGGGCAGTGATTGCCGGTGCAGTGGTGTTAATGATAGGCGGTATCATCTGCTTTAAGCTGATGAAGATCGAAGCTTATCCCGACATCGCGGATACCAACGTGATCGTGATAGCGCCTTATGAAGGCCGCGCCGCCGAAGAAGTGGAACAACAGGTGACTGTGCCGCTGGAACGCGCCCTCAACACCGTACCCAATGTAACTTCCCGCCGCAGCCGCACCATCTTTGGCCTTAGCCTGGTGCAGCTCAACTTTGAAGATGGCGTAAGTGATTACTTTGCACGCGCCCAGGTAAATGAACACCTGGCCACCGCGGAACTGCCGGATGGTGTAGTGCCCCAACTGGGCCCCCTCACCTCCGCTGTGGGCGAGATCTTCCGTTATGTAGTGGAAGCCCCACCCACCTATACCCCCATGCAATTGCGTGACCTGCAGGACTGGGTCATACGCCCCTACCTGTTGCAAACCCCGGGTGTGGCAGATATTGTAACCTTTGGCGGCCCGGTGAAGCAATACCATGTGCTTACCTCCCCGGATAAACTGCGCAAATACAACCTCACCCTCCAGCAACTGATGGACGCCGTGTCCAAGAACAACCAGAACACGGGCGGCAACATCGTGGAACGCGGTGGGCAAGGCTTTGCCGTGCGCGGCCTCGGTGCATTGAAAAGCACGCAGGACCTTGAAAGCATCGTAGTGTCCAATGTGAATGGCGTGCCGGTATACGTGCGGGATGTAGCCAGCGTGGAAGTGAACCCGCCGCCTCCCCAGGGCATCCTGGGCTATACCAATGCCAGTGCCGGTGTGGATGAGAACAGCGGCGTGGAAGGTATCATCTCCATGCGCCGCGGCGAGAACCCCACCGAAGTACTGAAGGCCATGACGCAGAAGATGCAGGACCTGCAGGCCAATGAACTGCCCAAGGATGTGCACCTGCGCGTAGTGTACGACCGCAGCACGCTGGTGAATTATACCCTTACCACGGTATCACATACACTGTTTGAGGGCATCAGCATCGTGGTGATCATCCTCATCCTGTTCCTGGGCAACATCCGCTCTGCACTGGTAGTGGCACTCACCATCCCGTTCTCCCTGCTGTTTGCCTTTATCCTCATGCGCCTCACCGGTGTACCGGCAAACCTGCTGTCGCTGGGTGCGATCGACTTTGGTATTATCGTAGATGGCGCGTGCGTAATGGCGGCGCATCTTATTCATAAGTTCAAGCATGCCACACCGGAAGAACGGTCTGAAGGCATCGTGAAACTTACACTGAATGCCGCCCAGGAAGTAGGCCGTGAGATATTCTTCTCTGTAACCATCATCATCCTGGCTTACCTGCCCATCCTTACCATGCAGCGCGTGGAAGGCAAGCTCTTCTCCCCCATGGCCATCACCCTGGCCTTTGCGGTAGTAGGCTCCATGATCGCGGCGCTCACCATCATTCCCGTGCTCATCTCTTTTGCCTATAAAAAAGAACTGCTGAAAACGGAAGACCATCACCATAAAAAGCCCGGCTTCTTTGCCCGGTTTAACCTGCTGGCATGGCTGGAAAAGAAATACGCGATCCTGGTAGAGAAAGTATTGACCAGGGCCAAACCCGTTACCATCATTGGTTTTGCCATCGTATTCATTCTCCTGGGCCTGGGTAGTAAAGTAGGTACAGAGTTCCTGCCGGCGCTGGACGAAGGCTCCATTTTCATGCGCTCCTTCCTGCCCGCGGGTACCAATATCCACGAGAACCAGAAGATAGCGCCCATCATCCGGCACATCGCCGCCAGCCACCCGCAGATTGAAACGGTGATCACCCAGAGTGGCCGTAACGATGATGGCACGGACCCCTTCCCGAGCAACCGTACGGAGATCCTGATGATGCTCAAAGATTACAGCGGATGGGTACATGATACCACCAAAGCAGAACTGGTGCAGACCATCAAGAACCAGCTGCAGCGGGCCTTACCAGGCGCCCAGCTTTCCTTTGGCCAGCCTATCATTGACCAGGTAACAGAGATCGTGAACGGCTCTGCCGCCGACCTGGCCATTGAAATTTCCGGCGATGACCTGATCTACATGCGTAAAGTGGCCGATTCCATCGTGAACATTGTGCGGGTAATACCCGGTGCTACGGAAACGGGCATTGAACAGGAGGGCCAGCAGGACCAGCTCTCCATCAAAATAGACCGCCAGGCCGCTGCCCGCTACGGTATTAACGTGGCAGATATCCAGACCATGGTGGAAGCAGCCATTGGTGGCAAACAGGTATCCGACCTGTACGACGGCACCAAGAAATACGACGTGATCGTGCGCTATTACCCGCAGGCGCGTAATAATATTGACGTGATCCGCTCCCTGCAGGTACCCACACCCGGCGGGGCCCTTATTCCCATGAACCAGCTGGCAGACATCCAGCTCACCCCCGGCCAGACCAACATCTACCGCGGCGACGGCAAACGCCTGCTCACGGTGAAGACAAACATCCGTGGGCGCGACCAGGGTGGCTTTGTGGCTGAGGCACAAAAGAAAGTAGGGGCCGCCATTCACATGCCCCAGGGCTACACAATTGCCTATGGCGGCCAGTTTGAGAACCTGGAACGCGCCAGTAAGCAGCTGGCCATTGCCATCCCGCTCACGGTGCTGATCGTGCTGCTGGTGCTCTTCATCCTGTTCCGCAACATCCGCTATGCACTGATGACCTTTGCCTGCATTTTCTTTGCGCTGGCAGGCGGGATCTCCGCACTGCTGATCCGTGGGTATAACTTCAACGTATCGGCCGGTGTGGGCTTTGTATCGCTGTTTGGCATTTCTGTAATGGCAGGGGTACTGCTCATTTCTTCGTATAACCGTGAGCGTGAGATGTTCCCCCGCGAGGACCTGCGCACGGTGGTGTCCCGTGCATCTTCCCAGCAACTGCGGGCGGTGATGATGATGCTGATCGTGGCCATCATTGGCCTGATCCCGGCGGCAAAGTCGTCCGGCATTGGGTCTGATGTGCAGCGTCCGCTGGCTACGGTGATCATCGGTGGGTTGACCACTACCCTGTTGTTTACGCCCTTCCTGCTGCCGCCATTCTATTACTGGATGGAGAAGCGTAAGCTGGAAAAGGCCGCCAGGCAAGCGCCTCCGGCTACTGAATAGGACACTTTTTAGTGAGAACTGTATATTGCGAAAAAGCGCACGCTATGATGGCGTGCGCTTTTTTTCGTATGTTAGCCGCAAATTACAACAGATGATAGACCAGGAAGAAATAGATGCCCTGCTTGCCGCCTCCGCGCTGGACCGTGTGGAGTATTGCATAGAACAGATCGTGGAAGAAGATGCGTTATGGGTACTGGGCACTGCGGAGGGGTTTACCATGTTCACCCAGGAAGACCAGGCGGTGTTTCCCGTGTGGCCTTACCAGGCGTTTGCTGAATTGCTGCGCACGGGTGATGAGAAGCCGGAATCCATAGCGCTGGAGCGTTTCCTGCAGCATTACCTGCCTATGTTCAGGGAGCAGCAATATAAGATCGCTATCATGCCACTGCCTACCGGGAAAGGTGTGGTAGTGAGCCCGCATGATTTTGCGGAGTATATTAAGGTGGCGCAGGATGCGAAGGATGATTATTAGTTCTCACCCGCTATAAAAAAGAGAAAGGCTGTTCATACAAAATGAACAGCCTTTCTCTTTTATTACCTTTTGCTTACTGTACCGCAGGCGCAGTCCAGGTATTATTAGATATTTTTGAATCCGGGAGTTGATGATCCGGGTCCAGGGTTACAGACTGGATCTCATCACCAGTCCATTTGTATGAGAATACTTCATTGCGCATCCAGATGTCTACCGGCAGTTTCACGCGGGTTACGGCGCCGTTCTTGGTCTTTATATCCATGATAACCGGCATGGCCGCGGGTTCCAGGTTTTCCAGGTAGATCACGGTTGCTTTCAGGCGGTCATTGTAACGCACGTCGTTCACGGCCTGGTCCAGTTTGCAGGTGCTGTAGAACCATTCTCTCCAGAACCAGTTCAGGTCTTCCCCGGCCACATTTTCAATGCTGCGGAAAAAGTCATCCGGCTGAGGATGTTTGAATGCCCAGCGCTCCACGTAGGTGCGGAAAGCACGGTCAAAACGTTCGGGGCCCAGGATCACGTTCCGCAGCAAATTAAGCCCTGTAGCGGGTTTGAAGTAACAAAGCACGCCAATGTTGCGTTCTTTCATCGCATCCGGCATGGTCATTACCGGTTCAAAAATAGGGCTGCTGAACATGCCTGCACGGGCGGTGATATTTTCCGGTTTTACGTTCCAGAAATTGTTGTTATACCCTTCGGTGGCCAGGCCATTGATAAAGGTATTGAAACCCTCATCCATCCAGGCATACAGTCTTTCATTGCTGCCTACGATCATGGGGAACCAGGTATGGCCAAATTCGTGGTCGGTCACATCCCACAGCTCGCGGTCGCGGGCAGTGTAACCGCAGAACACGATGCCGGGATATTCCATACCGCTCACATTGCCGGCCACATTGCTGGCAGCGGGGTAAGGATATTCAAACCATTTTTTGGAATTGAATTCAATGGAGGCTTTCGCGTATTTAGCAGCATTGCTCCAGCCATTGGCCACGTTACTTTCTACCGGGTAGGCTGCAATGGACAATGACTTTTTACCGCTGGGCAGGTTAATGCGGCAGGCATCTACGATAAATGCGGGGGAGGCACCCCAGGCCACATCGCGGCTGTTCTTGATCTGGAAATGCCAGGTCAGTTCTTTCTTAGCCGGGCGCGATGCCGGGTTGGTCACCTCTGCTGCGCCGCGGATGGTCACGGTGCTGTCGCTTTTCTTAGCGGCTTCCCAGCGTTTTACCTGCTCGGGGGTGTATACTTCCGCTGCGTTGAGCAGCTCACCGGAGCACACTACAATGTTGCGCGCAGGTGCGGTGATCTTTACATCATAATTGCCATATTCCAGGTAGAACTCGCCGGGGCCATTGTAAGGCTTGGTATTCCAGCCCAGCACATCATCGTATACGCATACCCGTGGGAACCACTGTGCAATGGAAAACACTTTGCCATTGGCAGTTTTCAGGATACCGTTACGGTCAGAGCCGTGCTCCGGGGTGGTAAAGCTGTATTCGATCTTCACCTGCAGCTTGCCGCCATTGGCTGCCAGCGCTGTGGGCAAAAATATCTGTATGCGCGTATCGTTCACCATGTACTCCGCCTCCGTTGTTTTGCCGGTAGCAGGATTTACGATCTTAATGGATTTGAATTTATAACCGCCGTCAAATATTTCACCGCGGGTATCATAGCGGCTGGCATTAGCCCCCAGGATGGCGGCGCCACGGGAGTCGTTGCGGAACAGGTTCTCATCGGCCTGCATCCAGATGAAGGACAGCTTATCCGGGCTGTTATTCACATAGGTCATTACTTCACTACCGGTGATCTCGTTGGTGCTGTCGTTCAGCGTGGCGCTGAGTTGGTAGTCTGCACTGTTCTGCCAGTACTTGCTGCCCGGAGCGCCGCTGGCAGAGCGGGTGTCCGTACCGTTCTTGGTGTAGAACAGGGGGCTGAACAACGCCTTGTAATCGTAATGATTGACGGGCTTACCAGTGTCGGCCGGGGCTTGCGCCATTACCGGCAACCCTGCACAGAAGGCCAGGATGCCGGACAGAATTGTACACTTCATCGTATTGGTTTAGATTATCTGATTGATGGTCCCTTGTGGATTATACAGTATAAACGGGTTGGTCCGCCTCAAGATAATAACAAAAAGCCGGATGTTATCGCAGTGGGGATCATTGGCCGTAATCAAGGATAACTGGCGCAGCGGTCAGCTGTGCTGGGTCATCATCACAATGGCGATGATAAGCGCCAGGATGGCCAGTACCAGCAGCGCGATCTTCATGGCGCTGTAAGGCCGTTCACCCGCCACCTCGCCCGTGCAGGCATTCACCACTACGTGATACAGTTTGTTGTTATACCGGTAAGCGCTGATCCACACCGGCAGCAGGATGTACTTCAGCCCCAGGTTATGATAGTTCACATCGTAAGTATCAATATGCTGCTCATCCCCGCCAATATCGCCACAGATGGAACTGCGGATCTCCCCGTCCATACGGCGTTTGGCAATGCCCAATGCTTCCGGTGCGGCGATGGTATAGGTTTCAGAGCGGAAGCCGCTGAGAAAGCGTTCATCAAAAGCACTCAGGTCCTGCAGGCGCCAGGGTTCCAGCTTTTCAGACAGTTTTTCCGGCAGGGATGGACTGGCAGATACCAGCACATCCTGGAAATCGCAATCCACGTATCCGGAAACATTGGACCAGCGGGTCTCTCTTTCCTCGTACGTTTCCGTGTGGGAGTCGCCATTGCTGTCTGTTACTGTGCGGGTACGGGTTACATAATAATAATCGCCACGCTGGCCCGTGTAGGTGGTATGGGTATCGGTATCAAAACTCCAGTAAGGAATGTAAAGCCCTTTCAATTGCTGGGAGGAGGTGTTGTTCACCTTCTTCACCAGGTCAGACGGGGCAAACCAAAGCTTGCCCAGCCAGGTGCGGAAATGACCGTAGGCATCCTGTTGCTTTACGGCAAATGGCAGCACATAGTGTGGCTTGGGAAGGGTCATGTCCTTTGCCTGCGCGATAACCAGCGGTGAGGCGCAGAAAGGGCATGCGTCTGATGTAACGTTGGGCAGCAAGGTAGTAGAAGCCCCGCAGTTGCTGCATTTCACCACCTTGGCGGCCTGGCCGTTCTGGGGTGTTATGGCGCTGGCAATGTAAGTATCATAATCTACCGGGGCAATGGCCACGGCTTCCACTTCAATTTTATTGACCGCACCACAATACTCGCAGGTAAGGCTGGAAGTGCCGGGGGCGTAATGCAGGGCTGCACCGCAATTGGAGCACTTGAGGGTGTTGTGGAGGGTGTCCGCTGTTTTCTCTTCAAAAGGCATTGGAAGCAAATACAAAGGGTGACGTAGTACCTGTTGCTAACAGGCGTGCGCAGCCTTTGCAGACTGCGCACGAAAGCTATTATTGTTCCGGTCAATGATCAAGGCAAGGGAGGCGGCATATTGGCCAGTATACCAGCCAGTTCCGGCAGTGCGCCGGCGGGCGACCATGCGGCCAGGCCGGCTTTCCATACCAGGGTTTGTGGGTTCAACTGGCCGGCGGTGACCATCTGCTGCAGGGCAGCCAGGTCAAACGGGCCTTGCTGCTGGCCATTCACCGCTACAAAAATCTGCGCGGTGGAGGGTAAGGGCGGCGGGGCAGCGGCACCAGGAGCCGGGGTGTTGCCGGGGAACTGGTTCTGCTGGAACACATTGCCCATCTGGCCGGCCATGGAGGCACCCAGGCCTGCACCAAAACCGGCGCCTACCAGGCCGCCGCCATTGGGATTCTTGGCGGCATCGCCCATGGCATTGGCAGCCTGGAACTGCGCATAAGCGCCCAGGTTACCAATAATGCCCATGCTGGAACGCTTGTCCAGCGCGGCTTCCACTTCTTCCGGCAGGGAAATGTTCTCGATGAGGAATTTGGTAAGATCGAGGCCCAGCTCATTGAACTCAGGGCTGATCTTGGTGGTGATGAGTCTTGATACTTCATCATATTGGGAGGCCAGGTCCAGGGCAGGGATCTTTGCTTCCGCAATGGCATCCATACCACGGCTCACGGCCAGGTTACGCAGTTGTTCATTGATCTCATCCACCGTGAATTCGGGATTGGTAGCGGCGATCTCTTTCAGGAAAATGCCGGCATCCTTCACGCGGAAGGCGTAGCTGCCAAACGCCCGCAGGCGGATGGGACCAAACTCGGCATCGCGCAGCATCACGGGGTTCTTGGTGCCCCATTTCTGGTTGGTGAACTGGCGGGTGCTTACAAAGAACACGTCCGCTTTAAAAGGACTATTGAAACCATACTTCCAGCCCTGCAGGGTGGCCAGTATAGGCATGTTCTGGGTGGTGAGGGTATACATCCCGGGCTGGAACACATCCGCGATCTTACCTTCGTTAATGAACACCGCTACCTGCGACTCTCGTACAGTGAGCTTGGCATTCATTTTAATTTCATTCTGGAAACGGGGGAACTTCCACACCAGGACGTCCTGGCTATTATCCACCCATTCAATAATGTCAATAAACTCGTTCCTCAGTTTGTCAAATAAACTCATTTGGCGGGGATTTTATTGGATTGAAATTACAGGAAATTCCGGTAAGTGCGATGCGTATTTATCACAACACCCTGTACTTCACAAACGCAATCATCTTCCCATCCGGGCTCCAACTCGGTACATTGATCGTCCCCTGACCGCCAAAGAACACCGGCGTAAGATCCCTTACCGTATGCTCCTTCAGATCATACAACCGCAGCTTCACCTGCTTCCCAAACGGATGGTCTCCATGCTGGCGCTCCAGGTACGTGATCACTACAAACTGGCTTCCATCCGGTGAAAGGTGCGCAAACCAGTTGTCATACCCATCCGCCAGTACCGGTTCCTGCCCGCTCCCATCCGGGTGCATGCGCCAGATCTGCATGGTGCTGTCGCGGTAAGCACAATAGTAGATGTACTGCCCGTCGGGACTGTATTCCGGGCCGTCATCCAGGCCGGCGTTGTCTGTGAGGCGCCTTTCTGTACCACCGTTTGCGGGAATCGTATATACATCAAAGTTACCATTGCGCTCCGCGCAGTAAGCCAGCGTTTGTCCGTCGGGGCTCCAGCCGTGCCAGTAAGATGGCCCGGTGGGTGTTATGCGGCGCGGTGCACCACCACAGGAAGGAATAATGGAGATCACAGAAGCGCCTTTCACACCGGCGCTATCGGGTATAAAATGGGAAATAGCGAGGTAATCGCCTTCCGGGGAAAAGCCATGGTCATTGTTCACGTCATGGGCGCTGCCGGTGGGGATAGGGCACAGCAGGGAATTGGCCAGGGTCATCTTCTGTCCTTCCGGCCAGCGCAGTGTGTACAATTTTCCATCACTGTTCACCAATAAACAAACGCCACTCGGAGCCCAGTTAGGGGCTTCCAGGTGGCGTTTGCCTTTATAGACAGTGGAAATGCCGCCGGTGGTAAGGTCTACCACCTGCACGGTACTTTCCACGTTATCGCGGTATTGTGCCGTAGCGGCGGTGGCGGTAAGAAGCAACAGTGCGGCGGGGAGTAAACGTCTCATAGCATGGATTTGTATCCTTTAATTTACAACATCCATGCTAAAACCCGCTTACCGTTCCAGTAATTCCCGTATCGCCGGGTCATGGTAATCCTTTACAAATGCAAGGATGTTCGGGTACTGCGCAAACTCATGGGCTTCATGCAAAGTAGTAATGGCCACTGCCTTCATACCCGCATTCAGCGCGGCTTCCACGCCTTTGGGCGCGTCTTCAAACACGATGCATTTTGCAGGGGCCACGCCCAGCAGTTCCGCGCATTTGAGGAACACTTCCGGGTGGGGCTTGCTTTGCTTCACATCGTTGGCGCTTACAATTACGGGAAAGTATTCGCGCAGTTGCAGGTTGTCCAGCACAAAATCAATATTGAAGGGAATAGCCGCGGTGCCGATGGCCATTTTAATGCCCTTGCGCTGCGCTTCCGCCAGCACCGGTCCCAACCCGCTGATCAGCTGCAGGTGTGGCTTGTAGGCGGCCTGGTAGGCCCGTTCCTTATCCATCGCAATGGCATCCGCCTGTGCCTGCGTAAAGTGATCTTCTCCAAATACGCGGGCCAGCAGTTCTTCATTCTTGCCATACATCTGCTGCTTCACCTGTTCATCCGTCAGGTTGGCGTGCAGTTCATTATTCAGCACATTGGCCCAGGCAATGAGATGGAAGCCCATATCATCTATCATGGTACCGTTCATATCAAACAGGTAAGCTTCCGGTGTAAAGTCCAGTTGTAGCATGGTATCGGTTTAAAACAACAATGGGCCTTTGCGGGGCCCATTGTGTAAATGATCTATTTGCCTTTGCGCTGCAGCACCTTCTGTACTGCGGCTACGATGTGGGCATCGTCCAGGCCGTATTTTTTCATCAGTTGTTCGGGGGTGCCGCTCTCGCCAAAGCTGTCGTTCACCGCCACATATTCCTGGGGCACCGGGTCGTTCTTGACCAGCACCTGGGCTACGCTGTCGCCCAGGCCACCCAGGCGGTTATGCTCTTCAGCAGTGACCACGCAGCGGGTCTTGGCTACAGATTTCAGGATGGCTGCTTCGTCCAGCGGTTTGATGGTGTGGATGTTGATGATCTCTGCATCAATGCCCATTCCTTCCAGGATCTCGCCAGCTTTGATGGCTTCCCATACCAGGTGGCCGGTAGCGATGATGGTCACGTCTTTACCTTCGTTCACCATCCAGGCTTTGCCGATCTCAAATTGCTGGTCGGGGGCGGTGAAGATGGGCACTACCGGGCGGCCAAAACGCAGGTACACCGGGCCTTCATGTGCTGCAATGGCGATGGTGGCAGCCTTGGTCTGGTTGTAGTCGCAGGGATTGATCACGGTCATACCGGGCAGCATTTTCATCAGGCCCAGGTCTTCCAGGATCTGGTGGGTAGCACCATCTTCACCCAGGGTAAGGCCTGCATGGGATGCGCAGATCTTCACATTCTTGTTGGAATAGGCAACAGACTGGCGGATCTGGTCGTACACACGGCCGGTAGAGAAGTTAGCAAAAGTACCGGTAAAGGGAATGTGGCCGCCAATGGTCATACCGGCTGCAATGCCGATCATGTTGGCTTCCGCAATGCCTACCTGGGTAAAGCGCTCGGGGAACGCTTTGATGAAAGCATCCATTTTCAGGGAGCCGACCAGGTCAGCACAGAGTGCCACTACCTTCTCATTGCGCTGGCCCGCTTCCAGCAGCCCGGCACCAAAGCCGGAACGGGTATCTTTCTTTTCGGTGAAAGTGTATTTTTTCATTGTTGATGTGTTGAGTGGTGGTATTAATAATCCTTTTCCGTAGAGGTCAGCTGTGCCAGTGCGGCGGCCAGCTGCTCATCGTTGGGTGCAGCGCCGTGCCATTTGTGCGTACCCATCATGTAGTCTACGCCCTGGCCCATGTTGGTGTGCATCAGGATTACCACCGGCTTGCCTTTACCTGTGCGGGATTTGGCTTCTTCCAGGCCTTTCACCACGGATTCCATATCGTTGCCGTTCATCTCCATTACATCCCAGCCAAATGCTTCCCATTTGGCGTGCAGGTTGCCGAGCGACAATACTTTTTCAGTAGGGCCATCGATCTGCTGGCCGTTGTAGTCAACGGTGGCAATGAGGTTGTCTACCTTGTTGTGGGGAGCAAACATGGCGGCTTCCCAGATCTGGCCTTCCTGCAGTTCGCCATCGCCATGCAGTGAGAATACCAGGTTATGATCCTTGTTCAGTTTTTTAGAGAGGGCTGCGCCAATGGCTACAGACAGGCCCTGGCCCAGGGAGCCGGATGCCATGCGGATGCCGGGCAGGTGCTCGTGGGTGGTGGGGTGGCCCTGCAGGCGGCTGTTCAGCTTACGGAAAGTTCCCAGTTCTTCTACCGGGAAGTAACCGGCGCGGGCCAGCGTGGAGTAAAACACGGGGGAAATGTGGCCGTTGGAGAGGAAGAAGAGGTCTTCGCCAATACCGTCCATAGAGAAGCCAGGATTGCGCTTCATGATCTGGAAGTAAAGGGCTACGAAGAAATCCGCGCAACCCAGGGAACCGCCGGGGTGGCCGGACTGGGAGGCGTGCACCATGCGTACAATGTCGCGGCGCACTTGTGCAGCAATATTGCTTAACTGTTGAACATTCATGTAACTAGAAATTTTATCCCGGGCAGGACCTGCCGGAAAATACGGATGTGGTATCAGGATGTGGTGTCAGTCACGCCCGGCGGCGCTATCGGGGCGAAAGCGCCGCGGGGTGAATGGTATACTACATTTTCTTGGCGTCTTCCAGGAACTTAGCCAGGCCAATGTCTGTAAGCGGGTGCTTCAGCAGGGCCAGGATTGCGTCCAGCGGGCAGGTACAAACGTCAGCGCCCAGTTCAGCACACTGGATAATGTGGTTGGCGTTGCGGATAGAAGCAGCCAGGATCTCTGTTTCAAAGCCCTGGGTAGCGTAAATGCTGGCAATCTGGCCAATCAGCTGGGTACCGTCCCAACCACTGTCGTCAATACGGCCAATGAAGGGAGATACGTAAGTAGCACCTGCCTTTGCAGCCAGGATAGCCTGGCCGGCAGAGAATACCAGTGTACAGTTGGTCTTGATACCGTTGTCGGTAAACCATTTGATAGCTTTGATACCGTCTTTGATCATCGGTATCTTCACCACGATATTTTTATGCAGGGAAGCGAGCTTCTTGCCCTCTTCTACCATGGATGCAAAGTCGGTGGACAGTACTTCCGCGCTGATGTCACCATTGGGCACGATCTCGCAGATGGTTTTGTAATGTTGCAGGATGTTATCCGTTCCTTTGATGCCTTCTTTAGCCATCAGGGAAGGATTGGTGGTCACCCCGTCGAGAATACCCAGGTCCTGGGCTTCCTTAATGTGCGCCAGGTTGGCGGTGTCAATAAAGAATTTCATGTCTGATGTTTTATTATTTGTCCTTTTGTAAAATCCAACATCAAAGAAAGTGATTTATCATGTAAAACGAAAACCCTAAAGGGAATAAATATAAAAAAGCCAATATTTAAAAGAATTCCCCAAAAACAATTTTCAACAGTAAAGCCTTAACAACAGGCGCTTTCAGCCTGCACGGCGTCCTGTATAAACAAAATGCTAAAAAAAAATTCCAATACCCCTATAGCGCTTATCTATTGGGATATTGGAATATGATCGTATGCCCTTTTGTCAGGCAGATAATTGTCCGGATGACATTTTCCAGGCTATTTCAGCCCTTAAGATGCAAAATGTACTTCGCTCAGCCCGCGGAGCTGGTTGGCGGCCATTTCCGGCGTAATATCCCGCTGGGGGCTGGCCAGCATTTCATACCCTACCATGAACTTCTTCACCGTGGCAGAGCGCAGCAGCGGCGGGTAAAAGTGCATATGCCAGTGCCATTCGGGGTGCGCACCGTCATTTACAGGCGCCTGGTGCATGCCGGCGGAGTATGGGAAAGAGGTCTGGAACAGGTTATCGTACCGGGTGGTCAGCCTTTTCAGGATGCTGGCCAGCCCTTTTTGCTCGTCCACGGTAAACTCCCGGATGTCTGCCACCTGGCGGCGGCTGATGATCATGGTTTCGTAAGGCCATACCGCCCAGAAAGGCACCAGGGCCACAAAATGTTCGTTCTCGCACACGATGCGTTCCTGTTTTTTCAGCTCCAGGTCCAGGTAATCCGCCAGCAGGCTGCGGCCATGTTTGGCAAACCAGGCTTTTTGCTGGTGCAGTTCCTTGACCAGTTCCGTGGGGATCTCGCTCTGGGCCCAGATCTGGCCGTGAGGATGCGGATTGCTGCAACCCATGATCTCCCCCTTGTTCTCAAAGATCTGGATGTATTTTATGAAGGGCTGTGCAGCAAGGGCCTCAAATTCATTTTTCCAGAGCGTCACCACTTTTTCGATCTCGCCCAGTTCCATCTGGGGCAGGGTGAGATCGTGCCGGGGAGAAAAGCAGATCACACGGCACTGGCCTTTCTGGCTATGGGCAATGAGCAGATCTCCTTCATTGACCTCGCCCGCCGGCGTATCCGGCAGCAGGGCGGCAAAATCGTTGGTAAAGGCGTATGGCTCCGTGTAAGCGGGATTGGCCACGCCTTCTGCGCGATGGTTGCCCGGGCACAGGTAGCAATCTGCCACGTAAGCCGGGCGCTGCAGGCCGGCAGCAGCTTCCACCTTGCCCTGCCAGGGGCGCTTGTTGCGGTGGGGCGATACGAGGACCCACTCACCGGTGAGCAGGTTGAAACGGGTGTGTACGTTTTGCAGTAAATCGGCTGCCATAGTGGAATCGTTGAGAATTGGATAAGGTTTATTGCCAGCGGCCCCCCGGGCCAATGCCGGCCCGTTGCCGGCACAAAAGAACAATATTTTTTTAATAAGCGTATTTTTTACCCATAAAAAATTTTGAAAGGCTATCGCCCTCCGGGATGGATAACATTAAGCAGGTTGGACCGCCACCACCCGGGAACGTATTTATTATTCCATAAAATTATCGTATCTTATACGCTAACTTACCCTTCCGGCATCATCCTTGAAACCAGTGAAGTATGTTATTTGAACACATTTACCTGACATCCGATCCAAAGCCGGCCACACCGCCGGAGCAGCCGCCTTATTCCACCGTGCCCAACGAGGAAGACATCATCGCCGACGGCTCTGCCGGCGCATTTGAGGCCACAGAGGTGGTCTCTGAAGAAGACCTTCATCCCTGCTATCCCGATCATCAAAAAAAAGGTAAGGATTACTATTGATTGATTATCTTTCAGTTCCGTATAGAACCACCGCTAAATGAGGTTTGTAGTAGCAATACTACAAATTCAATATTTCTATGTATTGTAAAACATTACAACGTAAATTGCGTTCTTGATCATAAGCAGAACCGTGTCCCTGAAAAAGCCGCATTTATCAGCATGCGCCTGTGAGCCCTGACGTGACCCAGTATCATTATTAGACTGAAAAATTCCTATGACTAACATCTTAATTGCTGATGACCACACAATTGTAAGGCTCGGCATCACGATCCTTATCCGCGATATGCTGCCCAAAGTCTATATCCGTGATGTGGACAATTTTGACCTGGCCCTCAAGGAGATGGCCAAACGGCATTATGACCTGATCATCCTCGACATCAATATTCCCGGCGGCGATAACCTGCAGATGATAGACGTACTGCGCCTGCGCCAGCCCAAGATCAAAATACTTATCTTTTCTGCATACGATGAAGAGCTCTACGCGCTGCGCTACCTGCAGGCCGGGGCAGATGGTTACCTGGTAAAACATTCTTCTGAACACGAGATCAAAACTGCCCTGCACCAGATCCTCAATAACGAAAAATACCTGAGCTCCAACATACGGCAACAACTACTGAACGGCAGCGTAAAAGCCCGTCCCACCGGCAATCCCCTGCTGGCCCTTTCTAACCGGGAAACGGAAGTCATGCAGTTGCTCATTAAAGGCAGCAGCGTGGCAGATATTTCCAAGACACTGCACCTGCAACTTTCTACGGTGAGCACTTACAAGACGCGCATTTTTGCAAAACTGGAAGTGAATAATATCATTGAGCTGGCAGACACTGTGCGGATGTATAGCAGCAGTAATTGAGTGTGCATCATGCTCACACCCCCAGCGTCACCTGCGCCACCGTCCCTGTATTACTACTCCACATTTTCAGGCGCCCGTTGATCTCTGCCAATAGCTCCTTTACAATGAAAAGCCCCAGCCCGTTTTCCGCCGGAAGATCCGGCCGGGAGGCGTCCGGCGGCTGGTTCACCCAGGCCATCCAACCTGCGTGCATGCCTACACCGCTGTCGGTTATTTCCAGTTTAATGGCGCCATCTTCCGCGGTGGCCTGCACGCGCACGGTGCCGGTCTCGGTGAACTTGATCGCATTATCCAGCAGGTTGTGTAAGATGATAGCCAGCATGGCACGGTCGCAATAAAGCTCCATGTCTTCTGTTACAGCATTTTCTATGCGGATGTGTTTTGCCGCGGCCATGTTGGAAAAGAGGGCTATCTTCTCGGCCACCAGGGCATGGAGCTGGATGCGTTCCTTTACCTGGTGCTTATGTTGCGCATGCAGTTTCACGTATTGCAGCAGGTTGTCCAGCAGGTGATACATGCGATAAGTAGCATCGTAGAAGGCTGCGGCATCGGCCTGCAGCCCATCGGCAGCGTTGATAACCCGTTGGCTCAGGGCGCGGGCGGAGATAAGGAGATAATATAACGGGCTCTTTACATCGTGAAGTATAGCGGTGATGAGCCGTTCCTGTACACGCAACCGTTGTTGCAGCACGCTTTCCAGTTGCTCCAGCTTTACCACGGTGTGTTGCATGGCTTCATATTCAACATGCATCTGCTCAAGCAGGGCTTTATCCTTACGTCGCCTGCGATAGAGGTCCCAGCGCAGCACGCCCAGCGCCAACAAAAAAAGCAATGCAAGGATGACGCCCCATTGGCCCAGGCCCAATACCAGCAAAGCTGGCAAGCCCGCCACAGCAGCATGTTCCAGCAGGGGTGCGTTTGACACTGCCACCAGGGATGGCGGTGCGGCTACCCTGTACTCCAGGTGTTGCCCACTGGCCGTTGCGGCCACGCCGTTCGCCTGATGCCAGGGTAAAAAAACAAGTAAACACGAAACGATTAAATTCATACCAAATTCCCACAAGAGCAGTACCCCGTATGCACCGGCTCCATCGCGTTTCCATGCAACTAGCCGGAACAATGGAGCAGCGGTTGATAAAATATAATGCAGATAACACAAGTCTTAGCCGGTTTGGGATAACATCGTCACAGTTTGGGTTAATGGCATGTATCTGAATCGGCAGCAATTTCACAGGGAGACGAACACTACTTATGCAATCAAACATCTTTTCTGATGGCGTATGCACTGCCATACCTGGTCAGCGCGCACACGGTTTCCGGCGCTGGTTCCTGGGTATGTTGTTGTAACTGACAGTAAAATCAGAGCTGATATCGGTGCCATCTGTACACGGTTATATTGTTACAAGGTCCTGTTGGGATAGCGTAGGTGTGGCATTAAGAGATCAGGCAAGACTGGCAGCAGGCATAGTCAATATTTACAAACTTAGTGAACAATTTTCACAATTACGTGAAATTAATACCCCCTCCGTCCGCAGTTGAACAACCGGTTATCAGCCCCGGTTTTTACCACCGGTCCGGAAGGGAGCCGCAAATTACCGCCAACCCTAAAAACTATCTGTAGTTTATTTTCTACAGTTACGGCCCAATGTAATGATGACCGCCTGCAATCCGCTACCATGGCTGGATACAGAGCACCACAGCCTAAATGTTATTGTCCGTTAACAATCCTTACGGCCCATAAAAAAGGAGCACGGAAGCCTTCTTTTTTTCTTACCTGCACCTACATAAAAAATCCCTATTCACAAGACTTTGCCTTGCAATAAACAATATCATATTTTAAACAATGAAAACGGGCTACGTACAATTTCGGGATATGGTAAGGCGTTCTTTCCGTTGGAGCTATCCCCGGGCATAAATTGGAATAGTGAGTTGGCACACAAGGCCGCGACGCGCGCAAAATTAAGCCGATAGGCCCTAAGTTGCTGTAGTATAAATGCTACAAATTAGGCAACAGATTGTGTTTAGCTTTGTGTCAACCGATGCCTTAAACCTATTCTTAAACCTATTCTCAAACCTTTTGTACACCTAGCCTGAAAACCTGCACTCCATTTTTCATCTTCATTCCCTATACTAATACAAACTGATTTTTTTCTAAACGCTTTATTAGATATAAGGATAAAATGACGACCGCCTATTCCTGGGCGGTTTTTTTGTCCCCGTGCGCAATGGCACAGGATGTGCTATCTCCTTCGCAGGCACCACTTACTTCTCATCTTAAATCATCATTATGAAAGCGATCTGTATTACGTTTTTAGCACTTACAACCATGTTACTGAGTAGCTGCCAGGTAGTAGGCGATATCTTCAAGGCTGGCGTATGGGTAGGCATTTTACTGGTGGCCGTGGTAGTGTTCGTGATCATCTGGCTGATCTCCAGGGGCCGTAGCTGACCTGCCATCGCACATCTCACCGGGCCTTCCCCTGCGCTTCCACCGCGGCGGTGGCGGCGGCTATCTGCGCGGGATCACCGAGGTAATATTGCTTTAGTGGATGCAGGGCCTCATCCAGTTCATACACCAGGGGGACGCCGGTGGGAATGTTGAGCTCCGCAATGGCATCGTCAGCAATATGGTCCAGGTGCTTTACCAGGGCCCGCAGGCTGTTGCCATGGGCTGCGATGATCACTTTTTTGCCGCTTTTGACCACGGGGGCCAGTTCTGTTTCCCAGTAAGGCACAAAGCGGTTCACTGTATCTTTCAGCGATTCAAATAACGGTAATGACGCGGGGGCAATGCCGGCATAGCGGGGGTCGTGCCCGGGAAAGCGATCGTCGTCCGGGGTAAGGGCTGGTGGCGGAATGTCGTAACTGCGGCGCCAGATATGCACCTGTGCTTCTCCATATTGGGCCGCCGTTTCCGCCTTGTTCAATCCCTGCAGGGCGCCGTAGTGGCGCTCATTCAGCTTCCAGCTTTTTATCACCGGTATCCAGAGCCGGTCCATTTCATCCAGGCAAAGATCCAGCGTTTTAATAGCGCGCTTAAGCACGGAAGTGTAGGCCACGTCAAACGTGTAGCCTTCCTGGTGCAGGATGCGGCCCGCCTGCGCAGCTTCCTGGCGGCCTTTTTCGGTGAGGTCCACATCGGTCCACCCGGTAAACCGGTTCTCTTTATTCCAGGTGCTTTCACCATGGCGGAGCAATACTAATTTGAACATGAGGATTTGTGTAAAAAGCGTGAAAGAAAAGCAGGATTCCCGTGCGCTGATGGCCGCTGCACAACAGCCATCAGCTGCCTGCAATTTTCGGTTAATTCCATGTTACTGACAAGAAATTTATCCTTTTCACCCAACCCGCGCCCGGGAGCTTAAGCAGGGCAGTACCCCCGTGATGATCAATAAAGCGCCGTAAGTGCCATTACTTTTGCAGTGACCGCAACACGATAGCTCCCCCATTTCCAGGCCTCCTTCGCCCAAAACGGTACTCAATTACACCGCCACAAGCCCACATTCCCCTAAAAGGTTAATATCCTATGCCCTTTCGTTAAAATCCGCCGCATTTCCTGCGCAAAACGTTCCTATTTTGTAACTTGATCCACGCCTTATTCCCGGCTCGCCGGGACCATTTGTACAAACGCCTTTAATGCAGAAACGCTCTCTCGGGGTAGCGGTAGTGCTGGTCACCGCCCTCTTTTTTTTATGGGGATTTGCGATCAACCTGAATCCCATCCTGATTCCACATTTGAAAAAAGCCTGCCAGCTCTCCGACATCCAATCGTCTTTTATTGACGCATCTACCTTCATGGCTTACTTCTTTATGGCCATACCTGCGGGCATGTTCCTGAAACGGTTTGGGTACAAAGTGGGCATACTGGCGGGCCTTGGCCTCTTTGTGCTGGGCGCCCTCCTCTTTTATCCCGCTGCCGGCACCCGCGCTTACGCCTTTTTCCTGGCTGCCATTTTCATCATCGGCTGCGGCTGTACCATCCTGGAATCGGCCGCCAACCCATATATGACGGAGCTGGGCGATATGGAGCAGCCCGGCAAGGGCGTGCACCTGCTCAACTTTGCACAATCATTCAACGGGCTGGCCGCCTGCCTGGCACCTTTACTGGGCCGGCAGTTCATCCTTTCCGGCACCACTTATACGGAGGCACAGCTGAAGGCCATGCCATCAGCAGACCTGCTGGCTTACCTCCAGCACGAGGCCTCCACTGTGCAGATCCCCTACCTGCTCATAGCCGCCGTGGTGGCCCTGGTAGCCGTGGTATGCTGGCGCACGCACCTGCCGGAGCCACAACCACCGCAGGAAGCCACTTCGCTGGACTGGTCCGTGCTCTCCGAGCCTAACCTGCGCCTGGGCGTTATTGCCCAGTTCTTTTATGTGGGTGCACAGGTGGGGGTGAGCAGCTTCTTTATCCGTTTTGCCTGGCATGCGGCCCAGACAGATGAAAAGCAGGCCGCCCTGTTGCTGGCCTACTTCCTGGCCTTATTCATGGCAGGCCGTTTTGTGGGCACTTACCTTATGCGGTTCATAGCTCCCGCCCGCTTGCTGCTGCTCTTTGCCGGCATCAACGTGTTGCTGCTCCTGCTGGCCGTTTTTGGCGAAGGACAGGCTGCCGTGTACGCTATTGGTGGGGTGGAATTCTTTATGTCCGTGATGTACCCTACCATCTTTGCACTGAGTATACGCGGCCTGGGCCCCCGTACCAAGGAAGGCACGTCTTTCCTGGTAATGGCCATTGCCGGCGGCGCCGTATTCCCGGTGCTCATGGGCTTCGTATCAGACATTACGCACAACATACAGCTGGCCTACGCGGTACCCATCATTTGTTTTGCCGTGGTAGCCTTCTTTGCATTTAAAAATATTGCGGTAAAGGAAGTACAACTTTCTGCAGCGCATTAACTATCTTCCTCTTATGAACAAATACTGCCTGGCCCTGGACCTGGTTGACACGCCGGAAGCCATTGCCTCCTACGACCGTTGGCACCAGCAGGTGTGGCCCGAAGTACTGCAAAGCATCCGCGATGCCGGCATTACCCGCATGGAAATATACCGCACCGGTAACCGCCTTTTTATGATCATGGAAACAACGCCCGACTTTTCCTTCGCCCGCAAAGCCGCCATGGACGCCGCAAACGGACGGGCACAAGCCTGGGAATCCCTGATGGCACAGTTCCAGCAACCCCTCCCCTTTGCCGCCCCCGGCGAAAAGTGGAAGTTGATGGAACAGGTATTTGCGTTTTGAAAATTGTACAACGTACAGCGTACAACGTACAGCGTACAACGACCCAGCCCGTCAGCAGGAAAGGCCCCGCGCAAACGACATTAAATTAAATACCGAACAAAACACAAGTACGTTGTACGCTGTACATTGTACGTTGTACGATTTTTATGCTCAAGATCGATACTCACCAACACTTCTGGAAGTACGACCCGGTACGCGACAGCTGGATCACGCCGGAGATGGCCGTGATCCGGGGCGATTTTTTGCCGGATGCCGTGCGCCCGCTCATGCAGCAGCACGGTATTTATGACGGCATTGCTGTGCAGGCAGACCAGTCACTGGCGGAGAATAATTTCCTGTTGGGGCTGGCCCATCGTTGTGATCATATCCGGGGTATTGTGGGCTGGATAGATCCGCGCATGCCGGACCTGCGCGCCCACCTGGAACGCTACCGGGAAGAGCCGCTGATCCGGGGCTTCCGCTATATTTTGCAGGACGAAGAAGACCGTGCGCTCATGCTGCAACCGGCATTTAAAAAAGGACTGAAGATGCTGGCGCAATACGATTATACCTTTGATATTGTCGTGCATACGGACCAGTTAGTACATATACCCATACTGGCGGCGGCTTTGCCTGGACAGCGCTTTATGCTGGACCACCTGGGCAAGCCTCCCATCCGCGACAAATCATTGCACACGTGGCGGCTTCGCCTGGAAAATATTGCGGCCCAGGAAAACGTGTATTGCAAATTGTCCGGCATGGTCACGGAGGCCGATTGGCAACGGTGGCAGCCCGCGGATTTTAAGCCCTACCTGGAAACCGTATGGGAATGCTTTGGCGCACAGCGCGTGCTCTTCGGGAGCGACTGGCCCGTATGCCTGCTGGCGGGCAGTTATGAGCAGGTGCATAACCTGGTGGACGATTTCGTGAGCCGCTTCTCCCATGCAGAGCAATCCGCCTTCTGGCACGGGAATGCGCAGCGTTTTTACAATCTTTGATCTTTCGTTTTACAACAGATATGGACCTTCAATTACAACAAAAAGTGATCATCGTTTCCGGCGGGGCAAAAGGCATAGGCAATGGCATTGTGAACGTGCTGGCCGCGGAAGGCGCGATCCCCGTGATCCTTGGCCGCGATCCGCGCGACAATGAAGCGGCCCTGCAGCACCTGGCCACCCTGGGCGCATCCGGCCTGGCCGTGACCGCAGAACTTTCCGATCCGCAGGCATGTGCCACTGCTGTACAAACGGTGCTGAATGCCTACGGGCGCATAGACGGCCTGGTGAATAACGCGGGACTCAATGACGGCATAAGCCTGGAACACGGCAGCTACGAGGGTTTCATGACCTCTCTGCACCGTAACGTGGTGCATTATTACCTGCTGGCACATCATGCATTGCCGGCGCTGAAAGCTTCGCAGGGAGCTATTGTGAACATCAGCTCCAAGACCGCCGAGACCGGCCAGGGAGGTACTTCTGCATATGCTGCCGCCAACGGCGCGCGCAATGCGCTCACCCGGGAGTGGGCTGTAGAGCTGCTGAAATACAATATCCGCGTGAACGCCGTGGTAGTGGCGGAATGCTGGACACCGCAATATGAGAACTGGATCCAGACCCTGCCCAATCCTGAAGCAAAACTGCACGAGATCACGCAGCGCATTCCCCTGCAGCACCGCATGACCACCGCAGAAGAAATTGCCAATACCACGGCTTTCCTGCTTTCCCCCAGGTCGTCACACACCACTGGGCAGCTGGTGCACGTGGATGGTGGCTATGTGCACCTGGACCGTGCGCTGGCCAATGCATAGCATATCGTGGCATACCATAAAAAAGATCCCGCCGCTGGAAAAGCAGGCGGGATTTTTTTATGATGGTGTTCTTTTTATGGCAATTTACTCTGCATAGATCCGTGCAAAATACCCACCACCTGGGGCCATGCTGATGGTCAACTGCTTGTTTGCCGGTACGTCGATGATCTCGCGTTTGTAATCTTTGGCGGCACGGTCTGCATTGGCGCCATCTTTAAATACTTCAGCCTTGTAATGCCCGTTGCCCAGGAAACCCAGGTCCAGCGTAAGATTGCGGGCCGTCCAGTTATTGAGGGAGCCTACATACCAGTAATTGCCAGACTGGCGCGCAATGGAAATGTATTGCCCCATTTCACCATTCAGGGCCATGGTATTGTCCCACACGGTGGGCACTGCCGAAATCAGCTCCGTACATTCTTTTTCCGCCATGTAATTGGTAGGTGCATCGCAGAGCATTTCCAGGGGCGATTCAAAGATCACGTACTCCGCCAGCTGGTGGCAGCGGGTGCCCTGGCTCATGGGCTCCGCATTTACGGCGCGGTAATTCCCACGGGTAGCATTGCGCATGGCGCCTTGTGTGTAATCCATGGGGCCTGCCAGCATGCGTAGGTAGGGAATGCTTACATCATACGTTACCTGGTCTGAATTGGTTTCCCACTTCATGTTTTCCAGGCCGTGCACGCCTTCAAAATTCACCACGTTCGGGTAAGTGCGTTGCAGGCCGGTTGGCTTATATGCCCCGTGGAAATCCAGCAGCAGCCTGTATTTGGCGGCAGTGGCGGCCGCCTGGTAGTAGAAATTTACCATGGCCTGGTCATCGCGGTCCATGAAATCCACCTTAAAGCCTGCCACCCCCATTTCGGAGAAGTGCCTGCATACTTTTTCAAGGTCACGGTTAAACGCGTTGTACCCCGCCCACAGGATGATGCGCACGCCTTTTTGTTTGCCATAATCCACCAGTTGCTGCAGGTCTATTTCCGGGATCACCTGGAAGAGGTCTGCTTTCAGGTTTACGGCCCAGCCTTCGTCCAGGATCACGTAATCAATGTGGTGGGCGGATGCAAAGTCGATGTAATACTTGTACGTATCGTTATTGATACCCGCTTTGAAATCCACGCCGTAAATGTTCCAGTCGTTCCACCAGTCCCACGCCACTTTGCCGGGCTTTACCCAGCTTACATCCGCCACGCGGGAGGGCGATGCCAGTTTGTACACCAGGTCATTGTCCGCCAGCTGGGTGTCCTGCGTGCTCACCGCCATAATGCGCCAGGGGAAGTTGCGCGCCCCTTCGCAATGGGCAATGTAAGGCTGGCGGGTTTTCACCACCCCCTGCAACATGTTGTGGCCACCGGCCTCGATGTCTTTGGGAGCCGGGGCAAACACGCCTTTCAGCGTTTGCCCGTGACCACCATTCACATACATGCCCGGGTAGTTCTCCAGGTCGGCCTCCGTGATGGCAATGTGCTTGCCACCGGCTGCATTGACCGCCACCGGCAAAAACGCCAGGCGGCGGCTGTCCAGGCTGGCCAGGGGCGCCACCGTGTAGGTATTTTCAAAGGAGTTATAGAATTGCGCATCAAACGAAGCGGGATTATCCTGGCGCACGTAAGGCACCCAGGCACTGTCATTGGCCGGGAAGTTGAACGTGGCTTCTTCATTCACCACATCAAAAGCGGCTTTCTTACTGGTGGCAAAACGGTAAGCCACGCCTTCATTATAGGCACGGAACACTACGCTGTAATCGCCTTTCAGCGCAAGTGTAAGTTCATTATAGTGATCATTGACGGTTTTTCTTTTATACACCGGCGCGCTGATAATTTGCTGCACGCTGCCTTTGTGCTGGGAGCGCACCAGGGCGGGCTTACCCAGGATCTCACCGGTGGAGAGCTGCAGGGAAATAGCAGAAGTATCAATGAGGGTTTCCCCATCGCGGAGTAACTGGTAACGCAGCTGAGGGCCGGTAAAAATGCGGGCAGACAGGTGCCCGTCCGGGCTTTGTACAGTATAGGCCTGCTGGGCAAGGGCGGGGGCCGCGGTGGCGCCGGCCAGCAACAGCGATGCGGCCATGGTTTTCAATGCTTGCATATAACGTGGATGCTTTTGAGAACGGTAAAATACAAAGCCCTTTTGATAAAGTGTGTTCTGTACACTATTATTTTTCCGGTGGCGCAAATTTTGATGTTAAAACATCAGTTTTGTTGTGTATTTTGCCCGGACACGTTTATAAAATTTCACTTATGACTACACGCCGGGACTTCCTGCGCAGTGCAGGTTTACTGTCTGCCGCAGCCCTTCTTGCTCCACGTTTTGCGGCTCATGCTGCCACCTCCAAAGAAAAACTGATCGGCCTTCAACTCTACACCCTGCGCACGGATGCACAGAAAGACATTAAAGGCACCATTGAAGCCATTGCCAAAACGGGCTACACCAACGTAGAACTGTTTGGCTACAACAGGCGCCAGTACTTTGGCCTGAGCGTGCCGGAAATGAAGGCGCTGCTGCAAGCCAATAACCTACAAACCACCAGCGCCCACTACGCCCTGATGGACTACCTGCTGAAGGGCAATGATGACGAGGTAAAAACCGTGATCGAAGATGCAAAAACACTGGGCCACGATTTTGTGACCATCCCCTATCTCATTGACAAGCTGCGCACCACTGCGGATGATTACAAAAAACTGGCAGACCGCTTCAACCATGCAGGAGAGCTGGTGAACAACGCGGGCATGCGCCTGGCTTACCACAACCACAATTTTGAATTCGGGGATCTCAATGGCACCAGGGGGTACGACATCCTGCTGGCCAACACAGATCCCAAGCTGGTACATTTTGAAATGGATATTTACTGGGTAGTGTATGCGGGCATCAAGCCGGAAGACCTGTTCAACAAATATCCCGGGCGCTTCCCCATGTGGCATGTTAAAGACATGCGCCTGCAACCGCAAAAGGAGAGCTGTGAAGTAGGTAAAGGTGTGATCGATTTTAAAAAGATCTTCCAACACAAGAAAGAAGCGGGCTTTGAAAACTTCTTTGTAGAACAGGAAGCCTACACTGCCGCGCCGCCCAAACAAGCCATCATCACCAGCATTGACTATATTAAAAAGAACCTGGTGTAATTTTTTTATTCCACATTAACAGATGGCCCGCGCCTTGCTGCGAGGGCTATTTTTCTTCCCCGGAAAAAACTGTTCCTTATGCGCAGGCAATTTTGTTTGATCCTCCTTTTCTTACTGGCTGCGGGCCCGCTGTGGGCGCAGCATACAGGCCAATACTACACCTCTTTTGACGGCACTAAGATCTACTACGAAGTAAAGGGCGATAAAGGCCCCGCCGTATTACTCATTCATGGTTTTATTGTAAACAGCAGTACCTGGAAAAAAGCAGCCCTCCCGGATACCCTCCTGGCACATGGTTTCCGCGTGATCACGCTGGACCTGCGTGGCAATGGCCTTTCAGACCACCCGCACGACAGCAGCGCTTATGCTCATGATGCAGAAGCTAAAGATATTATGGGTTTGCTCAATGCGCTGCATATCCGTAGCTATGATGTACTGGGTTATTCCCGTGGCTCCATCATTGCTGCCCGCCTGCTGGTGCTGGACAGGCGCGTGCACAAGGCCGTGCTGGGCGGCATGGGCATTGATTTTACCAACCCGCAGTGGCCGCGCCGGATTATGTTTTACCATGCCCTGCGTGGCGATAGCGTGCCGGAACTGGCCGGTATGATCCAATATGTGACCACCGCCGGCCTTGACCGCCAGGCCCTGGCCTGCATGCAGCAGGAGCAGCCCAGCACACCAGTGGCGGCATTGCAACAAGTGAAACAACCGGTACTGGTGATCCGTGGCAAAGACGATGTAGACAATGGTTCTGCGCCAGACCTGGCAAAGGTTTTCCCGCATGGCACGCTGATCACATCTGTGCCAGGCGATCATAACCATGCGGCGTCCACGCCGGAATTTGCAGCGGCCGTGGCGGGGTTCCTGCAATAATGCGGTCAGCTAATTTCCTTTCCCATTTGCGCCAGTACTTCAGCCAGCGTATCCGTCAATAACCGGGTATGGCCGGCTACATCATCCTGCCACCCGGTCCTGCTTTCCAGGTCTTCTATTACCGTGTACAGTTTTGAAATGGCCAGGTTGTGAATGCTGGGCCGCATTTTGTGCACTATGGCCTTGATGGTATGCAGGTCCTTTTCGCGGGTGGCTTTTGTGAGGTCACTAATGTAAGCAGGCGTAATGTCTGTGAACACTTTTACCATGCGCTGGACAAAGTCCGTATTGCCGCCGGCCATTTTGCGGAGGCCTTCCAGGGAGTATAGCGCACGCTGGTCATCCACTGCCATGGCGGTTTCCAGGATATTCACCTTTACGTCGGCCATCCGGCCCAGGAGGCGCAGGATGGTGCTGATCAGTTCCTGTTCATTCACGGGTTTCACCAGCCACTCGTTCATACCGGCCTGCAGGCATTTTTCACGTTCTCTCTGCAGCGCATTGGCAGTGAGGGCAATGATGGGCGTTTGCAGGCGCAGTTCCTGCCGGATGAGCCTTGCGGCATCATAACCGTTCATTACCGGCATCTGGATATCCATGAGCACTGCATCCACGTGGTTGCCCAGCATTACGTTCAGGGCCTGTCGCCCATCTTCCGCCTCCAGCACCGTGCCGCCGTGGTTCTTTAACAGGGAGCCTGCTACCAGGCGGTTAAATTCATTATCTTCTACTACCAGTATTTTCAGGCCTTTCAGTTCATCGGTCTGTTTGCGGACAACGCTTTCTTTTTTGGGCGGCGCCTCGCCTATGTTAAAGGTTAGCTCCACGTGTACGGTGGTACCGGTATGTTTTTCACTTTCAATGCTGATCTGCCCACCCATGAGCTCTACCAGCTGCTTGGTGATGGCCAGTCCAAGCCCGGTGCCGCCATATTCACGGGTGCCGGTACCATCTTCCTGTGAGAAGCTCTGGAAAATGCTGCGCAGGTATTCCGGGGAAATGCCAATGCCTGTGTCCTGCACGGCAAAGTGCAGGCTTACCTGGCGCTCCGCAATACGGTTGCAGGTTACGCTGATCTTCACCCAGCCCAGGTCTGTAAACTTTACCGCGTTGTTTACAAGATTCAACAAGACCTGGTTCAGGCGATAAGGATCACCCAGGAGGTGCTGGGGTGTGGTTTCATCAATATCTACGGTAAGTAGCAGGTTCTTTTCGCGGAGGCGGGGCTGCATGGTGGCCTGCAACTGGTACACCAGCTCAAACAGGTCAAAATGCACCTGCTTCAGTTGCAGCTTGCCAGCTTCCATTTTAGAGAAATCCAGGATATCATTGATGATCACGAGCAGGTTGTCTGCAGAGCGGTGTATCACGTTCAGGTAGCCCTGCTGCTGCTCATCCAGGACGGTTTGTTTCAGCAGCTCCGTCATGCCCAGGATGCCGTTCATGGGCGTGCGGATCTCATGGCTCATGTTTGCAAAGAAGATCTCTTTTGCGCGGGACGATTCTGCCGCTTTGAGATTCGCCTCGCGCAGTTCCACTTCCAGTTTTTTCTGTTCTGTAATGTCCAGGTGAATGTTAATAGCGCCTACCTGTGTATGCTGGCCGTCGTACAGGGGGGCGCCACTGATCAGCAGCCACTTTACATGGCCGCGCCGGTCGCGGGTCCGGATCTCGTAGGCGTCAGACACGCCTTTCTTGCGCAGCAGATTCTTTTCCCGCATCAGGGAAGTGTTCTCCCCGCGGGTGAGCACACTGTACACAGAGCGGCCTTTCAGCTCCTCTACCGTATAGCCGGTGATGTCGCAGAAACTTTGGTTGGCATAAATGATGTTTTCCTGGTTGTCTGTTTCCAGGAGGCCCAGGTTCATGCTTTCAATGATGTTGCGGTATTTTTCTTCACTGGTCTTCAATTTTTCGTTGGTGCGTACCTGTTCGGTTACATCGCGGAAGCGCCAAAGCCTGCCTGCAAATTGCCGGCCATCAAGGATCTTGATATGATCGCGCTGCAGAATGCGCTGATCATGGAGCAGCAATATTTCATTAAGGGTGGGGGTTTCCTGCTGCATTACCTTTTCAATGCCGGGCAGGAACATGCCAGGGTCATTGAACTTGCTGCGGATGGCCCTCCAGATCACCCGGGCGGGCAATTGCAATAACTGGCGGGCTTCCCGCCCAATGCCGAACAAGCGGCAAAAGGTATCATTCACCATCCGGGTATTGCCCTGTTCATCTTCCAGCAACACGGCCTCGTTCAGGTTAGACAGCACGTTGAACAATCGCCTGGAATCCTGTTCCAGCTTACGTTGCATGCGCTCTACCCCACTGCGGTCCACCGCCTTCTCCGCCGGCGTTACCGGCCCTGCATGCCCTGCCTGCTCTGCGGCCAGCTGGCGGCGCAAAACATCCAGTTCCGCTTCCGTTTTCCTGATCTGCGCTTCCAGGTCTTGAATGTTTGCCATGTCAGATATGGTTAGATGGTCCGTTTGTTAAATTGATTACCCGCTACAACTCCCCTGTTTGCATCATCTTGTAGATCGTGGAGCGGCCGATGTCCAGTTTCTCCGCCACCAGCACTACGTTATCCTGGTATTTTTCCAGGTAATTTTTGATGATCAGCCTTGTGTATTCGCGCAGCGTCATCTCTTTGCCTTCCAGGGGATCTTTGGTCAGGTCACTCATGAAGGTGATGTCTGCGGCTTCGATCTGGTGGTGCTCAGACATGACGGCGGCCAGTTCCACGGCGGCTTTCAGTTCCCGGATGTTACCGGGAAAAGGGTATTGCACCAGTTTCTGGCGCGCATCCGCGGAGAGTTTGTATTCCGTGTCTTTGTTTTCTTTGCTGTATAATTTCAGGAAATGCTGGGCCAGGAGCAGGATGTCTTCCCGCCGTTCGCGCAGGGGTGGCAGGACGATGGGCATGCCTACAATGCGGTAGTACAGGTCTTCCCGGAAGTGGCCTTTACGCACTTCATCCGCCAGGTTTTTATGTGTAGCTACCACCAGGCGGAAATCCAGTTTCACTTTGCCATTGCCGCCCAGGCGGGTCAGTTCCTTTTCCTGGAGCACGCGCAGCAGTTTGCTCTGGATGCCCAGTTCCAGTTCCCCGATCTCGTCCAGGAAAAGGGTGCCACCGTTTGCCTCTTCAAACTTGCCCGTCTTGCGTTGCTGGGCGCCGGTGAAGGCCCCTTTTTCGTAGCCAAACAGTTCGCTTTCCACCAGTTCTTTGGGAATGGCGGCCATATTCACTGCCACAAAGGGCTGGCTGGCGCGGGGCGAGTGGTAATGCACCGCCTTGGCCACCACTTCCTTGCCGGTACCGGTTTCGCCGGTAATGGACACGTTGATGGTGGAGGCAGCCGCTTTGTCAATGAGGCGGAACACCTGCCGGATAGCCGCACTATTGCCCACGATGGTATTGGAATAATCGTATTTCGTTTTCAGTTCGGCTTTCAGCTCACTGATCTCTTCTTTGAGGGAAAGATTTTCGCGGATGCGGATGATGGACTTCCACAACAGCTCTTTGGTATGATCGTCTTTTACCAGGTAATCATCCACTCCCAGTTTCAGGAGGCTTACGGCCGTAGTGATCTTGTCCTGCGCGCTGATCACGATCACCGGCAGGTGGGGCTGGGTGGCCCGGATCTTCCTGAACAATTCTTCCCCGTTGAGATCGGGCAGGGAAAAGTCAATGGTTACGAGATCCGGCTTTTTCGACAATTGTGCCAGGCACTCTTTGCCGGTTTTCAGCAAGGTCACTTCGTAGTCGGGGTTCAGGCCCAAATGATATTGCAAAATTTCGCCATACCAGGGATCGTCTTCTACAATGAAAATCTTGAACAAAAGCACGCGTTTTAAAAAGGGTTCCAATTGGATTTTGAAGATAGCAAATTTGATGCAAGAAACCGGGGACGCGTGCAAGAAAAACGGGGCGCAGGTATTTAACGGGAAAAAGAAAGCCGGGGGTAATCCCCCAGCTCGTCTACATAAACGGAAACCATGCTAAATTATTTATAAACAGGTATTGAGATCAGGTAATTATTTGTACCGATACCAGGTCATGAATCACGAACGAGGCTATGCCGGCCGGGCGCCGCGTTTCACTGTCACAGGGCATTTATGCTCATCCGCAATTCATACCGGTGATCGTTGTAAGTTTAGACAAATCCGGATAACAGGATAAAATACACATTTTACATTTACATCATCTGCATCAGGTACCCCGCAGGCGGGCGGCTTCGGCTACTTCCAAAACCCACCCCTCAATTCGCCCCGGCTATTGCCCGCCTGGCGGTTCCCTAACTATTCCACTCCTTCACATTCACACACTTCGTTTAATTTTCGTTGGCAAAAAACTCTAAGTTGGCACAGGCTCCACGTCATCAAACCATCCTCCCATTTTCTCAAGGGAACCGGTAATCAGGTTCCGGGATATCTTCTCAAAGGAAGGGATAAACAGGCACTACTCACCTATCAAACGTTCAAAATCAACAGGGATGTCTTCAAAGGCACGGATAAAAAATCTCCTCACAAAACTGCTGCACCGCTGTTAAAAAATGTTGTGATGTTATAACAGCCTGCGATGCGCATTATTTCAAAAAAAGTTAAAGGCACAGATCATGAAAAACCTAGCGGCGTACATTGGGCAGCTGTCGCAGCATTACCGGTTGTGGCTTCAGTGCCTGCTTTCCCGGCATCAATATGCTTGTCAAAAAACCAATCAGTTGCTGTAACATGTTCATAGTTTTTAAGTTGATAATAATACTTCAGAGGCTAAGGATAAACAGGCATCTTCACAGGGATAGTAACAAATATGCGTTGTAATTCTATTCTATTTATTCATCACCATGCTCACAGGAAAAAGAAACGGGAAGACTGTGAATTTTTCTTATTTAAATATTCCTGTACGGTAAATATCCGGTTCAACACTTCGGTGATCCTGGGGAGCACCGCTCCTTCTTTGGTGATGTAATCAAAAGCGCCTGCCTGTACGGCAGCTTCGGCCATTTTTTTTTCCTCCTGGCTGCTCATGAGCACCACGTAAATATTCGGGTTGTAGCGCTTAATGCGGTCCAGCACTTCCAGCCCCGGCATATCACCCGGCCGGTGGTCCAGCAACACAATGTCCGGCCCTTCTTTCAGCTTTTCCAGCACGGTTCCGCCGGAGGCAAAACCAGATACGTTCTTATAACCCTGTCCGTCTAAATAGGCACCGTACATTGTCAGGCTGAATGGATCATCGTCTACCAGGAAGATCTTTCTCTTAAGCTTATCGTCCATGCATCCCGTATTTGACAGTTATATTGCGAAACCAATGCCATCCCGGCCAGAAGCCATTCCAACGGGCCACCATGGCCCATCTGCGGTTTTGGCATCCTTGTGTGCCAGGTCCATTTCCTGGAAATCCGTCCAGAATCTGGAAAACCAGCGCCTTCCAGGAGCCGGCCCCGGCAGTATAAACAGCCAGTTGTGTATAACCATTTCACCCCATATCTAAGCCCTTCATGAACAGCCGGCCCCATGCCTACCTGAAAAAACAATGCGCCAGGCAACGTATTTAGGTGCCTGATTATTATCTTAGCTTTATCAAATTATGCCGCTTTATTCCGTGGACAGACAATCTTTTGAGCCATAAGCTATTACAATCTGAGATGCTGTTTCAGGGGCCCGCTATCATCCCTTCACCCGGGGCCCGCTGGTATTGCCTCACCACAACGTAGTGCACATAGGACAGGAGCATGAAACCGAAACCGCAAAAGGACAAGATCAATAAGAGGTTACTCGGCCTGCTGAACCAAACCCAACTCCGTGATCAGACGGGCAGTTGGGAGTGGAAGCAGGAAGAGGACGTTTTTGTCTGGTCCGATGCACTCTTTGCCCTCCACGAAATTCCTCCCACTAAAAACAACGAGCTTTCCAAAGCAGACGCCCTGGCCTTCATGATGCCGCGCGACAAAGTATTGTTCGAAGTACAACTGGCGGCCCTGCCGCCGGAAGGGGAAACCCGGTTCAACAGCCGCATCAAAGCCAAGAACGGGGAGAAGAAAAAGATCCAGGTAACCGCCTACCGCCTCACGGATGAAGAAGGCCAGGAAGTGGTTTTCGGGGAATACCGCTTTGTGCCGGTAGCAGTAAAACAGGCCAACAGCACCCATCATATTGCCGCCCTGCCGGTGGCTAACGGTAACGGCCATACGAAAATTGGGGACGGGCCGGCGGATGATATTTCACCGGAAATAGCCGCACAGTTGCGCGCTGCTGCGCATTTACAGGCCCTCAACAATTCTTTGCAGGAAAAGAACCAGCAACTGGAACAATTGAACGAGGAGCACGCCTCCTTTGCTTTCATTGCCAGCCACGACCTGCGGGAGCCCCTGCGCAAACTGCAGCTCTTCAGTGATATCCTGCGCAAGCAACATGCGGATGCACTGCCGGACGATGTAAAGGAATACCTGCTTAAAATTGACATCGCCGCCCAGCGCATGAACGCACTGGTGGATGACGTGCTGGTATTTGCCCGCATCCAGGAGCACCCGGAGCCGCCGGAGCCGGTGGACCTTACAGATACGCTGGCCCAGGTGCGGGAAGATCTTTACGATGCCGTAACGGAAACCTGCGCCCTCCTCCATCCTTTTGAACTGCCGGTGATAAAGGGGCATGCATCCATGCTGTACCAGCTGTTCTTCAACTTCGTGGCCAACAGCCTTAAATTCCGCAAGCCGGGGCTATCCCCGGTGATCATCATCCGCGGGCTGGTAAGACAGCCGTGGGAATGGCCGGGCGCAAACCCCGCACCTGCACATCCGTGGCTGCAACTGTCGTTTACAGACAATGGCATTGGCATGGAAGAAAAATATGCAGATACCATCTTCAAAATGTTCCAGCGCCTGCACAATCAAAATCTTTATCCCGGTACTGGCATGGGCCTGGCTATTTGTAAAAAAATAGCCGCCATGCACCACGGCTATATTGACGTGAAGAGTGAACCGGGCAAAGGCACTACGTTCACCTGTTATTTACAAGCGGAAGTGGTGGAGCAGTGATAGCTGCCAGGGTGGCTATGGCTGTGTACAGGATGATCCTGCTGCCGGTACCGCAGCGCATGAAAAAGGAATAAAAAATGGCCGGATATTTTTTATATTGATAGCCGTATAAAAAACGGTTTATGGATTCCTCGGTGGTAAGTTTTGGTGAAGTACTCTGGGATATTTTTCCCAACGCAACCCGTATCGGCGGCGCGCCGCTCAATGTAGCCTATCATTTAACAAAGCAACATATTCCCTGCACTATGATCAGCCGCGTAGGCCGTGATGAGCTGGGTCAGCGGCTGCTGGCGCAATTGCAGGACTGGGGCATGCCGGCCACCGGCATCCAGGAAGATGCCAACCAGCCTACCGGCACTGTGCTGGCCACCTTTGATGAAAAGCACGAGCCGCATTACGATATTGTCCAGCCGGTGGCATGGGATCACATTGAATGGCAGCCTGTGTATGAAACGTTGCTACAGCAGGCAGGCGCATTCGTGTTTGGCAGCCTGGGCGCACGCCACGCCACCACGCGGAAAACGCTTTTTACGGCGCTGGAAATAGCGCACCTGAAAGTGTTTGATGTAAACCTGCGTGCGCCTTTCTACACGTTTGACCTCATCCGGTCCTTGCTGGAAAAGGCCGCTGTGCTGAAGGTGAGTGTAAGTGAGCTGAAGCAACTGCTGGACTGGCTGGACAAGCCTTACGTTGCCGAGGCGGATGGCGTGCATTACCTCCAGGATAAATTTAAGATCAGCGAAGTGTTGCTCACCAAGGGGGTGAAAGGCTCGGTGTATTATGCCAAAGGTTATCACCATGTATTTCCCGCGGTGCCGGTAACCGTGCGGGACACCGTAGGCAGCGGAGATGCCTTCCTGGCGGGCTTCCTGGCGGGTAAACTGCGCCAGCAGGGGCCTGTGAAGGCCATGCAGAATGCCGCATGGCTGAGCGCCTTTGTGACCAGCAAGGCAGGCGCCTGCCCTCCCTATACGGACGAGGAGTATAACGCATTTGTGGGCGCGCATCCGCTATAACCCTCGCAGGTGGCAGGTCTCCACTGCCACTTTTTGTCTTTCACCCCGGCAGGCTTTCAGCAGTTCCGTGACCAGGATACCGTTCCCTGAAGCGACCGGGCATGCGGGCAATTCAGGACATAAACAGGGGGCTTTTATGCCATATTTTGTTATGTTTGCAGCAAACATCAAAACCGCTCCACGTATGAGAACGATCGCCTTGCTCTTGCATGAAGATGTAGTACTGTCAACTGTTTCCGGCGCCCTGGATATGTTTTATCATGTGAACCGCTATTACGAAGCCAATGGCCGGCCCCATCCCTTTAAAGTGAACCTGGTGGGTGTGGCCGATACCAATACCCTCTTGCATTTCCCCGAGCGTTATGTGCAATACCAGTGCCTCTCGCAGGCCAGCCGTCCCGACCTGATCATCGCCCCTGCCTGGTACGGGACCCCGGCAGAAACCCTGCCCAAGCACCAGCAACTGCAGCAGTGGATGCGCCAGCAATACCAGCAGGGCACGGAAGTCGCCAGCCTGTGCTCCGGCAGCTATTTCCTGGCGGAAGCCGGCATACTCGATGGTAAATGCTGTACCTCCCACTGGTATGATATGCCGGACCTGAAAAGCCGCTACCCAAACGTGGACTTCATGGCCGACCGCGTGATCACCGATATTGATGGCGTGTACACCAGCGGGGGCGCCTTCTCCTCCCTGAACCTGGTGCTGTACATGATCGAGAAATTTTGCGGGCGCGAGATCGGCATCTGGGCCAGCAAGATGTTCTCCCTGGACATTGACCGCGTGCAGCAATCACACTTTGCTATTTTCCATGGACAGCGTACCCACAATGATGAACTGATCCTGAAGGCGCAGGCCTTTATTGAAGCGTCTTTTGGCGAGCCGCTCTCCGTAGAGCAACTGGCGGAGCATACCAACATGAGCAAGCGCAATTTCATCCGCCGCTTCAAAAGTGCCACGCAGAACACGCCGCTGGAATACCTGCAACGCGTAAAAATAGAATCGGCTAAGAAAGCACTGGAAAAAAGCGAGGAGAATATCGCTACGCTGATGTATGATGCGGGCTATAACGACATCAAGACCTTCCGCAACGTGTTTAAAAAATATACCGGCCTTACGCCCCAGGACTATCGCCGCAAATACCGCAGGATGGCGTAGAAATCCTATCTTTGCGGATCAACCAAATGCTGTAATTCGATTGTATACACACTTCAAATGCTTTGCAGTGGCCGTTTTGTTGGCCCTGCCCTTTTCTGTACAGGCACAATCCGACCGGCTGGGCAGCTGGGATATTGCCACGGCCATGATCAACCCGAATAACCGCTTTTCTGTATGGCTTGAAACGCAAACCCGCTCCCAGGGCCTTACCCAGGACTTTTATTATTACGAGACCAAGGGTGGTTTAGTGTACAATATCCAGAAGAAAATGTCAGTGATGCTGGGCGTGGGCAACTACCACACCTTTGATTATCCCGGCAATTTCAAGGGGGGCGCGCTGGTAAAGGAGTTCCGCCTGTGGGAGCAACTGATCCTTAACAACAACATAGACCGGGTAAAAATAGAGCACCGTTACCGCATTGAGCAGCGCTGGCTCAATGGTGATTACCGCAACCGTTTCCGTTACCGCATCAATCCCGTGGTGCCCATCAATCATCCCAAAGTGGTGGCGCATACCTTTTATGTCACTGCTTTTGATGAAGTATTCTTCACGAACAGTGCGCCTTACTTTGAGCGCAACCGCTTCTTTGCCGGCGCCGGTTACCAGTTCAGCGACCTGTTTGCCTTCCAGGCAGGCTACATCCGCCAGTTTGATTACAACAAGGTGAATGATGGCAGCGGTAAAAATTCTATCCAGACAGTGTTCCTGTTTTACCTGGATAAGCACACGCTGCATCCCGAGCGCAGGCCCAATGTGATGGACTAAGCAGCTTTTTTCTCATGCCAGTACACGGTTTCCCAGCACCATTACGGCCGCTGCCACCACCGTGGGCCAGTAAGGCGAAGCGCCCACGACTCCCCGCGCCAGCACAGCACCAAAGAGGATAGTGATGATCATGTCCTGGGCCGACTTCTTACCGAAAATACGCATACCGCCCAGGCGCAGCAAAGCCAGGGATACAAAAAAGGTAACGAACGAACGGACACCCATCTGCAGTGCATCCAGGTGCTCACCCGTTCCCCACAACGTGTCTGTAATATTCATAAGGTTTTCTCTTTTCAATCCTGTCTGCCCAGCATGCCCTTAGCCCATGCACTCCATTGCAGTTTGGACACACCGATGGCGCCGGACGCGCCAATGATGGCATTGCGCACATCATCTACCACGTGCCCGGTATGCGTATTGGGCACTTCATTACGCCCGTACACTGTAGCGGTCAGCTGGTCGTAATTACGGGTGATCACAAAGGTGCTGGTAGCATCTTCGTTGAGGAAATGCGCCACCCCTTCCGTTTTGTGCAGCGGGTGCTGTGTGGGCCGGCTGCGCATATAGCTGATCTCTTGGTGGTCATTCAGCACCACATCTTCCACCTTTTCTATCAATACCCAATCGTAGCCCTGGCCAGTGGTGCTGCCGGGACCGGGTATGTCAATGCGGATGTACAGCCCCGCCTGGGCCGGCCCTTCCACGGCATTGCCATGAAGATCTATCAATTGAAAACCGGAGGAAAACCTGCCGCACAGGTCTTTCCAGCCGTTCACTGCCTTGAGGCGCACCACGGCTGCGGTAAATTCCGTGCGGGCGGCGTCTTCGCCGGCGGAGACATGGTGGGCGGCCGTTTCCGTGGCCTCGCCCTGGTGTTGTGCGGGTACAAAAGGAATGGCTAAACTGTCTGACATGGGCAATCCATTTTCCTGTGGAGCCCCGAAATGCATGCCAAACCCACGTATAACCCGTTATAGAAGTTGCAACATTTGTGTGTGTGTTGAAAAAATATTTACCCTACAGATTTTGTAGACTAATATTTTTAACTATTTTTGCTGTGGTAAAACTATTGCCCTTACCACCAGGCAGTTTTCATATCAACCGGTCAATCTTAACTGCAATCCGATGGCACACAGTAAACCGTCAGCAATCTTTATTCAACCAAATAACTTCCGGCCTGTAACAGGCGGTTGTTGTTGCTGTATGGGCTGCTAGTCCTGTATTCCCCTTCCTAATAACCGGTCTTCTTCATCAACATAATTGTATCGATATGCTTATTACCCGGCAGTGCCCGCCTTCCAGCCGGCATGGTCCTCCATAGCATTGAAAGGGGTTTCGTAGGATTCATTGGGCCCCTACCCTCCCGCTTTGGGACAGGGACAAAAAAATGGCCGGGAACAGTTGGCGCTGTTTCCGGCCTGACTAAAACAAAAGGCTCTCGTATGTGACGCGCAGCATTGCTGCCGGCGGCACGCCTATTTTTTAATCGTTAATCAAAAGTAATGAAAAAAAGTTTCTTTGCTGCGGCATGGCTATGCCTTTCCGCGCCGGCACTGGCGCAGGGACCGGCCACTGCTACTACCGCTCAAAGCAAGTCCCTGCACGGTACAGTAACGGACGGGAAGAACAGCCGCATTCCCGGCGCCACCGTGCAGATCAAGGGCTCTAAAGAAGTGAGTGTAACAGACAACAACGGCAACTTCGCATTTACAAGACCTCATACGTATCCCCTTACGCTTTCCATCAGCAACATCGGGTTTCAACCACAGGAAGTAGTGGCCACAGGCCCTGCCGTGGACGTGCATTTGCAGGAAAGCCAAAGCCAGTTGAACCAGGTGGTGGTAGTAGGCTATGGCACCCTGCGCCGCAGCGACATTACCGGTTCCGTAACCTCCGTATCAAAAGTAGCACTGGCACAACCGGCGGCTTCATTTGATAATTTATTACAGGGCTCCGTGTCCGGCGTATCTGTCACCCAGGCCTCCGGCCAGCCCGGCAGCACGGCCAATATCCGTATCCGTGGTGGCAACTCCATTTCATTCAGCAATGAACCGCTGTATGTGATCGATGGGTTCATCGTGTATACCAATAACAGTTACACCTCCACCGGCGCCGGCAGCGGCCCCGCAGTGAATGCACTGAGCACGGTAAACCCCAGCGACATTGAATCCATTGAAGTGCTGAAAGACGCTGCTGCTACGGCCATCTACGGCTCCCATGGCGCCAATGGCGTGATCATCATCACCACCCGCCGTGGTAAAAAAGGATCGGACGATGTGAACTATGCCGGTTACTATGGGACCCAGCAGGTGGATAAGAAGCTACCCCTGCTCAATGCAAAGCAATGGGGATCGCTGGTAAATGATATTAACGTGAGTGATGGCGTGGCCAGGACCTACACAGATGCACAGCTGGATGCACTTGGGCAGGGATACGACTGGCAAAGCGCGGGCTTGCGTCATGCCCCCATTCAAAACCACGAGTTATCCATTGCCGGTGGCGATGATAAATCGCGCTACCTCATTTCCGGTAATTATTTTGACCAGGATGGCATCCTGAAATCCACTTACTTCAAGCGCTATGCTGCCCGCATTAACTATGAACGGAATGTGTCTGACCGCTTCCGTGTGGGCGTGAATGCATTTGGCAGCAGCAGCCAGCAGCAACAGCCCGGTGTGGGCGTGGGCCCGCTGGGACCGGCCTTTTCCAACCTGTTGCTCACCGCACCGGTAGCAAAGATTTACAATGACGATGGCAGCTATTATACCGGCAGCCCGTTCTTCGACACGCCTAACACCAACCCCCTGCAGGATATTACGGCGGTGACGAATGTAAGTGATCTTACCCGAGTGCTGGCCAATATTTATGGTGAATACCGCCTTACCCGCGATCTGAAGCTGAAAGTGGCCGGGGGCGCGGATCTGATCAATACCAAGCAGAATTATTACGCACCCTCCTACACTAGTTTTGGTAATCCCGGTGGCTTTGCATCCGTAGGCCAGATCAAATCCACTACCTGGCTTAATGAAAATACGCTGACGTACGACCACACCTTTGGCAGTGATCATTCCCTCATTGTGCTGGCGGGCTTCACTACCCAGAAAGCCACCGATGAATCGGCAGTAGCTTCTGTGAAGAATTTTTCCAATGACCTTACCGGGTATAACAACCTGGGCGCAGGCTCCACGCCGGTATTGCCCACTTCCAATGCGCATACCTGGACCATGAACTCCTGGCTGGCCCGCATCAATTATTCGTACCTGCACAAGTACAACCTTACATTGTCTGCCCGTGCAGACGGATCGTCTGTGCTGGGTGCCAATAATAAATGGGGCTATTTCCCCTCCGTGGGCTTTTCCTGGAACGCATCGCAGGAAGACTTCTTTGCAGGTATCCGCAACACGGTGTCTAACCTGAAGGTGCGTCTCTCCGCCGGTAAGACCGGCAACTCGGGCATTCCTGCCTACAGCTCGCTGGCTGCGGTGATCCCTACTAACTATTACTTTGGCGGCACCCTGGTAACGGGCTTTGCACCGAACCAACTGGCTAATCCAAACCTGAAGTGGGAAAGCACCGCCCAGTACAATGCCGGTGTGGATATAGGCTTCCTGCAAGACCGCATTTCCGTGGTGGCCGATGTGTACTACAAGAAAACATCCGACCTGCTGCTGAATGTGCCGCTCCCGCTGTACACCGGCTATGCCAGCGCCATTGAGAACGTGGGCAGCGTGGAAAACAAAGGCTTTGAAATAGGCATCAACACGGAGAATATCCGCACCAGCAATTTCTCCTGGAAAACCAACCTGGTGTTTGCGCACAATGCCAACAAGGTAGTGAGCCTGGGCCCCGGGGTGGACAACTTCATCCCCACGGTGCAACTGGGCCAGATCTCTCCCATGATCGTGAAAGTAGGCCTGCCGGTGGGTACCTTCTGGGGCTACACCACGGACGGGTTGCTGACCAAGGAAGATATTGCCAATGGCGTGCCCCTGCTCACGGGCGTATCCCAGCAGGTGGGCGACCGTAAATATGTAGCGCTGAACGGCCACAAAAGCGTGACCATTGCAGACAAGCATAACCTGGGCAACGCACAGCCCAAGTTTACCTTCGGCTTCTCCAACAGCCTTTCCTACAAAGGGTTTGACCTCAACTTTTTCCTCCAGGGCTCTTATGGCAATAAAATCTTTAACCAATACCAGCAAATCCTGGAACGCCCCACCCTGTCGCAAAATGCTGCTGCGCTGCTGGCAGACCGCTGGAGTGAAACCAATCCTGATGGCAAGCTGCCCAAGGCTACCAATGCACCGGTGGCTCAGGTAACAGACCGTTACGTGGAAGACGGCTCCTACCTGCGTTTGAAGAACGTTTCCTTCGGTTATAGCCTGCCCAAATCCGCACTATCACATATCCACGTGAAGCAGATCCGTGTGTATGTGCAGGCGCAGCACCTCTTCACCATCACCCACTACACCGGCCTGAACCCGGAGGTGAACTATTTTGACGGTGACAACACCAAACAAGGCATAGACCAGGGCCTTTACCCCGCCGCAAAGACCTTCCTGGCAGGCGCCAATTTCACTTTTTAATTGTACAGTGTACAATGATACTAACGGTAATGAATAAACGAATTATGAAAAAGGGACTACTCATATTTGGCAGCCTGGTGATGCTCAGTGCGTGCAATAAGCTCGTTGAAAATCCCAACGCGCTGATCTCCCAGCAACAATATTATAAAACGCAGGCGGATGCCATAGCGGCCGCCAACGCGGTATACAACACACTGAACAGCGCCGCGGGCGACTTCCCCATGTACGGGCGGCAGTTAAACCTGATGACGGACAATGCCAGCGATAACCATAACTTCAGTCCAAGCAACACCAACCCGGATGTGCGCGCCATGGGGACAGTGACCTATGTGCCGGCCAACGGGCGCATTCTCAAGAACTGGCAGCAACATTACTTTGGCATTAACCGCGCTAACCTGGCGATTGACAACATACCGAATATCCCGGAAGAAAAATTCACGGACCAGCGCATACAGGCGCGCACTATCAACGAAGCAAAATTCCTCCGCGGGCTGCTGTACTTTAACCTGGTGCGCCTTTTTGGCGATGTGCCGCTCATCCTGCACAATCCCACTTCCGTGGACATCACAGCCCTGCAAGTGCCCCGCACCTCGCGCGACGCTGTGTACCGGCAGGTGATAGCCGATCTTACTGATGCCACCAACCTGCCCAAATCATATACCGGCGCAGACGTAGGAAGGGCTACCAGCGGAGCCGCCCACGCGCTGCTGGCCAAGGTGTATGTGACCCGCCACGACTGGCAACATGCGCTCACAGAATTACAGGCTGTGCTTAACGGCGGCTATGGTTACGGGCTGTTCTCTGATTACAAAGATGCGTTTCAAAAATCTACCAAGAACGGCATTGAGCACATCTTCTCCGTGCAGTTCCAGACCAACGGCGGTGAGGCAAACAGCGTGCAGTACCTGAGCCAGAGCTTCAACTCTTTCAATACCGGCACCTACCCCATTGACATCATCTCCGACAGCAGCGTGGTAAAACTGTTCCCCGCCGGCGATACGCGTATAGCAGTCACCTTCTTTGACCGCCAGTACAATCCTGCCACCGGCGATACCGTGTACTGGAAGAACCCATACGCGCCTTACCTGAACAAGTTTGTGGACTACAGCATTTCCCCGCTCATCAACCAATCGCTGAGCGGCATCAACTTCCCGGTGATCCGCTATGCAGAAGTGCTGCTGCTGTATGCGGAAGTGCTCAACGAGATCAACGGCGGGCCCACTGCCGAGGGCTACAATGCGATCAACCAGGTGCGCCAGCGCGCCCACACCGGCAACCTGGTAACGGGCCTGAACCAGCATGATTTCCGTGATTCCTTGTTTGCAGAGAGAAGAAGGGAATTTATACAGGAAGGCCAGCGCTGGTTTGACCTGGTGCGCCAGGGCGGGCACACGCTGGTGGATGCCTTGCACAAGATAGCCGCCAAATCTGCCGCATCGGACAAGGATACCTTGTTCCCGATCCCGCTGCAGGAAATACAACTGAACCCATTACTGACACAAAACCCGGGTTGGGAAAATAACTAACCCCACCTGTTCCCATCGCATAAACTACTTTTCATCATGTACAAACATTTTTCTCTACTGGCTGCCGGTGCGTTGCTGACAGCATCCTTATCCGCCCAGAACACCCCACAGCCTTACCAGGCCGTAGTGGGCAAAACCCTGGCCGATTCAAAAGAATGGTGGCCCACCCCCGTGAAGCCCAAACCCGGTTCGCCCAACGTGGTGCTCATCCTCCTGGACGATGTAGGCTACAGCGCCACCCACACCTTTGGTGGCGTGATCAACACGCCCACGTTCGACAGCCTGGCTGCTAACGGTCTCCGGTATACGAATTTTCACACCACGGCCATCTGCGCCCCTACCCGTGCGGCATTGCTCACCGGCCGTAACCATCATTACGTGCATGAAGGCGGTTTCTCCCACACAGCCATGAGCGCGGGCTTCCCGGGATGGGACGGCCGCATACCGGATGATAAAGGTACCATTGCCCAGATCCTGAAGGCCAATGGATACAACACCTTTGCCGTAGGTAAATACGGCGTTACCCCGGATGAAGAAGCTACGGACGCAGGCCCCTTTGACCACTGGCCCAGCGGCAAAGGCTTTGAACATTTCTTTGGCTTCCTGGGCTCGGAAACAGACCAGTACAAGCCAGACCTGGTGGAAGAAAATGCGCACGTGATCCCCGATGGGCGTCACCTTAGCGACCAGCTCACGGATAAGGCCATTGCCTACATAGGCCGCCAGAAAAAAGCAGCGCCAGACAAGCCCTTCTTCCTTTACTATGCACCCGCCGCCACCCACTCCCCGCACCAGGTGGATACTTTCTGGAGCAATAAATACAAAGGCAAGTTTGACCAGGGGTGGGACTGGTACCGCACCACCGTGTTTGCCAACCAGCAAAAACTGGGTGTGATCCCCGCCAATGCAAAACTGCCGGAACGCAACCCTGCCATCCCCGCGTGGAGCAGCCTGCCCCCCGGCCAGCAAAAACTGTATGCACGTTTCATGGAAGTATATGCCGGCTACCTGGAATACACCGACTATGAAGTAAGCCGCGTGGTGAATTATTTAAAAGAGATCAACCAGCTGGATAATACCCTCATCTATGTGATCATTGGCGACAATGGCGGCAGCAAGGAAGGCACCATCCATGGCCAGATCCGTGGCAAAAGCACCGGCTTTGCCAATGCCGCTGTTACTGATTCTGCATACCTGGCACTAAATGAGAACGGAGAAGCGCAGATAGGTACCCCGGCCTCCTGGACCAACTATCCCCTGGGCTGGTCACAGGCGGCCAACACGCCTTTCAAAGACTGGAAAATGGATGCCAACAGTGAAGGCGGCACCCACAATCCGCTCATCGTTTTCTACCCAAAAGGTATTACGGATAAAGGCGGCATCCGCACACAGTACAGCCATGTGATAGACATCCTGCCCACCACGCTGGAATTCCTGGGCATCGCCCCGCCTGCGGAGATCCATGGTATCAAACAGGATACGCTGCAAGGCACTTCACTGGTATATTCTTTCAATGATGCCAGGGCGCCCTCCCGCCATACCACACAGTACTACTACATCTTTGGCGCCCGCGCCATTTACCATGATGGCTGGAAAGCCGCAGCAGCGCACCGCCCGGACTACCGCGACTTCAGCCGCTTTAAAGACGGACCGGCTTTACCCGCGCGTGACTGGGACAAGGACGAATGGGAGCTGTATAATCTCAATGACGATCCTACAGAACGTGTGAACCTGGCCAAAAAATACCCGGAAAAACTGGCAGCGCTGAAAGCCCTCTTTGACGCAGAAGCTACCAAGAACCATGTGTACCCCCTGATTGATTTTGACGATGTACTGCACCAGCGCATTCACCAGCACTATGTAAAATAAAACCATGCATATGAACACTTCAGACTTCTGGCTGATTGCCCGGAAAATAGTGGTGGGCATGTTATTGACAGCCGGTCCATTTCTTTTGTTCTTCTTTGCTGTGCGCCTGTTGCAGCATTTATTGTAAACCGTAAAACTTCATTCTTATGAAACTGGAAAAACAGATGGCAAGGACCATCACCCGGGATCTGCTGGTAAGCGTGTTGCTGTATGTGGCGCCGGTGGCATTGATGGCCCTTTCCTTTGCCATCAGCGGTCAAAAGCCCTGGCTGGCGCCGCACACGGGCCCTACATTGCAGTTTAAAGCACCTGGCTTTATTGAAGCCGTGTTCAACAACCTGGCCAGCTGGGGCCTGCCCACCATTATGCTCACCCTGGGTGTGGCGGAATTTGCCCTGGGCCTGTATGAAAACAAATGGAAGAAGAACGAACGCATCCTGGATATTGTGTGTTTTGTAATACCCAAGGTATTGATAAAACCTGCGGTGGTGTTCTTCTCCCTGAAAGCCCTGCCGGTGCTATTGCCGGGCTTAAAGAATGCGTTTGTGTGGATCCCTTTTGCATGGGCGGCCCTTATCATCGCTGTGTTTGACGATCTTACGCAATACTGGTACCACCGCCTGCACCACCAGGTGCCCTGGCTGTGGCGTTTTCACCGCACCCACCATTCCGCGCCCTACATGGGTATGGCCATGGCCAGCCGCCAGAACATCATTTACACTATCTTCTTTTCGCAGATCTATCTCACTGCGGCGCTTACTTACCTGGGCCTGGGTTATGCAGCGCTGTTTGTAACCGTGGTGAAGTCACTGATCACCACCGGCGCGCACTCCAGCATTGCGTGGGATAAGCCTTTCTATAAATACAAAGGGCTGCACCCCATCGGCTGGGTACTGGAACGCCTGATCTCCACGCCAGCTACTCACCAGGCTCACCATGCGGATACGGATGGTGATGGCATAGGACACTACAAGGGCAACTTTGGCAACATGTTCTTCATCTGGGACATACTCTTTGGCACCGGCATCATTACACGCCGCTACCCGCAAACCTTTGGCATCAAACATTACAAAGAAGAAGAATGGTATGCCCAGTTCCTCTGGCCTGTTTTTAAATCCAGGAAAGCAGGCAGCGAGTTGTCCAAAGGCGGGCCCGTAGTGGGTGATGAGCCTGCACTGGCACCCAATGCACCACTGCAGGTGACCCGCGCGGAGCGCGAAGAAGTATCGGTACTGGCAAATGGTTAATGCTCATTCCATCCTACACAAATAGCCAAACCAGGAAACGGGGACTGCCATCAGGCGGTCCTTTTTTTTGCATTGCGCCTGTATCAAACGTTTGCGCTAATTGCGGGCGGCATGACGGTTTATACGCGGAAAGCTGATAATTTAGCAACGGTATTTGTTACGCTTGTTCATTTTCAACCAAACCTTTCTAAAAACCTCCAAACCCAAAACTCACCGTATGCGCATCTCTCCAAACATTCGCCTTGTGGCGATAGTGGCCATCGCATTTCCTCTAATGGCCGCCTGCAGCAAAGAAGCATTGCGATCTGTCACTTCCAACCTCCATGACGGCAGCGGTTCCAGCGCCCGCGCCGCCACAGAAACAGACACCATCCTCTTGAAAAACGGGTATGGTGTGCCCAATGAAACGGGCATCAACATTGGCAGCAACGGCACCAGCAACTGGACCACCAATGCCAATACTGCACTGGCCTATGCTACCATCAACACCAAAGGCACGCTCAGTGTAAGTTTGCTGGCCAAGTCGCCGGATGGTGCGGGCACTGTATCTGTAACGGTGGACGGCAAAGTGCTCACCGTGAATGTGCCCCAGAGCACCACCTATCAGCAGCTTACTGCCGGCAATGTGAACATTACCAACACCGGCATCAAATCATTTACCATCAAAGGCGTGAAAAAACCGGGCGCCTATTATGCGGATGTAAATGCGATCGTAATTTCCGGCACCGCCGCTACCGGCGCGTATTACAACAAGTCTGATTACCGCACCTGCCCCGCGGTGCACATGGGCTACAACATGCATGCAGGTGATACGGCGGCCTGGTTTTACAACGAGATCAAAGTGCCGGCAGGTAGCGATGTGGTGCCTACTTTTTTCATGGCCAACGGATTTTACGCAGGCTACTTTGGCATCCAGGTGAATAGCGCCACGGAACGCCGCATCCTCTTCTCTATCTGGAGTGATTACAACACCAATGACCCGAACGAGATCCCGGCCAACTACTCCGTACGCCTGGTACAGAAAGGACCACTGGTGACCACGGAAGAAAACTTTGGCAATGAAGGCTCCGGGCGCCACGCCATTGCGGTGTACAACTGGCATACAGACAGTACATACAAATTCCTAGTACACTCCGTGCCGGATACCGGTGGGGTTACGTATTCCGGTTATATTTTCCTGAACAACCAGTGGAACCTGATTGCCACTTATTACAAGCCGGTAGGGGTTTACAATATGGAGAGCCTCTACTCCTTCATCGAAGACTTTGGTAACGGGCTGGATAGCTACAAACAGCGGCAGATGATCGTACAGAACCAATGGATCGTAACACCGGGCGGTGTGTGGAAACAGCTTACCACGGCCAATTTCACGACCACCACGCATGACGACAACTTCTCGCGTACAGACTATGGTGCGTCAACTACCGGTACCGGCTATACGTACTTTACCAGTGGCTTTATACCCAGCACTGCGCATGACAACCAGGCCTTCACCTGCAATGCAGGCACCCAGCCTAATGTGACACTGCCACAATAAATACGCTTTCTTTTTTAACCAATTCCACGCGGTACCGGTACTGCAGGTTTTTACCGCAAATGTGAAGCCGCCCTTTACCGGGCGGCTTCTTTATTTAAGCCACATAAGCCGCGCGGGATGCCAGGATCTCCCTCATATGTTCCTTGGACCATTCCACCAGGCCATGGATGTGGGGTAGCAGGCTTCTGCCTCTTGGTGTGAGCGCATACTCCACGCGGGGCGGTATCTGCGGGTACATGGTGCGGCTTACCAGTCCATCCGCTTCCAATGTCTTTAAAGTAACGGTGAGCATCTTCTGGGAAATGCCGCCGATGGCTTTATGCACTTCATTAAAACGCAGGGCATCCACATCATCCAGCACCAGCAGCACCAGGGTGGCCCACTTGTCACCAATGCGGTCCAGGACACTGCGCACCGGGCAATCCATGGTGCCAGGTTCCGCCGCAAGATATTCTTTCAAACTTTTTTCCATTGCAATGTGTTGAGAATGAACAATAGTTACCTGGAAGTGTGTTGAAAACAAAATCGTGCCTTCTTTTTCGGCAGTTAGTTTCCATTTACCTTTAACATACCAAAAGTAACTAATTAATATGGGAAAGACATTGATTACCGGTGTAACCGGCGGACTCGGCGGGACAGTAGCAGACTTCCTGGTGAAGAAAGTACCCGCAACCAACCTGGCCGTACTGGCCCGTGACGCAGCAAAAGCACAACGTTTTGCCGATGCTGGCATTGAGATACGCGTGGGGGATTATAATGACCCCGCATCACTGGTAAAGGCATTCAGCGGCGTGGATACTTTGTATTTTGTATCCGGCAATGACATAGCGGCACGCCTGTCCCAGCATGAAAACGTAGTGAACGCCGCAAAAGCGGCCGGTGTGAAACACATTGTGTACACCAGCTCTGTGCGTAAGGATAGCTCCGCTGCCAGCCCGCTATACCCTGTGCTGGAAGCGCATATTAAAACGGAAGAATGGATCAAGGCTTCCGGCCTTACTTACACTATCACGCAGCACAACCTGTATGCAGAAGTGATCCCCGTGTTTGCCGGCGCCCAGGTGCCCCAGACAAAGACCGTTTTTATTCCTACCGGTAATGGTAAAGCCGCCTTTGCATTGCGCCAGGATTTTGCAGAAGCAGAAGCCAATATCCTGGCCAATCCTGCACCGCATGCAAACAGGGTGTACCAGCTGGGCGGCGCTGAAGCGCTGACCTTTGCAGACGTAGCCGTCCTGGCGGGTGAAGGCATCACATTCGTATCTCCTGGTATGGAAGAATACAAGGCTGCCCTGCATAGCGCCGGCGTGCCGGATGTGTATGTGGCCATGCTCTCACAGTTTGCCGCAGCCATCGCACTGGGAGACTTTGACGAAGTGAATGGCCAGTTGGAGCAACTCCTGGGCAGGAAGCCTGGTGACGTGAAAGCCTTTATCAAAGCGGCATACAAGCAATAGGAAAACAGACCGGTTCATAAAAAAAACGGCTGCTTCTTTGAGAAAGAGGCAGCCGTTTTCTACTTAAATGTAAATGATCTTATTGCTTTACCAGCTGGTCCAGTACCGGCGTGGTAACGGCCTGCAGGCTGGTTTGTTTTTTCTCATTGAGCTGTTCAAACACTACAATCTCGTTGGCACCTTTCTTCAGCCAGCAGCCCGGTACATACAGGGTATGCTGGGGGCCCACTTTCCAGTAGCGGCCCAAGTTATGGCCGTTCACAAACACGATGCCTTTGCCCCAGTTCTTCATATCCAGGAAGGTATCACCGGTTTTGGTAAGATTGAACTTGCCGCTGTACAGCACCGGGTGGTTTGCCGTATAGGCTTTACCGTTCACCGCGGGTTGTTTGTCCATGGGCAGCTTGTACATCTTCCAGTTGCCGGTGATCTCCGTACTGTCTATCAGCACAGGGCTGATAATGCCTTTAGTGTTGTGGATAATAGCAGCGCCGTAGTTAATGCGGCCCATGTTCTCTACCAGGATGTCCAGGGTAGCGTTGAAGGGGATGTCTATATCGCAGTCATATTTTTTATAGTAGCGGTTCAATTCTGCTACCAGTGTGCCGTTCACGTACACCAGTGCATAGTCGCGCAGGCCCGCCAGGTGCAGTTTTCCGCTGATAGGCTGGTTAAACTTGCGACTGTACAGCACATAACCGTGGCCCTGGTTCAGGTCTTCAAACGTGAGGGGATTATCATCCACCACGGGTTCCAGTTTGTCTTTCCAGGCCAGTACATCTTCCGTTTTGTCCAGTTTAATGGCGGGGATGCTGATCACGGGCAACGCTGCCGGGACGGGTGGCAGGGAGTCTTTGCTGTATTGCTGCAGCAGGGAGCGGATGGCCTTGTACTTCGGCGTAGCCCAACCGGCTTCACTGATGGGCGCATCGTAATCGTAGCTGGTCATATCCGGCTGGATGTCGTGCTGCTTGTCGTAGTTAGCGCCACTGGTGAAACCAAAGTTAGTGCCGCCGTGCACCATGTAGAAGTTGAAGGACACGTCTTCTTTCAGGTATTTTTCTGTTTGTTTGGTCACTTCATCGGCGCTTACCTTGGGGAAGGGCTCAGCCCAGTGGTCCAGCCAGCCGGGGTAAAACTCTGCCACCATGTAGGGGCCTTCATTATCGTGGTATTGGTTCACCACCTTTTTCAGGTTGACAATATTGTCTTCTCCATTGGCGGTGGGCAGGCATCCTTCAATGGTGCCGCCTTCAAAGAGCCAGCTGCCGTCGGAGGTAAACAGGGGCACCGTGGCGCCATTGGCCACCAGCGCGTCTTTAATGGCTTTGGAATAAGCCTTGTGCGTAGCCAGGGGAATATCCTTACGCTGGGCCACATAAGAGCCGAACTCATTCTCCGCCTGTATCATAATTACCGGGCCGCCTTCACTTACCTGCAGGTCTTTTACCTGGGCCATCAGCTCTTTAATGTAGGTGCGGCAGGAATCCAGGAAGGGAACATTATTGGTGCGGATCTCCAGTGCTTTTTCTTTTTGCAGCCACCAGGGATAGCCGCCAAACTCCCACTCCGCACAAGCATAAGGGCCGGGGCGCAGGATCACATGCAGGCCTTCTTCACCGGCCAGTTTAATAAATTCGCGGAGGTTGTGATTGTCCGTTTTCCAGTCCCACACACCCGGTGCGGTCTCATGGTAGTTCCAGAACACGTAGGTAGCCACGGTGTTGAGGCCCATGGCTTTCATCATTTGCAGGCGCTGGCGCCAGTACTCGCGGGGTACGCGGGCAAAGTGCATTTCACCGGAATGAATATGAAAAGGCTGCCCGTCGTAGCGGAACTCCCCTTTGCTGATCTCGAAATGATGTTGCTGTGCAAACACCGGCTGGAGGCCGGCTCCCAGCAGGCAGGCTAATAACAGTCGCTTCATAATTTGTGTAAATAGCATCCCGTAATATTCGACAAAAAAAGACAATTCTGGTAGGGCTTGCAAGCAAATGGCGCAAACGATTGTGTTTTTGGTAGCAAGTATCAGCAATAGCGAAAATAGTATGAAAGCATACCCGCCAAAAGCGGACAAACCTGTTCAAAAGCGAACAGGCAGGGGCTCCGCCTTCATCGTAACTTCCTGTTAAACAAGCCATTTTTGCAATGGCCTCCTTTTTGCCCCGTGGCTGCAGGTTCAATCTAAATGCCCATGTTCAGGAACTACATAAAACTTACCCTGCGCAATCTCTGGCGCAATAAAATATTCTCCGCCATTAATATCCTGGGGCTAAGCCTCGGTATTGCCATCTGCCTGCTCATCATGCTCTTCATCCGCCAGGAATGGAGCTATGACCGGTTCCATAAAAACGCGGACAACATTGTGCGCGTGATCTTCAAAGGCACGGTGAACGGGCAACTGATGAAGGAGGCCAACGTAATGCCGCCTACCGCGCAAACCCTGCTGGAACACTTCCCGGAAGTACAGGCAGCCACCCGCCTGCGCCGCGGCAGCGTCATCCTGCGCCTGGCAGACAATGCCAGCAAAGAAGACCACTTCACTTATGCAGATCCCAACTTCTTCCGCTTCTTCACCTTTCCCCTGCTGGAAGGCAATGCCGGCCAGGTATTACAGGAACCCAATACCATCGTGATCACCCGCGCCATTGCACACAAATACTTTGGGGATGCAGACCCCATTGGCAAGGTGCTCACCACCAGCGATGGCATGAACAACTTCCGGGTAACCGGAGTGATGCAGGACATGCCGGTGAACAGTCATTTCCACTTTGACCTGGTGGCTTCCATGACGGGCAACCCCGATGCAAAATCCACCAGCTGGATGGACTCCGGTTTCTTTACCTACCTGCAACTGAAGCCTGGCACGGATTACAAGGAACTGGAAGCAAAACTGCCCCACATCGTGGACGACTATATCGGCCCGCAATTCCTGGCATCCATGGGCTATTCACTGAGCGACTACCGCCGCCAGGGCAATGATGTAGGCCTGTACCTCCAGCCACTTACCAGCATTCACCTGCATTCTGATCTGGCACCGGCCACGGAGCTGGAGCCCAATGGCGACATCCGCTACCTCTACATCTTTGGTGCGGTGGCCGTGTTCATGCTGCTGATCGCGTGCATTAATTTCATGAACCTTTCTACCGCCGGCGCCACCAAACGCGCGCGGGAAGTAGGTGTGCGCAAAGTACTGGGCTCAGACCGGGCGGGGCTGATCAGGCAATTCCTTTCTGAGTCGCTGGTACTTACGTTTATATCCATGATCATAGCGGTAGTATTGTTGTATGTGGCACTGCCGGGGTTCAATAATCTTACGGGGAAAGCACTGCATTTCTCTTTATTATCTGAGCCCTATTTGGTACCGGGGCTGTTGTTATTTGGTTTGTGCACGGGATTGTTTGCCGGCAGTTATCCTGCGTTCATGTTGTCTTCCTTCACGGCCGCCCGTGTGCTGAAAGGCAGCGCCGTGGTGGGTAAGCAGGGATTCACCCTGCGCAGCGGTTTGGTGGTGTTCCAGTTCTTTGTGTCCATCACCCTCATCGTAAGCACGGTGGTGGTATACCGCCAGCTGGAATATATCCAGCATAAAAAACTGGGCTATGATAAGAACCAGGTGCTCATTATCCAGGACACGTATTTACTCGGTGCACAGCAAGAGGCCTTCTATCAAAGCCTCCTGCACGACGCACGGGTACAAAGTGTAAGCAACTCCGCTTACCTGCCCGCCGGTGCTTCAAATAATAATAATTTCTTCGTGTACACCACGGAGAAAACACAGCAAACCAAGGCGCTCCGCTATTATGTAGATGATAACTACATTGCCACCATGGGCATGCAAATGGCCATGGGCCGTAATTTCTCCCGGCAGTTCGGCACAGACAGCGCCGCGGCGATCCTCAATGAAACCGCGGTAAAAGCCTTGCGCCTTCAGGGCAATCCTATCGGCCAGTTGGTGAACCGGTCCGTTGAGAGGAGCACGGACATTAATCAATATCATATAATTGGGGTGGTGAAAGATTTCCATTTCCGTTCCATGCATGAAGCCATTTCCCCGCTGATCATGACCCTTAGTCCTTTGAATGGCTCGCTGATCGTAAAGATCAGGACCAGTGATGTGCATGGACTGGTAGCCAGCCTGGAGCAGCAATGGAAAGCGGCCCATCCCCCGGCCCCGTTTGTATATTCCTTCCTGGACGACCGGTTTAAAGAAACTTACAATGCAGAGCTGAAGACCAGCCGTACCTTGGGCATCTTTGCCTGCCTCACTATCCTGGTGGCTTGCCTGGGGCTCTTTGGCCTGGCCACTTTCACCGCAGAACAGCGCACCAAGGAAATAGGCGTGCGCAAAGTAATGGGGGCTAATGTCCCGGATATTGTGGCGCTGCTGTCTAAAGACTTTTTGAAACTGGTGCTGGTGGCCAATGTGCTGGCACTGCCGCTGGCGTGGTATGTAATGCGGCTTTGGCTGCAGGACTATGCTTACCATACCAGCATGAACGTGTGGATCTTCTTTGCAGCGGCGGCCCTGGCCGTGCTGGTGGCACTGGTGGCGGTCGGCTTCCAGTCTGTCAAGGCTGCGATGGTAAACCCGGTGAAGAGCTTGCGGAATCCGTGACTCAAATCCGGGAAACTGCTTATTTTAGCGGGAGAAACCATCATATCTTATGAGAAAAACGATTGTACCCTTGTTGCTGCTGGCCCTTGCCGCCTGCAAGCCGCATCCTAAACCCAGTTACATTTCCTTCGGCACCCGGCATTATACAGACCGGCCATTTGGCAGTGACATGAGCGTCACGTTCGTGGATAGCAGCCTGCAGGCGCAGTTTCCGTGGGCGCCCGGCACGGTGGAGGATTATTTCCGGCACACGACCAATGCGCAACTGCAACAGTATTACAAAGACAGCACCCTCTCTCCCACCTTCACACACCTCCAAACGGTGAACGGCACGCCCTTCCTGGTGGTGGAGCTCATCCATGATTACGAGGACCCGGAGAAAGGGGAATTTGCAGACAAGGTAGGGCACCTGTTCATAGACACCGATAACCACGCGGTATATGAATACCAGCCTTATACGAACAGCATATCATTGTGGCAGGCAAAATAAAAGTGTATCTTCATAATGTTGTTTTTTATTTCACTAACACCTTCACATGAAATCCACGTTCTTCCCCGCACTGGGCCTGCTTTTGCTGGGCGCCTGCCAGCAACCTGACCAAGTTAACGTTAAAATTGTAATGGACTCCACGCACAAGGCAACTTTAAATGGTACTTACCGCCTGGTGTCCAACATTATCATTACCAAAGGTGATACCGCACATGCCTACCCTGTGCCCAACCGGGAAATGATCAAGATGTTTAACGGTACCCATTTTGCTTTTTTCCAGCACGACCTTACCCAGGGCAAGGGAAAAGATTCCATGTTCGTGGCCGGCCAGGGCTCATTTACCCTCCAAGGCGACAAGTACGGGGAACATCTCACTTACTGCACGGCGCGTAGCTGGGAGAACCATGATTTCAACGACTTTACCCTGCAGGTGCACGGCGATACACTGGTGCAGCAGGGCATTGAAAAAGACGACAGCCTGCATGTAGATCACGTGATCGTTGAAACCTATGTGAAGGTGCATTAACTTTGCGCAGTATTATTCACCTATATTCAACTACGGACATGCACGTAAACTTTCACTCCGCCATCAAAAGAACAGCCCTGATGGCCATTGCCTGCTTCAGTATGCAATTTGCCAATGCCCAACAGTTCAAATGGTTCAACAAACCGGCCCAATCCTCCGGCGATGCCAGCCAGCTGCACCTGACGGTAGATCCTAACACGGACTACTGGCGTATTACCCACTATGGTTTTATCCGCGACAGCGGCCCGTTCTACTACCAGGAAGTAAGCGGCGATTTTGAAGCCAGTGTGAAAGTAAGTGGTGAATACAAGGAATTATTCCACCAGGCCGGCCTGATGATCCGTATCAACAATCAGGAATGGATCAAAACGGGGATCGAGTATGTGGACGGGGTACAAAATGTAAGCTGCGTGGTGACCCACGATAAGTCCGACTGGTCTGTAGTTCCGCGGCACGACAGTCCTAAGTCCATCTGGCTGAAACTCCTGCGCAAAGGGGATTTTGTACAGGTGCAATATTCTTTCGACAACGAAAAATTTGAGATGCTGCGGCTGGCCTATTTCCCGCCTAAAGTAAAGGTGATGATAGGCATGGTAGCCGCAGCGCCCGGCAAACAAAGCTTTGACGTTACGTTTGATGATTTCAAAGTAACGCCGGTAAAATAGGGTATGCGGCTCCTCACCTCCTATGCTGCTGCGTTAAATAACGCGTGAGCGCCCCGGGGTGATCGGTTTGCATACCCGGCACACCACTATCGAGGGCCTTGCTCCAGGAAGCAGGGCCCTCATTTTCATCCTGCACATCCAGCCATACGGCCACCCCGCGTGATTTGAGGGCGGCCAGCATTTCCGGCGTGTACTGGCCCAGTGAGCCATCTACTACAGACAACGGGTATGCATCCAGGAAAGTATTCAGGCTGGCCACGTCCTTCACATCATCCGGCACACTGCCCACCATGGGCACTTCCGGCGCCAGGCGTTTCCATTCCCGGAACTGCTCCGGGGTATTGGCATATACCACTATATTCTTCTCCATGTGCAGGGCCCTGATCATACGCCAGGTCATGTTTACATCTGCCTCTTTAAAATCCAGGTACACATTTACTTTGCCACGGCAGGCCAGCAGTACTTCCTTAAAGCTGGGCACGTGGCATTTTTTGTGATGAATATCGTCTGCAATCGTGAGGGACCTTACCTTGTCAAAGGTAAGCTCGGAGATCTTGCCTTTACCGTTGGTAAGGCCGTCTACGGAAGCGTTGTGCATGATCACCTGTCCACTGTCTGCAGTGGTGCGCAGGTCCGTTTCAATGTAATCCACGCCGGCTTTGATGGCACTGTTGTACGCTTCAAGGGTATTTTCCGGGAAATTCACGTGATCCCCGCGGTGGGCAATGACCACGGTCTTGTGTTTTACAGGTGGCAGTACCGGGCGCACATTTTGTGCTTGCAGGCCGGAAGCCGCCATGGCAGCGGCTATTGCCAGAAAATAAAATCGCATAGGCACTTGTTGTTTTACAGGCACGGTTCCCTGGTTTCCGCCGGGATCGGTCCGGTTGCAAAGCTATCAGAAAACCGGTGGGATGAAAGGCCGGAAGTATTAAAGTTATGTTAATGCCTACGGGGAATCCAGTAAATTTACTACATGACGCACCCTCTGTTGGACTATCTTTCCCTGCACCATCCCCTCCCGGAGGCCGACGCGGAGCGGATTGCAGCCATTGCGGAGCCCCGCAGCTACCGCGAAGGCGAAGTGCTTTCCCCGCAGGACCATATCTGCCGCCAGCTTTTCTTCGTGGTGAAAGGCGTGGCCCGTATTACCATGACCCAGGCAGACGGGCAAACGGCCATCCTCTTTTTTGTGCGGGAGAATAAATTCTGCACCATCCTCAAAAGTTTTTTGAACCAAACCGCGGCCCAGGAAGGCATTGAAGCTGCGTGCGACATGGAAGTGCTGGTGCTGCAGCGGGAAGCACTGTACACATTGTACAAGGAATTGCCCTACCTGCAAACGCTCATCAACCAGATCACACAGCAAACCCTGTTGGATAAGATCACGTTGCAGAGCGGGTCTTCCGGGCTGGATGCCGCGGGGCGGTACCGGTATTTCTTACAGCATATGCCGGATGTGGCCACACGGGTATCGCTCACAGATATTGCGGCCTACCTGGGCATCACGCCCCAGTCCCTGAGCAGGATCCGCAAGCAGTTTAAAGCGCCCTGATCTTCTTTCCGCCTTCTTTCTTTTTTACCATTTGATAAGTGATCCTTGTTTGCTCCGTTGGAAATTTGTGGCTCACAAAAACAGATCATCATGGACAACAAAGGTTCGCTGACAGGTAAAAAGGTTTTAGTAATGGGCGGCACCTCCGGCATAGGGCTGGGCGTAGCCAGGGCCGCGGCAGCAGCCGGCGCAGCGGTACACATCGTATCCAGTAACCGGCAGCGTGTACAACAGGCACTGGAATTACTGGGCACTAACGCACACGGGTATACGGCAGACCTCAGCCGGGAAGAAAATATCAAAACATTCTTTGACGGCATGCCACAAATAGACCACCTGGTGTACACGGCCGCAGAAAACCTGCGCCTGCACAAAGTGGTGGATACCGATATAGCCGCTGCGCGCAATTTCCTGGACATCCGCTTCTGGGGCGCTTTTGCGGCGGTTAAATATGGGGCGGTAAGGATCAATGCCGGGGGCTCCATTGGCCTGATGGGTGGCAACGCCGGCCAGCGCCCGCAATCCGGCTGGGGCCTGGCCGCCAGCATTTGCATGGCCATGGAAGGCTTTACCCGTGCGATGGCGGTAGAGCTGGCGCCCATCCGGGTAAACTGTGTAGCAGCCGGCGTGGTGCGCACCGCCTTGTGGGATAGCATGCCCGTGGCCGACCGGGATGCCTTGTTCCGGCACCTGGGGAGCGTACTGCCGGTGGGCCGTATAGGCGAAGCAGAAGATATTGCGCAAGCCTTTCTTTACCTCATGCAGCAAGGCTTCTGCACCGGCCAGGTATTAACCGTAGATGGTGGGGGCGTATTGATCTAATCGTCTTCAAAGCGGGAACGGTTCTCCTCCTCTTCCAGGTCTAGGATGCGCAGGTACTTGCGGATGATATCTTCGTCAATGCGAATATCCTTATTAATGTCGTGCAGCTCCCGGCGCTTTTCCTGCAATAGCTGGAAATAGACCTGCTGGTAGGCGCGGTGTGCCTCCTTATCATATTTGCCATCATGGTCCCGGTCTGCCGCCAGCTTGGCCTGCAGCCGCTGAAGGGCCTCGTTCCCCGCCACTATTGCCGCATGTTGTCCTTCCAGCAACGCGAGGCCCCGGGCGCCTATGCGCTTCCGGATGAGTGCCTCCTGTTCCCGGGAGGACAACATTTTATCGGGATCATCCAGGTTCAGCCAGCGCAGGAGCAATGGCAGGGTAAGGCCCTGGAACACCAGTGTAACCAGGATGACCACGAAGGTGATGAAGAGGATAAGACTACGTTCTTCAAAAGGCCGCCCGTTAGACAAAGCGAGGGGCAGTGAGAGCGCCGCTGCCAGGGACACTACCCCGCGCATACCGGCCCAACCCAGCGCCAGTGGCGCTTTCCAGCCAGGGCGATTGTCGGCCGTGGTAATGTAACGGCTAATGAAAACCGTGAACACAGCCGCACCCAGCGTGCACAAAATGCGCGATACGATCAGCAGCAGCGAGATCAGTAATCCGTACCATATGGCCTTCCCCAAACTTACTGGGCCCAGTTGGCGCACCACATCCGGCAATGCGAGCCCTATCAGCATGAACACCAGCCCATTGAGCACAAAACCCAGCATAGACCACACATTGGTGCTCTCCAGGCGGCTGCGGTAATTAAGGATCTCCTCGCTGCGCGAAGACAGGAACAGGCCCCCGCTCACCACTGCCAGCACCCCGGATACATGGAAAGACTCTGCCGCCAGGTACATCACGTAAGGCGCGGTAAGCGACAGCACCACATCCATATGCGCCGTGGTAGGCAGGAAACGGTATGCTACGTAATAGATCAACCCTATGGCCACCCCACAAAGAATACCGCCTGCAATCACCGTCACAAAACTCAGCGCCGCTTCGTGGAGCACAAAATGCCCGCTATCCACGGCAATGAGCGCAAACCGGAAAATGATCAAGCTGGACGCATCATTGAGCAGGCTTTCTCCCTCCACGATAGACAACATACGCCGGGGCGCTTTGGTATTGCGCAGGATGGCCGACGCAGATACCGCATCCGGCGGCGATACGATGGCACCCAGGAGGAAACCCAGGGCCAGGCCGAAGCCGGGGATCAGCCGGGTAGATACCAATGCCACAATGAGGGCGGTGACCAGTACAATGATCACAGCAAAGCTGGACACCACGCGGCGCCAGCGCCAGAGCTCCTTCCACGAGGTGTTCCACGCGGCTTCGTACAATAATGGTGGCAGGAAGATGATGAACACCACTTCTGGATTGAGCTGCACCGCCGGCATGGCAGGCACCAGCCCCAAAGCCAGTCCGCCCAGCACCAATACAATGGGATAGGCGATGCGCAGCTTTGAGGCCAGCATGACCAGCGAAAGAATGATAAAAATGAGCAGGATGTAGAAGATAAAAAAATGTTGCATAACAGACGGCGGCTAAATATGGATATATTCTAATATAATGAATTTACCGGTCTGTGCATGCATTTGACCATAGCCGTATTTACCTCAAATGTTCCCATCCGGCCCCCATGCTGAATTTCCCGCAAACGTTTGAGTGTGCTTCGCAAACGTTTGTGTTAGGGCGACCTGCGGCGGCCACATTTTTTCTTCCCGAAGTTGCCCCTAATTTTAAGCGTACAAAAGCCACTTATTCTATTTACTAACGCTAACGGTTATACGAATTTTACGGTGTTAGAAAAACACCTTCGATCATTCCACGCTGAAAGCCGCTGATGCTACGGCAAAAGATTTTATCATACCAAAATAGACGACATGACCAAAAGATTGCTATGTTTCCTGCTATTCCTCCTGCCACTATATGCCTTGGCGCAGGTTAAGATCAGCGGTGTAGTGCGCAGCCAGGCTGACAGGACACCACTGGAGGGCGTTACGGTAGTAGTGAAAGAAACACAGACCATGGTGCTTTCCGGCAAGGACGGCCACTTCAGCATTGCGGCCAAACCAGGCCAAACCCTTCATTTCTCTTACGTAGGCTTTACCGCGCAGGATGTAAGTGTGCCCGCCACCCCGGACGGGCCGCTGCAAGTGCAACTTCCCGAAACCAAGGAAAAGCTCAATGAAGTAGTGGTAGTGGGCTACGGCACCCAAAAGAAGGTGAACCTCACCGGAGCCGTGGGCGTGGTAACCGCCGCCAAACTACAGGACCGCCCCGTGACCAACGTGACCAATGCCTTGCAGGGCACAGTTTCCGGCGTTACGGTGGTATCCAGTAACGGGCAGCCGGGTAAAGACAACGGCACCATCCGCGTGCGCGGCATTGGAACGCTGAACAACAGCGACCCCATGGTGGTAGTGGACGGTATCATCTCCTCCATGAACGATGTTAACCCCAATGATATTGAAAGCATTTCCGTACTGAAAGACGCCGCCTCCGCCGCCATCTACGGCAGCCGTGCGGCCAATGGCGTGATCCTCATCACCACCAAGAAAGGTAAGAAAGGCACGGCGCAGGTGCAGTACAACATGTACGTGGGCCAGCAGAAAGCCACGCGCCTCCCGGATTTCCTGCCCTCCTGGCAAGCCGCATCCCTGTACAATGAAACCCTGCAGAATGAGGGTAAACCTATTCGCTACACGGATGAAGAGATCCAGAAATTCAAGGACGGTTCTGATCCTTACAACTACCCGAACACAGACTGGCTGGGCCTCTTCTACAAAGGCAGCGGCTTCCAGCAAAATCATTATGCATCTGTAAACGGTGGCACGGATAAAACCCAGTACATGTTCTCGCTGGGCTATTATGACCAGGATGGTATTGTAAAAAAATCTGATGCGCAGCGCTACACCATGCGCTTTAACCTGGACACTCGCGTAACAGACAAGTTCCGTGTCAGCGCAAACCTGGCTTACACCTACAATCCCGTCAACGAGCCATCCAATCCTTACACGGGCGACTTCTCACAGCTCTTCCGCCAGATCAACCGCATCTCCCCTATTATCCCGTACAAATATGCGAACGGGCACTATGGCTACATCGGGGATGGTAGCCCTATGGCATGGCTGGAAAGCCCGTCTTTCAACCACCTGGCAGCCAACTACCTGGTGGGCAACACCACCGCTGACCTGGAAATTGTAAAAGGCCTGCACCTGAGGCCCACCTTGGGTTACCGCCTGATCACGGATCAGAATAAAAAGTTCCTCTCCGATATACAATACTACAATGCGCAGGGGACGCCCACGCTGTACCAGGGCCCCAACTCCCTCACCGATCATGATGACCAGACCCGCGTAGTAACCCTGCAGGGTGTGATCGATTATGGTAAGACCTGGGGTGATCACAACTTCAAGATCCTGGGCGGCTACTCCCAGGAATATACGAAGTATAGTGAACTGGAAGGCTACCGAAAAGGCTTCCTCAACAACTCCCTGAGTGAACTGAATGCAGGCCCCACTGATGGCCAGAAAGCAACCGGTTATGGCTATGAAGTGGCGTTGCAATCCTTCTTTGGCCGTGTGAACTATGATTACAAGGGCAAGTACCTGCTGGAAGGCAACCTGCGTTACGACGCATCTTCCCGCTTTGCCAGTGATAACCGCTGGGGCCTCTTCCCCTCCGTGTCTGCCGGCTGGCGCGTATCTGAAGAATCTTTCTTTGAACCGCTGAAGAATACCGTATCCAACCTGAAAGTGCGTGCATCCTGGGGACAGCTGGGTAACCAGAACCTGGATGCGATCGTGGATGCGGATGGCAACAAACTGGGCGTGTATCCTTACATCACCAGCGTGTCTGCAGGGCAGAACTACAGCTTCAATAACACCATTGCAGCCGGCGTAGCGCCCACCAAAGGCGCCAATGCAGCCATCACCTGGGAGACCACCACTGAAACAGACTTCGGCATTGACGCAGGCTTCCTGCACGACGCGCTGAATGTAAGCGCAGACTACTTCATCAAGAATACGGACAACATCCTGCTGAATGTACCGGTATCTTCCACCTACGGTCTCACGGCGCCTATCCAGAATGCCGGCTCCGTGCAGAACAAGGGCTTTGAGATCTCCGCAGACTACCACAACCATGTGGGCGATTTCACCTACAGCGTGGGCGCCAATACGGCCTTCATCCGCAACAAGGTAACAGACCTGCATGGCACAGGCCCCATCATCAGCGGCGTTACCTACAAGCAGGTAGGTGAGCCCATCAACTCTTTCTACGGCTACCAGGCCACGGGCATTTTCCAGACCCAGGACGAGGTGGACAAACATGCCACCCAAAGCGGCGGTAAGATCGCGCCCGGTGATATTGCTTACAAAGACCAGAACAATGATGGCGTGATAGATGGTAACGACCGGGTGTATCTCGGCTCTTACTTCCCGAAAATGACGTACGGTATAAACCTGGGCTTAGGCTGGAAAGGCATTGATGTTTCCGCCTTCTTCCAGGGCGCTGCCGGGGTAAAAGGTTACGTGGAAGGGGAAGTACTGGGCCAGACCAGCAATGGCGCCGGCAAGCCTACTTCCGCCCTGCTGGACCGCTGGACACCGGAAAACCATTCCACAGCGTTTCCCCGCCTCTGGTCCACCTACACGCAAAACGATGCCTTGCAAACCCCCTCATCTTTCTGGGTGCGTAATGCCAATTACCTGCGTTTGAAGAACCTGCAGATCGGTTATAACCTGCCGGCAGCCTGGCTGCACGCGGTACGCCTGCAGAAAGTGCGCTTCTATTACAGTGGTCAGAACATCTGGACACACACCGCCTTCTACAGCTGGATAGACCCTGAAGCGCCTGCCGGCGAAAGAGGCTATACCTACCCGCAGGTAAAGGTGAACACCCTGGGGCTGAACGTTACTTTTTAATCCGAACAACTGAAGATCATGAGAAAGACAACATTGCTATATATAAGCGTGGTAGCGGCTTTGGGGCTTACCGCGTGTAAGAAGAACTTCCTGGACCGCACGCCGCTGGACTCCTACAGCCAATCTTCCCTTTTCACCTCCGCCAATGACGCCATTGCCGCGGTGAATGGCTGCTACAACGGCTGGGAAGATGGCTATAACATCATTTACATGGATTGCGCGTCTGACAATGCGTACGGCCAATATCCCTGGGAAGGCTACACCACGCATGGCAACGGGTACATAACCCCCACGGATGGCGATGCCGCCTCCCGGTGGAACTTTACCACCATCCAACGCGTGAACTGGTTTATGGCCAACATTGATAAAACGCCGATGGACAGCGCGCTGAAACACCGCGTAAAAGGGGAAGCCCGCTTCCTGCGCGCCTACCAGTACTTTGTGATGTATGAACTGTATGGCGACGTACCCCTGGTGACCACCCAGCTCACCACGCAGGAAGCCAACACTGTAAGCCGCACGGACAAGGCTACTGTATACAAATTCATCATGGACGAGCTCACGGAAATTGCGCCGGACCTGCCCCTGTCTTACACCGGCAGCGATGTAGGCCGCATTACCCGCGGGGCCGCCATATCACTGAAAGCCCGCCTGGAGTTGTACACCGGTGACTATGCCAACTGTATCACTGACTGCAAAACCATAATGGGCATGGGCTACACGCTGTTTCCCAACTACCAGGACCTGTTCCGCATCCAGAATAATAACAACTCGGAAACCATCCTTAACGTGCAGTACAAGGAGAACGACAATCCCTTTGAATCACTGGGGGTAATGCCTTCTTCCGGCGTGGGTGGCTGGGGCTCTATTGATCCTACACAGGCACTGGTAGACAACTATGAAATGGCCAATGGCAAGACCATCACGGAAAGCGGCTCCGGTTATAACCCGGATGATCCCTACAAGAACCGTGACCCCCGCTTATCCGCCACCATCGTATATCCTGGACAGCTATACCAGGGCAGCTACTACAACTCCATCAATGGCAGCGGTGCTGATTACTACGGGGGCAACAACAATTCCAAGACAGCTTATGTACCTAAAAAATACACCTCTAACCTGGGCGATTTCAATGATATGTGGAACGTAGGCCTGGACTTCCCCGTGATCCGCTACGCGGAGATCCTGCTCACTTTTGCAGAGGCGAAGATTGAAAGCAAACAGCTGGATGGCGAAATGTATGACGCCATAGACAGCGTACGCGTACGTGCCGGCATGCCGAAAGTGGACCGCACCGCTTATGCCACTTATGACAAGCTGCAAACCCTTATCCGCCGCGAACGCCGTTCAGAGCTGGCCATGGAAGGCCTCCGCTGGTACGATGTGAAGCGCTGGCAGATCGGTGACAAGGTAATGGCAGGCGCCGTGTATGGCGCCCGTACCGGGAATGTAAATGCCAGCACCGGCGCCCTCACCCTCACCGGTGCTCCCATCAAAGCGGAAGACCGTGTATTTGATCCAAAGAAAAACTACCTGTGGCCCATCCCGCAGAAAGAGATAGATGTGAATAAGAATTTGAAACAGAATGACCTCTACTAACAAACTAAACGTGTGATGAATGAAACAGCGGCCGGGTTCCCCCGGCCGCTTCCGTTTTATAGCAGTGATCTTTCAGCAATAGCTTCTAAAATTTCACCCCGGCAAATTCCACTCCTCCCTTCAGCACCTGGAAACGCAATTGGTGCATGCCCTTGCCCAGTTTCACCTTCGCCGTGCTGGGTGTAAATGCTGTACCAGTAGCCTCTGCCGGCTCCGTCAGCGCTTTGCCGTTTTCCGTCCACTGGAACCGGCCTTCCCCACGTACCAGGGTCTGCAGGGTGTATTCCCGTGTAGCCGGTACCGTTATCGTGTACTGGATCCATTCACCTTCTTCCGTATGGCCCACGTAGTAATCCTTTTCCGCATCCTGGAAAATATCCACGCCATCATTGCGGTACACGCCGCCACGGTTACCTACACCCGGGTGGCCGGAAATGCGGTAGTTACCGGTATCCTTATCAAAATACGCCACGCCGTTGCGGCCCAGATCATAATCTGCCGCATTGATCACCGCACCTGCATGGGCCACATGCGCTTTAAAGGGAATAGCCTTGTTGCTGTGGGGCTGGCGGATCATGGCGTCTATCACGTCGTAGTGCACAATGTTATGGCGGATGTCTGAAGCGCGGGCCAGTTCCATCAGTGACTGGTAAGCAGCGGCAGCATCCGGCGCGGTGGTGGACTTCCCGTTCCAGTAATCTACCAGTGCATCGTAACCCTTGTTAGACGGCACTTGCAGCGGGTTGTTGATGCCCAGTTTTTTGAGGGGCCACCAGCTCCAGCCTATGTTGTTGGCCTCAAACAGGCTGATGGCATCCGTAAACCAGGTATTGGAGTTCTCCCCTGTTTCTCCCAGCCATACGGGCACATTCAAATTGCGGCGGTAGCGCAGGATATGGCTGATGGATGCCGTGTCGTTATTGTTCCAGTATTTGTGAAAGCTCAGCACCATGTTCTTATCCCACAGGCCATCCTCCAGCATGCCGTTGTAGTTATTGCCCCAGCCGTTGCCTTCAATGATGATGATGTGTTCTTTATCCACGCTGCGGATAGCCGCTGTGATCTTTACCAGCAGGGCTTTCAGCGGGCCATTGTGCTTTTCACCGGTGCCATTGCGGTCCTTTTCCTGGTCGTCAAAGCCCCAGTTGGGCTCATTGAGCACGTCGTAACCAGCCACGGTGGCTTCGTGTGCGTAGCGGGTGGCCAGTTGCTTCCAGAGTGCAACTGTCTTCTCCTGGTCTGCTTCGTTTTGCCAGAGGGAAGGCTTGCTCCCGTCACGGTCGGAGATATTGAGGTCGTTGCCTTGTCCGCCGGGGGCGGCGTGCAGGTCCAGGATGAGGTACAGGTGATTCGCCTTGCACCAGGCCACCAGGCTGTCTGTCATGGCAAAGCCCTTTTCCAGCCAGGTGTTTTGCCCGGGCACGGGCTCCTTGTCAGACGGCAGGGTGTAAAGGGCAAAGTGCATGGGCAGGCGTACCTGGTTAAAGCCCCAGGCTTTGAGGGAATCAATGTCTGCTTTCGTAGTGTTATGTGCCAGCCACGTGTCGTAAAATTCCTGGGTCTGTTCCGGTGTCAGGAGTTTGCCAATGCGTTCCCGGATCTTGTGTTGCTGCCCTTCCTGGTTGAGGTGGAGCATGTAGCCTTCCTGCAGCATCCAGCCGCCCAGGCCTATACCGCGAAACAATACGTTATTGCCCCTGGCATCTACGATCTGCTGGCCTTTGGTGTGGAGAATGCCCTGTGAGCGGGCCGTTTGAAAGGCAGCCGTTGCCAGGAGCAACAGCGGGAGTAAGTGTCTTTTCATGTGCAACGTGGTATTTTGTTCAGCAAGCTGCCAAGATAATATATAATCCGCTGCCGTTCCGGCCGGGTCACGAAATCGTTTTCGGAGCGCAACGGCCGTACGCCGGGAATAAAATGCATGCCTCCCGGGAAAATCAGGCAAGTCTTCGGGAATTGCCGGTATTTCCCGGCCCTGGCTTCTGTGATAGCTTTGCCGTATCACAAAAGTCAATCACATGCTACATAACAAACCTGCTGTCATGCTGGCCTTGATGGCCCTGCCACTGGCCTTTACCGCCTGCAAGAAAGATCATAATACCCCCCCGGCTACCGGCCTTACCCTTACGGTGGAAAATGTTTTACAATCCCGCCCGCTCGTAGAGTCCGGTACTTTTAAAGGAGCTGGCAGCCCGGGTCTTATTTTTCCCGGCGACTCCGTCAGCATCCGTTTCTCTGCTGCAAAGGGAGAAGCCATCAGCTTTGCGGCTATGTATGGCTGGTCCAATGACCTGTTCTTTGCCCCCGGCAATCCGGGCATTCAACCCTACGATGCCAGCGGCAATCCTATTGAAGGAGATGTTTCCGCCCAGGTGAAGCTGTGGGACAATGGCACCCGCGTGAACCAGGTTCCGGGCGCCAATGTTACCCATCCCGGCACGCCTGCAAGCGCCAATGTAACGGAGGTGAACGGCACAGACGCCCAGGGCAATACCTACCTGGCCGCTTCCAGGCTGGTGAGCGCCCGCCTGCATTATGAAGGCAACTCTTATTTCACCCTCTCGCTAAAGAATATTTCCGGCGGCACCCAAAACGAGACACCCCTGAGCCCTGGTGTATGGGCAGTGTCTTACATTGCAGGCGGCACATTGCTGAACCCATCGCCTATTTATACCAAGGACAAACCTACGGCTAACGGGCTGACCAACATTGCGGAGGCCGGCGACAACAGCGCGTTGAACACTTATCTTACCGCCAACACCGGTATCTTCACCCCGCTCTCCCCCATCCTTGTTGTAGTTTATAACGGTGATGCCAATCCTTTCTACCAGACCGGTGAGGCAGACCGTGGCGAAGGGCTTAAAAACCTGGCCCAGCAAGGCGATGCGACGATCCTTGCCGCTGCCCTGAAAAACAAACCAGGGGTTAAAGCAGTGTATGTACTCCCGGCCCCTAATACCACCGTACTGCTGCCGGTGATCGGCGAAATGAGCGGTGGTGCGGTATCCCAGGCATTGCAGGTACACAAGGGGGACCGGCTGGCCATTGCCACGATGTACGGTTTCTCCAACGACTGGTTCTTTGCCACTACCGGAAATGGCGTGGATGCTACGGCAAAAGGGGATATTTCCAACAGCATTGCTTTATATGACGATGGCACCGCCATTGACCAGTTCCCGGGCGCCGGCATCACCCAGTTCAACCTGGCCGGTACCCCGCTCACTGACAACAAACCCATCACCCTGGTGCCCAATCCAAACGCGTTCACCACGCTGCCTGCCATCAGCAATATCATCCGCGTAAAGCTGCAATAGGCGCCATTTACGTAAATTGAAGCAGCACAAGGTATGAAACTACAATTTGAGGATAACAAGAAGGGCCGGTTCACCGTGTTGATACATGAACCGGCCTTTGCCGGCGAAGGCATTGCAGCCGGGCCGGACACCACTAACGCTATCGTATATAATGACGGCAAAGACCAGTCTATAACGATAGACGAGGTGCCTTACCTGTTGCCCGCAAACGCTGTGCTCCCATTGATGGCCAACCAGCATTTCCGGTTTGAACACCCGGAATGGCTGATCGCCTGGCAGTTCAACCGCGACTTCTATTGCATTGCGGATCATGATGCAGAAGTGGGTTGCGTAGGATTCCTGTTCTATGGCATACAGCATCCGCTCTTCGTAGCCCTGTCGCCGGTGGATATCAGGAACATCCACATCATCCGCGACCTGTGCGTGGAAGATATGGCGGTGAAAGACCGCATGCAGGGGGAAATGTTACGCACCTTACTGAAAAGACTGATCATCAATGTAACACGGATCGCCAAGCAGCAGACTGACAGCTACGCACGCTTTACGGATGAAAAAATGGATATCCTGCGCAAATTCAACCTGTTACTGGAGATCCATTTCCGGGACCAGCATGAAGTACAGTTCTATGCCCATGCGCTGAACCGTTCTCCCAAAACACTGGCGAACCTATTTGCCATTTTTAATCATCCATCCCCCTCCCGGCTTATTCAACGCCGCATCGTCCAGGAAGCGCAACGCTACCTGCATTACACGGACAAATCCGCCAAGGAGATTGCTTATGCACTGGGCTTTGTCAGCCCTGCGCATTTCAGCCGTTTCTTCCGCCAGCAAACCGGGTCCAGCATTTCCGAATTCCGGCAACGGCAGCCATAAAACAAAAAACCCCGCCGCAGGCGCGACGGGGCTTTTATCCAACCTCACAGTTCCAGGTTTAAGATTTATAGTAGTTTGCTTTGGTGTCACGGATCTCGTGATCCCGTTCTGCCTTAAACTCCCTGATCTTCTGCCTTCTTTCTTTCCCGCTGAGGGAACGGTCCATTTTCATAGACTCGATCTTATCCGCATAATCATTGCGGATGTCCTGTATCTGCAGGTCCAGTTTAGACGGGCGGTACGGCATCATGGCGTAAGGATATCCGTAGGGGTACCCAAAGCCCCAGCCTCCGTAAGGTCCATACCAGGGGCTGTAAAAACCGCTGTGTACTATCACTACCGGTCGTCCGCCCCAGCCATGTCCGGGACCGGCAGGCGCTGCGGAAGCGCTTGTTGTAATGGCCATCGCAAACAGTGCTGCTATAATTACCTTTTTCATCTTTTTGGGTTTTAGTACAGGTTAGACGCATATCAAGCCCAATAATTTAATGAAGGTCACCACTTTAGCATTCCATTAACACCTCCGTTTTCCTGACTTTTCCCTGACGCACGGCAGGCAATATTTCCTGGCCGGCCTGCGTTTTATTTGATCTTATAACGCCAGCCTGCATACGCCATGCGCCCGCTCACCGGCCCCCACACCAGGGAGGCATCGAAGTACGGACTGAAAGGCTGGTCTGCCGCCAGGATGGCGCCCTGCTGCATGTAGCCGCCAATGTTTTCAATCCCTACATAAAAGTCCATTGCGCGTTGTTTACCTACCGTTTTACTTACCTGCGCATTCATGAGTACAAAGTCATTGGAATAGGCTGGCAGCTGGTATACCGCCGGATTTTCAGCGGTGCTGGGAATGCGTTTGCGGCCGTTGTAATTAATGGTGTAATCAATTTTCCAGCCGGCGATGCTATAGTCCAGCGACAGGAAAGCACGGTCTTTTGAAATGAGCGGGCGTTCCAGCAGTTCGCCGCTATAATCCGTCTTCACATCAAAATAGCGGTAGGCCAGGTGTACTTCCAATTCCTTTACCGGCGCCAGGTTCAGGCCCAGTTGCAGGCTGTTGGAATAAGATTTCCCTTCCAGGTTGTAAAACTTTACCTGTCTTGCATTTTCAAGATCCACCACCACCTGGTTAGTAAAATCATTGCGGAAAAAATCCACGCTGGCGCTGGCATCATTGTTAAACAAATGAAACTTTTGATCCACGCTGATGCCTTTATTCCAGGCCACTTCCGGCTTTAACCCGTAAGCATAAGTGGTGGCGCCACCTTGTATCACCACATCCCGGTTGCTCACCAGTGCGCTCATATTTTCTGCAAAAATATTGGCGGTGCGCTGTCCCCGGCCTGCGCTCAAACGCAGGGTGGTACCTTCAATGGGCTCATAGCGCACATTGAGGCGGGGCGTCAGGAAATTGCCAAACTCATTGTGGTGATCTCCGCGCAAACCCGCTACCACTGTAACTTTCTCGGAAGGTGTGTAGGTGTATTCAAAAAAAGCACCCGCCACTATTTCATTGCGTTTATAGTTATCCGCTTTATAGGTTTCATCGTATTTATCATACAAAAAACTGGCGCCGGTTTTAAACTTGTGCTTCGTATTGTTAATGATGGACTGGTACACCAGGTTGCTGTAAAAGTTCTGCTGCTGCGCATTGTAGATGGTTTGCCCGAAGTAGGCATCCTGCTGGTGGTCAATGGCGCTCAGCTGCAGGCCTATGCTCTTGTACGTTTGCTGCGGGAACACGTAACCGATCTTTCCAAACAGTTCATAACGCTGGGTGTTGATGCCCAGGCCATAGACACTGGCAGACAACTTGTCCGCGCTGCGGAAACCAGTCTGGCCGCCGGTACGGTTGTCATACAATGCCTTCACGCCAAACTGTGTTTCAAAACCTTTTCCATCCGTATAGTCCCAGCGGTTAATGGCGCTGAACTGGTTGCCGGTGGGCAGGTCGCGGAACCCGTCTTTGTTCATGTCCAGGTTCTTGTTTTCCAGGAAATCATCGTGCAGGAGCAGGCCGGTGGACCAGCGGTTGTTCAGCTTATGGGCCAGGTCCAGGTTCAGGTCCGTTTTGCCGTTGGAGTTCACGTAAGCATTGGCGTACAACTGGTCGGCGGTCTGTGGTTTGCGCAGCTCCACGTTGATCTGGCCGGCTATGCTTTCATAACCATTCACCACGGAGCCGGTGCCTTTGATGAGTTGAATGGACTGCACCCAGGGCCCCGCGATACTATTGAGCCCCAGCGGGGTGGCCAGGCCGCGGGGGCCGGGCAGGTTCTCAACGGTGAGCTGGGTGTAATTGCCGGAAAGGCCCAGCAACTGGATCTGTTTGGAGCCGGTCACAGCATCGTTGTAAGACACATCCACGGAGGGATTGGTCTCAAAACTCTCACTCAGGTTACAGCAGGCAGCTTTCAGCAGTTCCTTGTCTGTCATCACCTCCGTGCGGATGGGATTGAGGCCGGAGATATAAGAAGAACGGGCGCGGGCACCTACCGTCACTTCCTTCAACTGGGCCGTTTTTATAGCGGCAGTATCTGCGTGGTGGTCTGCTTCGCCCGTATTTTCGCGGTAGTGGCAGCAGGGTGGCAATGCATTGTAGGCCTCGTCTGTAGCCTTGCGGCCTTCCAGGTCGTGGCCTGCGGCCAATATTTTGGCTTCAATGTCTGAAAGACTTACCAGCGTTGCATTGTAAGCCAGTACCAGTTGCTGGGTATCGGGGCTCCATTGCGCGGAGCTGACCCCTTTCATTTTTACGGCCGTTTCAATACGGCGCTTGCATTGGCCACATTCTCCAAACACTTTGAGGGTGCGTACGGAGTCCTGTTGTTGCGCATAGGTATGAACACTTGTTAAAAGAAACAAGCACAATAAAAGCTTTTTATATGCAGGCATGTTGGGTGTAAGGATTTGATCGTGAAAAATGGTTAACCGTTCATGATGGATCGCTAACCGTTCATCGTTAAAGGCTAATCGCCCAGGATTGAACGTTGATGGCAAACGCCGGAGCCTAAGGCTTAGACGCTAGCATTCAAACGCAATCGTGGAAATGTAATTCCAGGCAATTAACATTTAACCGGGATCAAACCAGGTAAGTGCAGTGATAAATATAGAGGGGAACATCGCCCGGGGATGGAGGCGCCTTGGCGCGGTGGGCGGTGAAGGAGGTAGCTTCGGTATAAACCAGGTCCGCGCTGTAAACAGGGAAAACCGGCAGGGTAGCCACATGTCCAAAGGTAAATGCCACCGCATGGCTATGCTGGTGACTATCCTTGATCTTGTGAAACTGATATTTGTGCTGGCAGCAGCCGTCTCCGTCCACTGCTTTTTTATTCGGCTCCTCGTGCAGGCTGGCCGAAATGGAAGTAAGCTCCCCGCAGCAATAGAACGCCTCCACTCCTACGCCAGCGGTGCTGGCCATGTAAAGCAGGAGGAGGAGCAATGCGGTGAGTTTCTTCATGAGCACAAAGGTAATAGAATTGCCGGACAATCGGATATTTGAAAAACAGGATTGTAATCCGCCGGAAACATACCGGAATTTTCTGTAGTTTGATGCCGTTTAATTCTACTATATGCGTGCACCTATCCTTCACCTTGCCCTGTTATTGTCTGCTGCCCCGGCCCTGGCGCAGCAACCCAAGGACCAGCTGCACCTGAAAAGCAGCATTAACCAGCAGATCACCGTGTACAAAGGCACTGTGTTCGTAAATGGCAACAAAGCCTTCTTCCTGCACGATGACGTGAACTACGCCAGCCGCCGTAACAAACTGGTGGAAGATGCCGGCGCCGTGTTCCTTTTCCTGGAAATGGCCAGGCCACCTGAAAAACAAATGCTGGTACTGCGCATTGACCACTCCAATGCAGATTCCGTGGCCACTTCCGTGCTATCTGATGTAAAGGATTTTGATCACGACGGGCAACTGGAATTTGGGGGCAAAGCCCCCGTGCCCCCGCCACCATCTGCAGATGCTGCATACTATGTGCCGGCCCGTTTTTACGAGATCAAAAAAGGCAGCATTGCGCCGGATGAAGCGTATACCCAGCAAATAGAAAAAAAGATCAACGGCGTATACCTGGCCATGCCTTACGATGCGGATGGCAAACCGGTGGTGATCCGGAAAAAATAAAAGTACGCCCACTCAAAGCCACGTGCGCCGGCCCCCGGCAGCCCGCGGCTTTTCTGAAACACTGCCTGCAGGTCACCAATGACCGGTCTGCCCGCGCGGCCGCCAAAGGGTATGCACACAGGAGCAGGAAGGGCAGTATGGACCTCGTAAGGTTAAGACATGATTTTGGGAGATGGCGTGAAGATAATATGCATCCGGAAGCTGCCAGGTTCCCGATAAACTGAAAAGATTGCTATCTTTAGCCCTCCCTAACCCGATCCGTATGCGTGAAATCATGCTTGTACTCACCCTGCTGGTGTTCCACCCGGCGGCTGCCCAGCAGGACAGCTCTGCCCAGCAGCGCTATGAGGCGGCGTTAAAGCAGGCCAGCAAGCAGTTTGATGCATGGTTCTATCCTAACTACGTAAAGCTTTATTCCCTCCCGGAATCTGCCTTTACCAGCCGCATAGATTCCGTACGCAATAGCTACAATGGCCTGCTCACAAGGTTCGAGGACCAGTTGCCGCCCCTGTATGTACACCAGGAACTTACTTCCAATAAATTCTATTTCGACAACCTGCTCATTGACTACCCGGAGCAGCACGATAATTACGCCGGCCATACCAGCCGGCGCAAGTCCCGCATAGCAGAGCGCATGCGCGCTAACGTGCCGGACCTGAACAATCCTGCATTGCTGCGCAACCGGTCTTTCCACGAATACGCCCGTAGCTTCTTTGATTACCACGTAAGCCTGGAACGGCGCAACAAACAATACGATTCCCTGGACAACCAGGCACTTTGGGCCACCTGGGCTGTGCTGCCGCGGTTTGTATCGCAACCGGAATGCCTTGATTTCTGGCGAACGGAATACCTGCACCGCTACATGGATAACAATGGCATCAAGGACATTGACTCCATTTACGAAGCCTTCCTTGCATCCTGCAGGGACACCAATTACCTGAACCTCGTTACCAAACAATACAAGGAACAGCAGGCGGGGCGTGCAGACCACGTGATCCGCACTTACAAGACGGTAGGGCCTTTCAACCTGGACATCCACCTCTTTTTACCGGACAGCCTGCGCCAGCACAAGCCGCGCCCCGTGATCGTATATTTTCACAGCGGTGGATGGAGTGAAGGCAAGCCTGACTGGTCTTTTGCCACCTGTCATGGTTTTGCCAAACAAGCCGGCTGGGTAGCCTGCGCCGTGGAATACCGCACGTACGACCGCCACGGCACCCTGCCCTTTGCCGCCGTAAAAGATGCGCGCTCCGCCATCCGCTGGTTACGCCAGCACTCCTCGGAATATAATATTGACACCAATAAAATTGTAGCCTCCGGCAATGCGGCCGGCGGCCACCTGGCCCTTTGCACCGTCCTGGCCAACCAATGGAATGAATCCACGGACGATCTGCATTACAGCCCCCGCCCCAATGCCCTGCTGGTAAACGCCGCCACCTATGACCTCAATGACAGCGCCGTAGCCTGGGTGCGGAAAGACCAGCGGAACCCGTTGCTGGTCAAAAGCATTTCCCCGCTTTATCTTATACAAAACAACTTCCCTCCTGCCCTGATCATTCACGGCATGAATGACAGGCTTTCCCCCTACACCAACGCATCTCTTTTTGTAGACAAAATGGAGCGCGCAGGCGCCGCCGGCATTGAGTTTCACGGCCTGGCCGGTGCCGAACATTACATCTGGATAGACCATGGCTATGCAGACCAGGTAGCCAAGCTGCGGGGAGAATTTATTAAGGCGTTGAATTATTGAGGAAATTGTACAACGTACAGCGTACAACGTACAACGTACTTAAAATAGAAAAGCGCGAAGCATCCACTTCGCGCCCTTTTTTTATTAGAGAACATACGCTGTACGTTGTACGTTGTACGTTGTACGCTGTACGTTGTACGTCTACTTTTTCAAGACATCCAGGATGGCATGATCAATGCCTTCCAATGTCGTATTCCCCGGTTTTAATAACTCAAATACTACTACTTCATTGCTGCCCTTCTTCAGCCACGCTGCCGGAACGTAGAGGGTTTGCTGCGGACCTACCTGCCAGTAGCGGCCCAGGTTGTGACCATTTATCCAGGCGATGCCTTTGCCCCAGTTACGCATGTCCAGGTAAGTATCGCCGGTTTGGGTAAGGGTGAAGGTGGCTTTTTTGAGTACGGGTTGATCACCGGTGGCCCTGCCCCGGGCACTGGTGGGCACGTTGTTAAAGGGCAGCTGGAACTGCTGCCAGTGGCGGAGCGCCCGGCCCTGGAAATATACGTTGCCTACAATGCCTTTCTCGTTTTTGAGCAGGTAAGGGCCAAAGTTGATGCGGCCCAGGTTCTCTACCAGGATATCCAGTTGTACCGTGCCTTGCGGCAGTTCCAGCTGGATGCTGTCCTCCGCGTGGCGGCGGTCCAGGGTGGCAATGGTGCGGCCATTGGCCATGATCACTGCGTAGTCGCGGAGGCCGGGTATCTTTAAGAGACCTGCGCCACCCTGCACGGTGGTGCGGTACAATACAAAGCCGTAGGGCTGGTGCAGCTGTTCAAAGGTGAGGGGCTGCCCGCTGCTAACGGGGGCGCTTACCAGCTGGCCCAGTGTGGCAAATGTTTTCAACTCCATGGGCGGGATACTGATCACGGGCTTTGCAGCAGGAACGGGCGGCAATGATGTACCCGCTGGCAAGTGCTTTTCAATCACGGCGCGGAAGATGCGGAACTTCTCCGTGGCATTGCCTGCTTCGTCCAGTGGCGCATCATAATCATAACTGCTGATCTGTGGCTCGTAGGGGCTTTCATCACTATAATTGGCGCCATTCATGAAGCCGCGGGTGGTGCCACCGTGAAACATGTACATATTCACAGAAATGCCCGCACCCAGCAAGGTATCCAGCTTGCCGGCGTAGAAAGCGGCGTTCACGCGGTGGTGTGCGGCGCCCCACCAGTCGAACCAGGCAGGATACCATTCTGCTACATAGAAAGGCCCTTTGCCATCATGGTATTTGCGCACCAGGGACTTGATGTGCTCCGGGGTTTCACTGCCGTTCACGGCGGGCATCAGGCCTCGCAAATGCCCGTCGGGCAAGGCTCCTGCCGGATCGCAGGTGAAGAGGATACCGTCAAAGCCTGCACGGCGGAACAGGTCTCTGTTCATGGCCAGGTACACGGAGTCATGGCCATAGGAACCATATTCATTCTCTATCTGCACCATGAGGATGTTGCCCCCATGCGTTACCAGCAAAGGTTGTAATTGCCTGCCCACTGCCTTTAAATAAGCGGCGTATTCTTTTACATATTTACTTTCCTGGCTGCGCACCACCAGGCCCTTTTCATTTTGCAACCAGTAAGGGTAACCGCCAAACTCCCACTCCGCGCACACGTACGGGCTGGGGCGCAGCACTACATACAGGCCTTCTTCTTTGGCCATGCGCACAAAGGCGGCAATATCATTGTTGCCGGTGAAATCAAATTTCCCTTTCTCCGGCTCGTGCACATTCCAGAATACATAGGTGCCAATGGTATTCAATCCCATAGCCCTGGCCATGTGCAGGCGCTGGCGCCAGGCCTCGCGGGGAATGCGGGTGTAATGCATTTCACCCGAGATCATCTGGAAATCTTTTCCATCCAGCAAAAAAGTACTATCGCCCAGCGAGAAGGTATGCTGCGCATGCAGGCCACTTCCAAGCGCCAGGCAAAGCCACAGCAAGCAAAGTTTCTTCATCTTATTCATCGTTTAAAGTGCCCTGCCGGTGAGGGTTACTACGGCGCGGGCGGGAATGGTTATCTGTTTGTCATCGGCCACTGCGGCGGGCTCCAGCTCCTTACCGTCTGCCGTGGTATAACTGCGCAGGTGACCGGGTTGCAGGTGTTTATAGTGCAGTGATAAGGTTACGGGATCAGCATTGTCATTCACTACCACCGTTACCAGTTCCTTACCCTGCAGGTAAGCGGAGACCATGAGATCCTTGGCCAGGCTGCTATCCGCCAGGGTAGCGGCTATGCGGTGGCTGCCCGGGCGGATGAACCGGCTGTAGTTGCCCAGCACCCACATCATCTTACTGCTGTGCACCTCCCCGCCTGTTTTACTTTTATCAATGTACACCAGGCCATCTTTGTAATCACCATTGGAAATGGCCAGCCACCATTGCCAGGAGGCGGCATTGGCAATGGCCAGGTCGTAATGGATCACGCGGGCCATGTACAAGGCCGCGTGCATGCCCAGGTCGCGGTGCTGGCCATTGATCTCACCATCATTATCACCCAGGATGCAGTATTCGGATTGCCAGAAGGTCAGGCCCGGCACCTCCGCCACGGCGGCGGCTACATGATTTCGTACATCCGTGGCCGTAGCATAGGGCGAGGTGGTGAAATAGCTGTGGGAAGCAATGGTATGCAGCACATTGGGCAGGCCGCCGGTATAGTAAGGGGAGCTTTTACCAAAAAAGGCCTGTACCTGCTTTCCCTTATCCGGCTTATCATCCAGGGCATAGAGGTAATTCATTTTTGCGCACTCTGTGAGCAGGATCCTGGCAGGCAGTTTTTGCGCCAGCAGGGCTTTGCTCACCGCTTTGGTCACACCAAAGATCTGCGCATTGGTATAAGGGCATCCCTCCTGTTTGGGATCGCTCCAGTCCCACTGGGGCTCATTTACCGGGCTGAAATAATGGAACGTGATGCCCAGCTTTCTTTGTACACCCGCCAGGCTGGTGGCAATGTTCTTTGCGGAGGCCTCGTATTGTGACGGCAGAATATTGCATTGGCCTTTGTCCGCACCGGCTTTGCCATTGGCGGTGAACTGCACATTGGGCGAATTGATGAAAGCCAGGAACTGCGGCACTTTGCGGGCTTTGGCTGCCTGCAGGAACCATAGTTGGCCGGCTTGTTTGCTCCAGTCGTACGAGCCATCCTTTTGCAGGAATGATTCCGTGCGGTGCCACTCATCGTGTATGCCGCTGGCATCGCCCTGCTCCGCAGAACCAGCGCCCAGGTTGAACCGCCAGAGAGAAAGAGCGATGCCTTTGGGCTGGCCGGTGGCGCTGGTATCCATACTGAAAAGCAGGTCGGCCATTTCATTGCGCTGCGCATCGGGCCACTGCCCTGCAAACTGGCAGGTCCAGGCATCTGAGGCACCAAAGTGGTCTATCACCTGCTTGGGCTGGCCGGCATCAATGGTCACCTGTACCTGTGCGGCGGCTGCAGTCGCGGTAAAACAACTAAAAAATAGCGCGGTAGCGCGTAAAGCATGCATGTCTGGTCCGTTTTATAAAATGGGGCTGCATGGTAACAGCCCCAAAAAATAATAAAAAATAATCAGTACCCGGTAGTTTGTTGCAGCTGGCTGTTAGACGCCTGGATCTCCGTGCGGGGAATGGGCAGGAAATAGTTCTTGGCGGCAAACAGGCGGCCGCCCAGCGCTACTTTGCGGGTGTAAGTAAAGGTGTTGCCGCTCTTCGTTACATCCACGCCATAGGCGGGCGCATTTTCTGTTACATCGGCAATCTTCCAGCGTCTTACATCATAGAAGCGGTGCTCTTCAAAGGCCAGTTCCACTTGTCTTTCCCTGCGGATGGCATCGATCATCTGGCTTTGGGAAAGGCCCGCGGGCAGGGCCGGCATACCGGCGCGTTTGCGGATCTGCCAGATGGCATCATACACCGTAGCATCCGGTCCTGCGGCCATGTTCTGTGCTTCTGCGTAGTCCAGCAGGATTTCCGCGTAGCGGCAGTAGATCCAGGGTTGCAGGCCTGCCACGTTCCAGGGATTGTCGATAGGATTTTTATCGTCCATGAACTTCTTCAGGTAGTAGCCGGTTTTGGTGGTGTTCCAGTTGGACGGCCCGTCTTTGCTGTCTTTCCCCCCGGGCGTGTAGATCTGCACTGTGTCGCCACGGTAGATGGCGCCATTATACAGGATGGTGGCGTAAAAGCGCGGGTCGCGGTGCAGGTAGGGGTTTTTAGCGTCAAAGCCGGAAGTGGCGTCGGTAATGTCTTTACCATTGTCCATCTGGTAGGCATCCACGAGGTTTTGCAGGGGTGTGTTGCCTGCCCAGCCGTTATAACCATTGGGGCCATTGGAAATTTCCAGGCACACGTGACGGGCGTTGATGGCGTAGAGCCTTTCAAAGATGATCTCGTTGCTGTTGCTGTTCAGGAACAGGCTGCCATAGTTGCTTTCCAGGGAATACTTCTTCAGGTCTATCACTGCTTTTGCTGCCGCAGCGGCATCAGCCCATGTACCCACGTTGTACAGTGGGCTGGCCGCATACAGCAGTAATCTCGCCTTGAGTGCCAGGGCAGCGCCTTTTGTAGCGCGGCCCAGGGCCCAGTTGCCGTTATTGTCAACCGGTAACCCCGCGGCAGCGGCGTCCATCTCCGCCACCGCGTATTTTATGCAATCTGCCAGGCTCGATTTCTGGTAAACTTCAGCTTTTGAATAATCATCTTCCATCTGGTACACCGTATCGTTCACGATCACCACACCGCCATAGTTACGGATGAGGTCCAGGTAGCGGAAGCCGCGGATAAAATGCAGCTCTGCCTTCAGGCGGGTTTTCAGTTCGTTGCTGCACTGCAGGCTGTCTACATAGTGCAATCCATAGTTGCACTCGCGGATGCCGCGGTAGCTGCGGCCCCACAGGGTGCCGGCAATACCGGTATTTTCCGGCGCCAGCTGTCCCCGCTGAATAAGCCAGGTGTTATCGTCATTGTTGTAAATAGATTCATCCGTAAGGGAGCTCCACATGGCATATTCAAAGCCGCGCCCAAAGCCGGGCAGCGTTCCTTCTGCTTCCTTATCCTGGAGTTTTACGCCCAGGTACCGGTTGATCACGTAATCCTGGAACAACGCGGAATCGCTGATCAGTGCAATGTTAGACACGCGGTCTGTAGCGGTTACATCCAGGAAATTTTTCTTACAGGCCGTAAGCCCCAGGAAGGCCAGCGCCAGTAGAATGATATGTTGCTTCATGGTTTTCATTTTTTAGAATTTAACATTCAGGCCCAGGTTGAAGATGCGTTGCTGCGGGTAGAACTGGCCGCTGCCGTTGTTGCCTTCCGGATCATAATCTTTCACCTTGGTAATGGTGAAGAGGTTGAAGCCACTGGCGTACACGCGGATGGCCGCGATCCTGATACCGGAGAGCAGGCGCGGGGAGAAATTGTAGCCCACTTCCATGTTCTTCATACGCAGGAAAGCCGCGTTGTTATACCAGAATGTATTGTTATACAAGCCACCGTTAATGGAAGAAGAGGCGCGGTCGTCTACACGTGGGTAAGTACCATCCGTATGCGTGGGGCTCCAGCGGTTATCTGCCCAGGAGCTGTAGAAATTACCCACGGTACCGGATTCCGGCAGTACGTACTGGTTTACGTGTTGCTGGCCGGCAAACACCATTGCCACGTCCACATTTTTGTAGCTGGCATTGAGCACCAGGCCATACGTGATCTCGGGGATGTTACCGTATTTGGTACGGGTCATGTCATCTGCTGTGATCTGCTTATCGCCGTTGTAGTCCTGGTAGATGAGGTCTCCCAGCTGTGCGCCGGGCAGGTGGGGATATTTGTCCAGGTCCTGCTGCGTGCGGAAAATGCCGATGGCATTGTAAAGCAACATGGTGTTCAGCGGTTTGCCGGTCTGGCGCTGGTAGCCCAGTGCACCGGCTGCTTCGTCAATGAAGATCACTTTGCTTTTGGCATACGTGAAATTGGCCGTTACGCCATAATGAAAATCACCGGCCCTGTTGTTATATCCTAGTGTACCTTCAAAGCCGTTGCTGTTCACCTGGCCAATGTTCTCTGCCGGCACCAGCGGATCGCCGCCATAAGGGTTTACGATACCGGATACCTGGGGGATGGAAGCATTGCGGGGCGTGAGGATGTTCTTGCGTTTCTGCTGGAAGTAAATGGCCTCCAGGTCAAAGTGCCCGAACACCGTGGCATTCAGGCCTACGTCCAGCTTGCGGGCGGTTTCCCAGGTAATGTTGGGATTGGCCAGTTTGGTGAGCGTAATGCCGGGATGGATCTTCCCATCGATCACATACTGGTTGACGAAAGAATAGTTATCGTAATACTGGAACAGGCCTACGTTATCATTACCCAGTGTACCGTAAGAGCCGCGCAGTTTCAGGTCGTTCACCACGTTGTTATTGGCAAACCAGTCTTCCTTTGAAATGCGCCACCCTGCGCTCACAGAGGGGAAATACCCATACTGGTGCCCGTCGGGGAAAGTGGAGGACCCATCAATACGCATCTGCGCTTCCAGCAGGTATTTTTCCGCGTAGTTATAAGCCAGGCGGCCAAGGTAGCTTTTGCGGGTATAGTTATAGCTGCTGCCACCGTTGTCCTTATCTTCTGCCGCGGCGCCACCTTGTGAAAGTTCAGGCGTTAGTGAAGACGGGAAGTTGAGGCGGGACGCGCCCAGGCTATCCTGCCTGGTGCGGCTTTGTTCGTAGCCGATAAATGCGTTGATATTGTGGAAGCGGATCTGGCGTACATAGTTCAACTTAATGTTGGACGTTACCAGCTGGCGGTTCAACTGGCTTTCGTACAAGCTGGCCAGGCCGGCAGAACCACCCACCACTACTTTGTTGTAGGTATTGCCGGCTGCATCATAGCTGTACACGTTATAAGGCGTAGCAAAAGATTTATTGAAGCTCCAGGACTTATCCAGCGAGAAGAAACCATCGATGCTCAATCCCGGCAAAGGCAGCTGGTACGCGCCTTTCAGGATACCGTTAAATACCTGGGTAGGATTCTGGTCCGTACCACCTGCATCGGTCACCTGCATCACCGGGTTGTTGTTTTCAATACCGGTAGTGGGCAGCCCGTTCGGATAGCGCGCCGCCACCGTGGGGTATGCGCGGTAGATGGAACGGAAAATATCGCCGGCGCTGGTCTCCGGATACCTGCGGTCTTCCTCGCGGCCAGACAGGTAAAGGCTTACCTTAAAACGGTCCGTGATGTTTGCATCGATATTAGAACGGAAATTATACTGGTTATACTTCGTTACGCCATGGCGGTAAATGCCGTCCTGGCTGATAAGCCCACCGGAGATATAATAGTGTACGTTCTCAGACCCGCCGGTTACAGACAGGCTATGCTGGCTTTGCAGGGCGGTGTTCTTCAACGTGGCTTTTTGCCAGTCTGTGTTCGGGTAGTTAACCGGATCGCTGCCATCCCGGAATTGCTGGATCTGTGCATCGGTGTAGAACTGGTTCATACCGCCGGCCGGGTTGTCATAATACTGGATCTCGTTCTGCAGCGCGGCGTAAGTGGCCGCATCAGCCATGTGGGGCAGCCGGGTAGGCGAAGAGAAGCCCTGGTTGAAGCTGTAAGAGATCTGGGGTTTGCCGGTTTTACCACGTTTGGTGGTGATCAGCACTACCCCGTTTGCCGCGCGGCTACCATAAATAGCGGCCGATGCGTCTTTGAGCACAGAGATACTTTCAATATCGTTCGGGTCCAGGCGTTCCATGCCACCTATCTGGCCGGGCACCCCATCCACTACGATGAGCACATCATTGCTGCCGGTAGTGGCCAGGCCACGGATGGTGAAGCTGGAGCCGTCGTAACCCGGCTCCCCGGAACGGTTGTTAGCGATCACACCGGAGAAGCGGCCAGCCAGTGCGTTAGACACATTGGGCTGGGGGCTCTTTACCAGGTCTGCACCTTTTATCACGGAAATGGAGCCGGTGAGGGTGGCCTTCTTCTGGGCGGTATAACCCGTTACCACTACTTCACCCAGGGCTTTATTATTGTCTTCCAGCAGGGCGTTCACGGTCGTGTGCCCGTTCACGGCTACCAGTTTGGTACCGTAGGCCACGTGGGTAAAGACCAGTGTATCATGCGGGCCTGCATTGATCTTGAATTGTCCTTTTTCATCGGTCTGTGAATAAGTGGAAGCGCCTTTTACGGAAATGCTGACGCCGGGCACCGGGCCGTCTGCAGTGGTCACCTTACCGGTTACCGGGATGTTTTGTGCGTACAGGGTAGTGCCTGTAAATAGCAGCAACATGCTGAGGAGCAGGGGCCGCACCCGGGCTTGCCGGGTACCGCCGTCCATAACGTGGAATCGTCTCATGATGGCATTCTTGATGTGAGTGAAAATAAGTGGCACGTGCCGGGACCGTTTGGGACGGCCCGGGCGTTTTGCTCCTGCAATGTTAGCAGGCAAAGGGCCGGAAGAGCGGGTATAAACTCGTCAAAGAAGGGGGGAAATTGATCAATCCTCCCCTTTTACCAGGTTCAGTTCACCACTGAATGTATTGCGGTAACGCCGGATGTAAGCGCTGGGGTTCATCCCAAACAGGCGGGCAAACTGCTCCCGGAAATATTTGGGATCACTGATGCCTACCTGGAAGGCGGCCTGGTTTACGTTGTAATTTTCACGGATCATGAGCACGGCGGCCCGGCGCAGGCGGATGGAGCGCACGAAGGCGTTGATGGATTGCCCGGAGATGGCCTTCACCTTGCGGTACAGGCCAGAGTGGCTCATGCCCAGGGCCATGGCCAGCTTTTTTACCTGGAAATCGTCCTTGTCCAGGTTATCCTCCACGATCTCGATGCAGCGTTTCAGGAAATCCCGGTATGCTGCCGGCACCTTCACGCTGCTTTCCCGGAGGGTGATGCGGTCAAAGAAATACTGGCGCAGCAACTGGCGGTTTTTCAGGAGGGTGTGCACGCGGGCCAGCAGCATTTCATCGGCAAAGGGTTTGGTAATATAATCGTCCGCCCCGCCGCTGATGCCTTCCAGCCGGGTCTCATCGCGCGTACCGGCGGTGAGCAGCACCACGGGGATATGGCCCAGGGCCTCGCTGGCCTTGAGCTGGGCGCAGAGGGCGATGCCATCCATGCCCTCCATTTCCACGTCGCTGATCACCAGGTCTGGCTGGCAGCGCTGGGCCAGGGCAAGGCCGCTTTCCCCATCGGCGGCTTCATATATGATAAAGGAGTCGCGGAAAAGCTGTTGCAGGTAGCGCCGCATTTCCGGCTGGTCATCTATAATAAGGAGGCTTTGCTTTTCAGACACCAGGGCCCCGGCACTGGCCGGGCTGGCCGGCTGGGCGTCCGTGGCTGGCAGGGCTTCTTCCATCAGCTCTTCCAGCAGTTCCGGCTTACCACACTTTTCCGGCAGGGAGCCGGCAGGCGCTATGCCCTCCGGCAGGTACACGGTAAAAGTAGTGCCCTGCCCCGGCGTACTTTCATATTGTACGCGGCCCTGGTGGCTTTCAATAAAATGCCGTACCAGGTACAGGCCAATGCCGAACCCGGACTGCTTGCCCCTTTCACCCTGGCGGAATTTTTCAAAGATGCGCCGCCCCGCTTCCGGTGCAATGCCACTCCCGCTGTCCTGCACCACGATGCATACACCGCCATCCTCCGGTGTAACGGTAACGGCTATACGCCCCTGGTCCGGGGTGAATTTAAACGCGTTGGACAATAAATTAAACAGCGCGATCTCCAGTTTTTCCGCATCGCCAAAGAGTGGCAGGGACGGGGCATCGCAGGTGAAGGAGTAGTGGATCTGCTTACTGCGGGCCTGTTGTAAAAAACAGGCATATACCTCCTGGCAAAGTTCCCGCATGTCCAGGGTGCTGATATGCAGCTGGTCTGCCCCGGTATCTGCCTTGCGGAACAGGAGCAACTGGTCCACGAGGCTGAGAAGGCGGCGCGCATTGCGGTAAATGGTGCCCAGGTCATCGGGGCTGGCGCCCTTTTGCAGCGCGGCTTTCAGGGGATTGATGATGAGCGTGAGCGGGGTGCGGAATTCATGGGATACATGGGTAAAGAAAGACAGCTTTTTCTCATTGAGGTCTTTCTCTTTTTCTTTTTCCACCCGCGCCAGTTGTACCTCATAGCGCAGGCGTTCCTGGCGTTGTTTATACTTCACATACCCGTACACGGTAAAAAATACCAGGAGCACATACGCCGTGTACGCCCACCAGCTGCGGTACCAGGGAGGCAGTACAATGATGCGGATGGTCTTTGCCACGCCCGTCCAGCGCCCGGCACCGTTGGATGCCATGACATGCAGCACATACATCCCTTCCTGCAGGTGGGTGTAAATGGCCTGGCGCAGGGAACCGCTGTAGGTCCAGTTCTTATCCCAGCCTTCCAGGAACCAGGCGTAGCTGATCTTATCCGGCGCTGTATATTCCAGCGCCACGAAGTCAAAGGCCAGGGAGGCTTTGTTATACGGGATGGTAAGGCTACCGGCAATAGGCACCGGCTTGTTGTCTACCCGGATATTGTCAATGAAAAGCCGCAATGGTGCCGTGTCTTCCCGCACCCGGTCCGGGTAAAAAATATTGAAACCCTTAATGCCGCCAAAGAGCATTTCCCCGGCACTGGTCTTTAAAGCCGCGTTGAAGGTGAACTGGTTGCTCTGCAGCCCGTCTGATTGTGTAAAGTTGCGGAACACTTTGTGTTGGGGATCAAAGCAGGACAAGCCGCTGAAAGTACTGACCCAGAGGTGGCCGCGCTCATCTTCCAGTATGCGGAGGATGGAATTGCCCGGCAGCCCAGCTGCGGTAGTGAAGCGCTCAAAGCGGCCGGTGCTGCGGACAAAGCGCAGCAATCCCCCACTCTCCGTGCCCACCCAGAAATTGCCGTAGCGGTCCTCATGCAGGCTGCGCACGGTGTAGCCCAGCTTGAAGATCTTATGCCGTTTGTGTACCGGGTCTATGAGGATGAGCGATGAGTAATCGCCCGCCCAGAGCTGGCCCCGGGCGTCTTCCGCCATGCACTGCACATTGGAAATGGCGGGGTCAAAGATCTCGAACTTATGCAGGGCCTTGTTAAAAATATAGAGGGTACCGTTATTAGAGGTGCTGGCCCAAAGCCTTTGCTGGCGGTCTTTGTAGAGGAGCCATGCATTTTTCTCTTCCGCTTTGGTGACGGGATTGTACATGGTAAAATGCTCAAAGGTTTTGGTGCGGGGATCAAAACGGTGCACCCCGGCAAACCAGGTGGACACCCATACATACTGGTCGTCATCCGCAAGGATGCTGGTGATAAAGTTGCTGCCAATGCTGCCTGCCTGTTGCGGATCGTGCTGGTAAGTGGTGTAGGTATCACGGGCGCGGTCCCAGTAGCGGAGGCCATCCCCGTCCGTGCCTATCCAGATGTTGTGATGGGCATCTTCCGCAAAGGACAGCATAAAGTTGCTGGTCATCCGGGGGCCAAAACGATGCGTATTGAAAGGGTTTTGATGTGCTTCAATAAGGTTGATGCCCCCGCGCAGGGAGCCGATCCACTTGCGCCCGTCTGTATCTTCATACACTGCATAAATTGCATTGCTGTTAATGCCCGGTTGCGCTACCAGCTTGCTTTCCCCGGGGGCCAGGGTCATGACCCCGTCTCCATCCAGGGCCACCCAGAGGGTGCCTTGCCGGTCCAGGCAAAGGCTTACGATCTTGCTTACATCCTGGCAATAGTTAAGTGAGAACTGGTGCGTGGCAATGTCGTACCGGTATAAGCCACTGTCGTTGCCCAGCCAGAGATGGCCCTGGGCATCTGCCTGCAGGCAGTTAGCGTGGCGGATGCTGCTGCTTACCAGTTCCAGTGCATGGGAGGTACTATCGAAATGATAGAGCCCTTCGTGTTGTACAAAGATCCAGGAGGTTTCAATAGCGGTGACTTCGTAATGTAAATTGCCGCGGAGCGGTATAGTGCTACCTATATGATTGCCGGGGCTGAACACCAGCAGCCCGTTATTTTCCGTACCTGCCATCATGCTGCCCCCGGGCGTGCTGCGCAACTGGTGGATGTTGTTGGTAACCGGCAGGGCCTTTCCACCGCGTAACTGGTACCAGGCAGGGCTAAACAAATTGCGCTGGGGATCGTAAATGCTGATGCCTTTGCGCCCGCCCACCCAAAGGGCGCCATCGCTTCCTCCGGCCAGGTTATACACGGCATTGTCTGCCAGGGAGGTAGTATCACCAATGATATTGCGGAAGATCTTGAAAGAGTAGCCGTCATAGCGGTTCAGCCCATCGTAGGTACCAAACCACATAAATCCTTTGGCATCCTGATAAATGCAGGTCACGGCATTGTTGGAGAGCCCATGCTCAATACCGAGGTAGCGCACCGGGCGTTCGTCCGCAAATAAGTGTCTATAACACAATAATATTAACAGCAGCAGGATGTGGCGTTTCATGACGGGCATCATTTTCATAACGTAGAACGGGATAAAGATAGGAAAAAAAAAGCCCGCGCCATCCGGCACGGGCCTTTAAAAAGCACCGTCATAACCCTCAGCGGGTACTGATCATCAAAGTCTTCCCTTGTTTCAGGTCTGCATCCTGCAGGTAATAGTCCGTAATTTTCTTTCCCCCCACCTCCAGGTGCGTGATCTTTTTTCCTTTTCCCTGCTTCACGATGGTAAACGTTTTACCATTATCCAGTTTCATTTCCACTTTGTCGAACAGTGGCACAGACACGATATACTTTGGATCTGCGGGAGAGAACGGGTAAAAGCCCATGGCGTTAAATACGTACCAGCTGGAATTTTCGCCGGCATCGTCCATGCCGGAGTAGGCCAGGTGTGCTTTCCCCATATCGTAAAAATGATTCAGGATGCTGTCCAGGATCACCTGTGATTTTTCCTGCCTGCCCACGAAATAATAAAGGAAAGGATAGCTGTGGTCCGGCTGGTTGCCCTGCGTGTACTGGCCAATGAAGCCGGAAATATTGTACGCTTCATAGCCCTGCCAGGGATAACTGAAAAGGGAATCTACTTTCTGCTCAAAGGCCTTCCTGCTGGGAAACAGTTTTACCAGGCCATCCATGTCATGCGGGGCAAAGAAGGACGATTGCCAGGCGTTTGCCTCGCGGTACATGTATTCGTAATAAGGATAATCCGGGTTGAAATTTTTTACCCAGTCGCCGTTTTCCAGGCGGCCCCGCATGAAGCGGGTGGATGGGTCAAAGACGTTTTTGTAATTGCCGGTACGTTTCATCAGCATGCGGTAGTTAGCCGTATCGCCCAGGGAATGGGCCAGTTGGGCCAGGGCGTAATCATCGTAGGCGTATTCCAGTGTTTTGGTCACAGCGGCTTTGGTCACCGTTTCTATTACCGGGTGCTCCACTTCTTTTTCTGCGATGTAACCACGGGTGGCATATTCAGTAATGTAAGGGCGCGTGCCGCCTTCTACCGTGGCATTGCGCAGCAACTGCTGGTAGGCGCGCTGCACATCATAACCGCGGATGCCGCGCAGGTAAGACCCTGCTACAAATGCAGCTGCATGATCTCCATGGAAGAAGGTGGGCATAAAGCCGGTCTTCTCTCCCTTGTCTATGAGCGACTGGATCACGTTGGCCGTTACCCTGGGTTCCAGGAGGCCAAGTAATACCAGCTTGTTGCGGTAATCGTCCCACAGGGATGGCTCTGTGTAGTAATCAAATCCCTTGTTCACCACTTCGCCTTTGTTGTTGGTAAAATCGCCGTTGATGTCGCTGCGCAAAGCAGGCCACAGGAAAGAACGGTACAGGCAGGAATAGAATAAGCCCCGCTGCCGTTCCGTGCCGCCCGTGATCTTTATTTTAGACAGCAAGGCATTCCAGGTATTGGCACCACCTTCCCGCACTGTTTCAAAAGCATCCCTTCCTATTTCTTTTTCCAGGTTTTCCTTTGCATTGTTAATGCTTACAAACGAAAAGCCGATCCGTAGCTCCAGCGCCCCTGTCCCGTTTTCAAAATGCAGCACCGGCACTACCTTTTTCCGTCCCTGCAGGGAGTCAATACGGCTAATGCGGTGGTTGGCCACGGCATAGAAATACATCTTCTCTCCGGCATGCTGGTAGCCGGTGAACACGTGGTCATCCTGCTGGCGGATATTCCAGTCGTGCACGCGTTCATTGGATTCCGACAGGTCTGCGATCACGTTTTCCGGCTGGCCGGCTTTGAACGTATAGCGGTGAAAGCCGCAACGAAGCGTGGAGGTGAGCGCTGCATTTACATCATAGCGCTGCAGGTATACCTGGTAGTAAGCAGGATGGGCACTCTCACGGCTATGGCTATACGCTGATGCATAGTCGTCTGCAGTAAAGCCGGTGGTGGCGGGCAGCAGCGGAATGTAGCAAAGGTTCCAGTGACCCTTACTGGTATGGGCAAAACCGTAAATGGTAGTGTCTTCATACTGGTAGCCGGAACCGCTGTGGAATTGGGTGACCGGTGTGAGTTGCACCATGGCATTGGGCCGGGATGCACCGGGGAACACTTCTGCGCCCCAGGTGCGATGGGTGGGCGTGTACCCTACATCTTTGGCATCCCAGATGGTGGCGGTACCGAGGAACGGGTTTACATAATCAAACGGACTTCGCTGGGCCTGGGTGGTAATGGCCCAGCACGACAGCACAACGAGGAATAATCTAGCTTTCATGGTTTCCTTTTAAATAATGGCAGAACGGGTATATCACGTATAAGTGTACAAAATACGCCTTCACACACAAATTTGTTAATTATTTGGGCAAGATGCAAGGTGACGGATCAAAAAAAGGAGATTAAAAAAAGCAGGGGCTGGCACGCCGGGGAATTGATTTTCATGCTAACTTAACAGCCGTAACTGTGAAGTATATACGCCCCCAAACACCGACGCACGGCAAATCCAGGAGTACAGCCCTTAAGTAGCATACAAAATCTTGCATATTCTTCAACCTTAATCTCATACGCATGAAACTAAAATCATTACTCCCCGCAGCCATCCTTTTGGTGGCCACCTCTTTCTTAATTACATCCTGCGGCAAAGACGGCGCTACCGGCCCAGCGGGTGCCGCCGGGGCACAGGGGCCTGCCGGTCCCGCCGGCTCCAAAGGCGATAAAGGTGATAAAGGTGACACTGGCACCGCTAACGTGATCTACTCCGACTGGCTGGATGTGGGATTCTCTCCTGACACCGTTCATACCCCCGGCGGTGGGATAGATACGCTCGGTTACTATGCGGGCATAGAGGCCCCCAAACTTGACCTCACTATGCTGACCACTGGTGAAATGCATTTGTATGTGAACATTAACACCGCAGATGACCCCGTGATAGCACCCCTGCCTTATGCGGACGAAAATGGGGTTATTATCCGTTACATTGCATACACCGGCGTATTCGAGATCCATTCCAACATAGACCCTGGTACACAGCAGGATAACAATGGTGTGAAATACCAGCAGTACCGTTACGTACTGGTACCCGGCGGATCAGCGGCACGCATGAAAAATGTAGTGGACTGGAATAATTATGCGGCGGTAAAGGCATACCTGAACCTGAAGGATTAAACAGGCAGTAAAAACACCGGCCAGTCATCAACGGGGCTGCATCACCAGTAGGATGCAGCCCCGTTCTGCATCCGGGCTACCTGTGTAAATGCGATGCAGGATAAGTGCCCCGGCTGCTGTCAGCCATTTTGCCTTAGCCTTCATCCAAGGCCCAAAAACAGGTAAAGCCGGCGATCACCGGCTTTACTGTCCACTGGCACAGGACAGACAATCCTGACTTTTTTGGGGTTCGCTCAACAGACATTTTTGACAATGGAGGCAAAGGTAGCCGGGCCCTGCGGGCCGGCCAATAGCTGTTTTAAGCTATTGCTTTTGATGGCCGGATTGCGTATCTTGAAATACCTTTCGTATGCCTAATCTATTCTGTATGCAGATCCAGCGATCCCTGAGCCCGACGTACGAAAAGCATTTGCAGGACATCTTCTATGCAAAGGACACTTTTGACGAACGGCAGATACCTCAACTATTCCAGAAAGCAGCGGTACTCCACACGGCCCTGCACCACACCTCGCCGGTTTTCTTCCTGGTTGACTACACACGGTCGCAGTACCTCGTAATGTCCGGTGGCACCAAGATCATTACCACGTATGATCCCCGTGAATTCATGGAGGGTGGCATACCCATGCTGCGCAGCATTTACCAGCGGGATGATTTTAAAGTATACAATGAATCCATATTCCCGGCCAATATTGACTTCCTGTCCTCCCAACCGCAGCACCTGCACCAGGAATTTATCTTTACTTATAATTTCCGCATCCGCAACAAAGCCGGGCGGGATGTACAGTTGCTGCAGCGGGGCTGTTACATCACCTCCGCAGCAACCGGCCTGCCGCTTTTCAGCCTGGGCACGGCCACAGATATTACGTTGTTTAAAAAGGACACGCTCATCCATCATACCATAGAAAGGCAGTACGATGTGAAGGGACGGCCGGTGCAGGCATTGATGGCTGAAAACCATTTTTACCCGCAAGAGGAAGACCGCCTGCTCACCACGCAGGAACACCGCATTCTTTCTTACATGGCGGAAGGCTGGAGCAGCAAGCAGATAGCAGCGCATGTGAATATTGCAGAGAATACCGTTTCCAACCACCGCAAGAATATGCTGCGCAAGACCAATACCAAGAACATGGCAGAACTGATTGCCTATGCTTTCCGCCACCGGCTCCTCTGAGATTACAATTCCATCTCATGCAATATTTCCTCACCGCAGGCGGACTGCGGATCCACTACCACCGGCGGGGCAGCGGCCCCCGTGGCATTATCTTTATACCACAGGCATCGGGCGATGGCTTTTCCTGGCAGGCCTCGATGGAAAGCCCGGCCCTTGCGGACTTCCAACGTGTTTACATTGATCCTGCCGGCCACGGGCAATCTGCTTTCAGCGCCGCGCCGGATGAAGATTATACGGTGCCTGGCATGGGTGCTACACTGGCGGCCACCATCGCTGCACTGCAACTCACAGATTACATCCTGGTAACGGCTTCCCTTGGCAGCAACATTGCCGCAGAAGCACTTCCCCTGCTGCACGGATGCAAAGGCTTGTTCATGGTAGGCCCCTGTGTGCTGGGGCAAGGCATAACGCCGGCAGAGATCATCACCGCCTTTCCTTACGCAGGCCTGCTCACCGCCGCCCATCCGCCAGACGAGGACCTGCAACACTACATGCAAGGCCTGGTGGTACGCCAGGACGCAGCCACCATTACCCGCCTGGTCAATGCTTACCGTAACACCGATCCGCAGTTTCGCGTATCACTCGGGGCGTCCCTGGCAAGGGCTGCCTGGAGTGATGAAATAAGTAACCTGCAACAAGCCGGGCTACCCGTGGCCATTGTCTTTGGAGAAAATGAAGCGATCGTGAACATGCAATACCTGGATAACGTACCACTCCCCCGCTGGCAGAACCAGGTGCATGTGATCAAAGCGGCCGGCCACCTGGCGCAGCTGGATCAACCGGCTGTTTTTGAAGCGTTGCTTTGCAGGTTTATTGCAGATGTGTTTTAAATGCTCCAGCTTTTAGGGAGGTTGTAAGCCGCTATTTAATTTCCATTGTCAATATGTACCAGGCGCCGGTTTGCCCGGAAACCGGCTGGAGGGCAAGCCGCTACCGGAGAACAAAGGCCCTTTCCGCCTGGTGGAAGGGGAGCGCAAGCCTGCCCGCAACTGTTTCCAGGTAACGGAGATCACCGTGGGTATAGTGAAAGATTAAAACAGCCTGCTATCTTATAACTCCCTTCACTACGTATATAGGTCACCGTTACTACCCGTTCCATTGGCAACACTAAATTAAAAGAAACGTAACCTTCGCTTAACACTAAAACAGAAAAAGCATATTACTATTGCTTTCCGTTTCGACACAGACATACAAACCTATCACCGCACGCCCTGGGACGAAGTGTGCGGCATGTACAATTTATTACTATTTGATACTGTTTACCGTGGCACTGTACGCTTAATACCAATTTTAAACAGTCCACCCGGATCGCCGTAAGAAGCGATTTTTCATTTACGCCGTGAGAAGCGTTTTTTTTCAAAGCATTCCCCTCAGCCGCAGTAGCGCGAAACTGCCGGTACGGGCTCATATTGTCCATTAATATCAAAGCTTAATAGCAGACTGCCAATGAACAAACAAATCATCCTGGTGGCAGCGGCCCTTTTGTGCGCCGCCAGCCCCGCTATGGCCAACGCGACAACCTATCGCAGTTTTGACCAGGTAGCCCGGCAAGAGCCCATCAAAGGCATCATCGTAGGTGCAGATGGTACTCCGATCCCCGGCGCCACCGTGAAATCAGCCATTACCAACCGTGTAACCACAACAGACAACCGTGGCCAGTTCTCCCTGCAGGCTGCGGAAGGTGAAAAACTGGTGATCTCTTTCATCGGTTACACCACACTGGAAGCCACTGCCAGCAACACTTTCATGAAACTCACCCTTACAGAAAGCAACAGCAAGCTGGGTGAAGTAGTGGTAGTAGGTTATGGCAACCAGACCAAGGCCGATGTAACCGGCGCATTAACACAATTAAAAGCAGACAATATCCGCCAGGGTGTAAACATCTCTGTAGATAACATGCTGCAGGGCCGCGTATCCGGTGTGCGCATTGCACAGAGCAGTGGTGAGCCCGGTGCCGGCGTGGATGTATTCATCCGCGGGGTGGGCTCTATCCGCAGCGGTAGTACGCCCCTGTTTGTAGTGGATGGTGTGCCCCTGAGCAATGATAATGTAAGTGCGGGCGGTCCTGATTTTGGCCTGGGTAGTTCCGAGCCTAAGAACCCGCTGAACTTCCTCAACACCAGTGATATTGAAACCGTGACCGTACTGAAAGACGCCTCTGCAGCGGCTATCTACGGGGCAAGAGGCTCTAATGGCGTAGTGCTGATCACCACCAAGCGTGGCAGCAAAGGCAATGGCACCCTCACGTACGACATGTATGTAGGTAACGCCAAAGTGATCAAAAAACTGGACGTACTGGATGCGGCGGAATACCGCAAAGCCCTGGTGGACCCGGCCTATGACCACAAAGGCAATACCGACTGGCAGGACGTGATCTTCCGCAACGGTTTTGTACAGAACCATAATATCAGCTTTGCAAAGACCACTAACACCGGCGCTTACATGGCCTCCATTTCCCGCCTGGACCAGGATGGTATTGTAAAGAACAGCAGCTTCAAAAGAACCACTGCGCGTTTGAACGCGGAAGAATCTTTCTTCGACGATAAGCGCCTGGTAGTGAAAATGAACCTGACCGCCAGTGATATCAATGAAACCGGTATCCCCAACGGTAACACCGCCGGCTCTGACGGACAGCTGATCATCCACGCACTGATGGCCAATCCTACCCGCTCTGTGTATGACTCTACCGGCAACTATACGAACTTTAACATGAACGCGCACTACAACCCTGCGTACCTGCTGAGCATCTACAACGACAAGACCAACACCTTCCGCGTGCTGGGCAACGTAGAAGCCGCACTGCGCCTGGCAAAGGGACTGAATTACCGCTTTAACTACGGTGTGGACAAGTCTACCTCTGAGCGCAATACCACCATCTACCCGAACATCACGGACCGTACGCCCCTGGGCGCTTACGTGCAGAACAACCTGCAGTCCACCACTACCCTGCTGGAACATTACCTGACCTACAACCTGGCGATCAACAAGCACCAGTTTGAAGCGCTGGGTGGCTTCTCATACCAGCAATTCAAATTCTCCGGTACTGCCTTTGGGGTACAGGGCATTTCCAAGCAGGGCCAGGGCGTAGATCCTGAGTACAATCCCGGCTACTCCGGCACGCCCACCACACCGAGCGGCTATGCCCAGGAAAATGAACTGCAGTCTTTCTTTGGCCGTATCAACTACAACTACGATAACCGCTACCTGCTCACCGCTTCCATGCGTGCAGACGGTTCTACCCGTTTTGGAGAGAACAACAAGTATGGTTACTTCCCTTCTGTAGCGGTAGGCTGGACCCTCTCCCAGGAAAATTTCCTGAAGCCCATCACGGCTATTGAAGACCTGAAACTGCGCGCCAGCTGGGGCCAGACGGGTAACCAGGAAGTGCCGAACAAGATCACACAGGCCAGCTACTCCCTTTCCACCGGCTCTGGTTACTACCTGTACGGCGACCAGAAACTGGTGAACGGTGTAACCGTGAACCGTACTGCCAACCCCGACCTGCGTTGGGAACTGGTAGAACAGGTGAACATTGGCCTCGACTTTGGTCTCTGGAAGAACAAGCTCTATGGTTCATTGGAATACTTCAACAAGACCACGAAGAATCCCATCCTCAACATTCCTTCCGGTCCGCTGAGTCCCACTACTACGGTGTGGAAGAACGTGGACGCCCTGATCGTGAACAAAGGTTTTGAATTCAGCCTGGGCTCACAGATCGTGCGGACTCAGAACTTTAACTGGACCGTGGACGTGAACGGCGCTACCCTGAAGAACAACATCAAGGACCTGCCCGTATCTGAGCTGTATTCCGGCAGCATTTCCGGCCCCGGCCTGTCTGGCGTGAATGCAAACATCTATAAGAACGGTTATGAAGCAGGTTCTTTCTTCATGCTGAAACACCTTGGTTATGACAAGGATGGTAAAGACATTTTTGAAGACAAGAACAAGGATGGCGCCATCAACCAGCTGGACCGCGAGATCTTCAAAGGTGCGCTGCCCAAATTCAACTTTGGCCTGAACAGCCAGATGCGTTACCAGGACTTTGACCTGGCCTTCTCATTCATTGGACAAACCGGCGGCTACCTGGTAAACAACACTGCGCTGGACCTCAACATCAACAGCCTCGCATCTGACCGTAACGTGCTGCGTAAATATTACGAAGCAAAAGCCAGCACCACCAACCCCGTGCAGCTGTCGTCCCTCTACCTGGAGAAATCCGACTTCATCCGCCTGAGCAATCTGCGCCTGGGTTACACCCTGCCACTGTCCCGGCTCACGTGGCTGAAATCACTGAACATTTATGTAAGTGCGCAGAACCTGTTCACGATCACCAAGTATTCCGGTTATGATCCGCTGGTGAACACCACCAAGACGGTGGGCGGTAACCAGTCACTGGGTGTTGACTACGCCACTTACCCTGCATCCAAAACCTACCTCGTAGGTGCCACCGTTAAATTCTAAGCAACATTACCATGAAAACATTGAAATATACATTGGGTTCCCTGCTGCTCGTAATGGGTATGAGCGCTTGTACGAACCTGCATGAAAAAGTGATCGATGAGGTGCTGGGCTCTAACAATGCCAGCCCGGAAAACGCGCTGGCAGCGGCTTACGGCCAGATGGACGATGGTACGTTTGTAGACCACAGCCAGGTATTTGCCATGCAGGAATACACTACGGATGAAGCCCTGCTGCCCACCCGTGGCAGCGACTGGGGTGATGGTGGTGTGTGGCGCACCATGCACGAATTTACCTGGGCACCTGATAACTCCATCGTAACCACCACGTGGAACTCCCTGAATGCGGGCATTACCAAATCCCTGACCGCTATCAGCACGGTGAATAATGCCAAGGATTTCAGCCAGCGCACCCTGTTTATGGCAGAAGCCCGCGGCATGCTGGCCTTCTACACCTATCACACGCTGGACCTGTTTGGACAGGCACCCTACCGCAACCCGCTGGTGGCAAACGCCCCGCTGGAAGTAAAACGCGCCGATACTGCCATTGATGGCCTGATCCGAGAGGTAGAAGCCATCCTGCCAGACCTGGCAGACCTGGGCACCCAGAACACCCACAACGGCCGCTTCACCAAACAGGCCGCCTATGGCCTGCTGGCAGATATGTACATGAACCGCGCCGTGTTCAAAAACCGTTATGCTGCCACCTTCAACTTCAAGGAATCAGCCGTAGACGGCAAGGGCACTGACATGGATAAAGTAATTGAATACACTTCCAAGCTGATCAGCGATCCCCGCTTCTCCCTGGAGCAGAATTATTTCAGGAACTTTGACATTGATAACAACGGCAGACCGGAACTGATCTTCGTGGTAGACCAGCAGATCAACAACCTGCGCAGCAGCTCCAACTCCATTGCTTACATGCCTACAGAAAGAAGCCAGAAACCTTCCCCGCTGAACCGTGGCACCAATGCAACCTGCACCACGCCTGAGTTCTATGCCACCTGGGATAACAACCACGACGATCCCCGCTTTACACGCCACTACCAGTATGCGGATGGCACCTGGTTCAAAAATGACGGCACAGACGTAAGCGTACCGGCCACCAGCACGGTGGCAAACAGTGGCGGCCAACCCTGGTTCCACTTTAACCGTGGCATGCAGGTAGGCCAGCAGTATGGCCCCACCCTGGCTTCCGGTGGTGGTTTTGTAATGACAACCGATAGCCGCATTAAAGTGTCTAAACTGTATTGCGAAAAGAATACGTCCCTGCCGGTAGACTTTACCCCGGCCCTCGACTTCGACAACCCTACCCAGTCTGTATTTACCCAGGCGCAGATCAACCGTGGCGTGCGCGTGTTCAAGTTTGAATTTGACCCGGAGAAAGATAATGGCTCCAGCAACGTGGACATTCCCCTGTTCCGCCTGGGTGGCATGTACTGCCTGCGTGCAGAAGCCTACTTCCGTAATGGTAGCAATGCCCTGGCCCTGGCAGATGTGAACAAGCTGCGCACCAGCCGTACCAATGATGCACTGTCTGGCAGCACCGCCGGCAAAGCACTGGCCACCCTGGATGACAAGGCACTGTACAACGAGATCGGTTACGAGCTGTATTGGGAAATGTACCGCAGGAAAACGGCTATCCGTTTTGGCAAGTTTGAAGACGTGGGCACTGCCAAACCCGCTTCACAGCCGTACCGCAGGATCTTCCCCATCCCTCAGTCTATCATGGATGCCAGCAAGGCGTTTATACAGAATGACAAGTACTAGTTGTTAATCCTGATACTAACAAAAGCGGCCGTTCTCAAAATTTAAGAGAACGGCCGCTTTGTATTTTATGCCCTGCATGCGGGGCTTTTTTATTTCCCTAAAAAGCTGATGGCGGCGGGCACAAACAGGCCCGGGCGCTGGAACACGGCCGCGGGTGCAGCATCCGGGTAGAGCACCCGTTTTGCATTGGGCAGGTATTGCGCCATATTCTTTGCGTTCTGCACCGGCAGGTCTGTTTCGCCCCGCGCTATTAAATATTGGGCCCCCAAAATGTCCGGTTCACGGTAAATGAACTGGACTCCGGGGCTCTCCATTTCTAACTTCGTGCAAAAAACAGCCATGACACGGAAAACAGCCATCGTCGCTATCGCACAGGCAGGCAACGAAACTGGTATGGTCCTTACATCAATGGCCCGGTAAATGGCGGGAATATCAATACATTTGTCCATCACAATACTTAATTGCTTCATGCAACAAACCCGCTTTAAAATATCACACGCCACCATCTGGGTCAGTTCCATTTTCCTGGGGCTTTTATCCTCGGTGCCGCAGATCGCGGAGCAACATTTTAACCTGGCGGAAGCCGCGGTAAATGCGGGCCTGACCAGCACCTTCTCCCTGCTCATGTGGTATTTCAATATCTACATACTGAACCGCCAGCCGGCGCAGCGGCACAGGCAAAGCATCTCCTACGCTAAGCTGCTGAGCAGCCTTTTATTTGGCCTGGCCGTGATGCTGGGCCTGGCCTGGGTGCAACAACTCATCCTGTCGCATATCAATTTTGGCCCGGTAATGCTTATGGTGGAGGTGCGCGGTATCCTCATCAACCTGGTGTTCTACATGTTCCTGCACCTGTTGCAGCAGAACTACGAGAACCAGCAGGTAAGCATGGAGCTGGAACAGATCAAGAATGATAACCTCAGCGCGCAATATGAATTACTGAAACAACAGGTAAACCCACACTTCCTTTTTAACAGTCTCAATACCCTGAAAGCCATGGTAGAAACCGGGGATGAGGAAGCGGTGAACTTTATCCTGAAGCTTTCTAACTTCTACCGCTATACGCTGGAAAGCCGCAAGCTGGACCTCATCCACGTAAGCGAGGAAATGGAGATCCTCCATGCTTACCTGTTCCTGCAAAAGGCCCGCTTTGACAAGGGTATCGCTTTTGAAAGTCAACTATCAGAAAAGACGCTGGGCACGCTCATACCACCTTTTACCCTGCAGCTGCTGGTGGAAAACTGCATTAAACACAATGTGGTATCCCTCCAGAAGCCGCTGCGTATCCGCATTTACGAAGAGCACGACCACATCGTGATAGAGAACCCGGTGCAGTTGAAAACCGGCGAAGCCTCTACCGGCGTAGGCCTCAAAAACATTGACCTGCGCTACAACCACCTGCTGCAGCAACACATTGACATCATCAACGACCAAAAAATTTTCCAGGTAAAACTTCCGCTTATCCATGAATATCATCATCATTGAGGACGAACTCAAAACAGCGCAATCGCTGGAAAAGATCATCAAAGGGCTGCGCCCGGAAGTCCGCATCGTGGGGCAATACCAGAGCGTGGAAGACAGTGTGGCCGCCCTTGCAGGGAGCCCCATGCCAGACCTTCTTTTCATGGATGTACAACTGGCGGACGGGCTTTGCTTTGAGATCTTTAAGGCAGTGGACATCACCTGCCCGGTGGTATTCTGTACCGCCTTTGACGAATATTCCCTCAGGGCTTTTAAAAGTAACGGGGTGGACTACGTGCTGAAACCTTTCTCCAAAGACGACATTGCAGCGGCTTTCAAAAAGGTGGATGAGCTGAAGAACTTCTTCCAGCAGAAAGCCGCACCCACACCGGATCTCAGCGACCTGCTGGCTAAACTGGGCGCCCCCGCCGGTAAGACCAGCTTCCTGGTATTCCTGAACCAGAAATACAAGACCATCAACGTGGAGGACATTGCCTTTTTCTACATTCGCCATGACTCCAGCTGGATCATGACATTTGACAAGCAGCAATATCCGGTCAACCAATCACTGGACCAGCTTACGCAGGCCGTATCTGCCAAACAGTTCTTCCGGCTCAACCGCCAGTACCTGGTAAACTTCAAGGCTATCAAGGAAGTAGCGCCTTATTTCCTGCGTAAGCTGTATGTAAAGCTGTCCATTGAAACACCGGAAAAACTGCTGGTGAATAAAGAAAAATCCAACGCCTTTCTCACCTGGATGGAAAACCGCTAGCTGCACGTTCTCTTTAAACACCTTATTTCCCGGTTGAGCGCCTGAAATGGCTGCCTTACTACCTTTTCACTGGCCTGGAGGCCCATCTGGCGGTACTTTTGGATGATCAACAAAAACAGCAGCCATGAAAATGAATATGACAGTAGCAGGCGCCCTGATCGTCTTTGCCCTCGTTACAGCGGCCTTCATCAGCAGCAGCATCGCTTCCCGCAAACTTCAACACATTGAACCCAAAGGCAACAGCTTTGCGGTCCTGGAACTATTCACTTCGGAGGGGTGCTCCAGTTGTCCGCCGGCAGAAGAACTGCTGGCCGGCATACAGGCACAGGCCGCCGGTAAGCCTATCTACGTGCTGGCCTACCACGTGGACTACTGGGACCGCAACGGGTGGAAAGATCCTTACAGCGATGCGGCATTTTCAAAACGCCAGGTGGATTACAGCCGCCAGTTTGCCGGCCAGGTATACACGCCGCAGCTCATCATCAACGGGCAGTCTGAATGCATAGGTTCCGATGCCGGCGCCGTGCGCAACGCCCTGAGCGCAGCACTCCGCACCAGTGCTGCCAACACACTGCAACTGAGTGGTGAAATAAAACCTGGCGGTGCAGACCTGGAGTATGCGCTGGACAATGATCCATCTAACTGTTACCTGCTGGTAGCCGTAGTACAACGCAGTGCTACCACCAATGTAAAAGGTGGCGAAAATGAAGGCCGTATCCTGCCCCATGTACAGCTGGTGCGCGGCCTGGAGACCATGAACCTGAAAGGCCACAAAACAGGCCACATACATGTAAAACTGCCTGCTGGCTTTAACACCCGGGAGTGGGAAATTACCGGTTTGGTACAGCAAAACAGTAACGGCGCTGTTACGGCTGCGGCACATGCCACGCTCCAATAATTCATTCCGTAGTGGATGTGATCATCTGAACAGCTAACTAACAAGACCAACCCGCATTTATGAACGCTTACGCATATCCTGTGTAAGCGTTTCTTTTGCTGTCAACCATTAATTGAAAACTGGATGATCGATGACCGGTACGTATGCGGCATTATGTCTATCCAGGGTTAACGCTCCCCACAGCTACACTGCACGGGAACAAAATAAAAAAGAACCAGGTATTGCCTGGCTCTTTTCACATACACAACAGCTCATAAAAAAGGACATCTCAAATCATATGAGATGCCCTGTGTCACGGGTTACAAAATGCAACCCTTACAAAACAGTATCCTGGGAAAACTGGCCGTTTAAACCAGGATACAGTTTGCGGAAAGTAATGTAAGATGCAGCCAGTATGCCATACGCTATGATCGCGTCAATGGTGGCAGGAAAGCCAAGAACTGCCAGTTTGGAAAGGAAGGCAAATGTAATATCGAAGAAGATGCCTGCATACACCCATTCCTTGAGGCGGAGCACTTTGCCCGGAATGAGCAGGGTCAGTACACCAGACAGTTTAGCCACCCCCAGGATATAAATGAAGTGGGAAGGATAGCCCAGTTGCTGGGTAATGCCCCATACGATCGGGTTACCAGTAAGCTCAAAGAAGCCACTTGCGCCAAACCAGAGGGAAATAAGAACAGTAGCAGTCCAGTAAATAATAGTAGTTGTTTTCCGTGTCATGATCTGTAAGTTTTTGTTGTGATTGATGACACAAAATTGCAACAGGAAACGCCACCAGTCCAGCTGTTTCGCCCTGAACCGGACAAAGAACAGGATGAGTTGGACAAGGGGCGCGGCTATCATTTGCGCATGAGGAGCCAAGCCCGTACCGCCACGATGACCAGCAGCATGGAAATGATGCGCACGGGACTGGTGCCAGGGCGCCCTGCGCCGGCCTGCTGGCGCAATGCCTGGTCGATAGGTGTGCGGGTGCGTCCCCAAAAAGGGCAAAGCGGGTGCATGACCCGCTTTGCCCTTTACAATTTAAACGTGTGTATTACTTTATTCTATGGTCACCACTACCCGCCTGTTCACCCGCCTGTTATGTTCAGAAGTATTGGGCAGTGCGGGATCGCTTTCCCCTACCGTGCTGATGTCCATGCGACTGTCTGCAATGCCCTTATTGTGCAGGTAATGCGCTACCGCTTTGGCGCGCGCCATGCCTACACGCTGGTTTTCTTTTTGGGTGCCAATGTTGCAGGTGTGGCCCACAATAGCTACCCGCAGGTTGGGGTATTGCTGCAGGATGGCGGCTACGCTGTCCAGGTGGGAGATCAGGCTTCCAGGAACAGTGATCTTACCCAGCGTACCAAAGGTCACAGGAGCGGCTACTACGGCGGCTTCCGCCATGGTGGGCGTAGCGGCCGGCGGAGCAGGTACGGGAGCGGGCGTTACCGGCGCAGGCGCCGGTGCGGCGGCCACTGGTGCAGGCGTGGGCGCAGGGACTGGAGGCGATGCCGGTACCGGGGCTGCCGGTGCGGGCGTTGCCTCAACTTGTTTGGACCGGTGTTGTCTTTTGCTATTGCCTCCAAAACCTACTCTCACTTGTATACCATAAGCCAGCAGCTTTGTATGCTCACTCATGGGCATCACGCCCGTGCCTTGTACGTTTGAAATGCCTGTAGGGCTGTAGGTAACGATGGAGGTAGTGGGCGGTGCGTCTTTCCGCAGATCATTCACACCATAATCTATGAACAATCCGGTATAGAGATGCAGTTTTTCAGACAACTCAAAACGGACGCCAGTGGCCAGGCTGGCTGTGGCAGACAGCTTCAGGTCATTGGTAGTTTTGCTTTGCCAGTTATTCACCGTACCAAAACCGTGCTGGGGCAGGTCTTTCAGCTCCACGTTCACATCCGGGTAGTAGCCGGAAAGTACCAGTTGCTGTGCGGAGGCTTTTGTTTCTCCACTGAAAGGCACCAGTACTTTGCCACCTGCGGCAATGTACCATTGCGTATTGCCTTCCGTGTGGTACTGGATCATCACCGGGATGCCAGCCGCCAGGAAGTGCTGGGTTTCTTTATAACCGGTGGCCGTTACTTTATACTGGAAGGCAGACCCCTGGTCATCCACCATATAGGAAGAGAACTGGGTGCCGTCTTTCACCGTGGCTTTGGCATGGTAGTACCCGGCCTGTATACCGGTGAGCAGGCCCCAATGGGTGCCCAGCGGAAAGGTATAATTAAGCCCCAGTGAGCCACCGGGTTTAAGCTTACCCTGGTCATAGTGCAGGCCCTGCATGCCACCATTCACTTCCACTCCAAATTCCTGGGCGCCGGCCCGTGCGCAAAGAACGGACAGGCAGATGCCGAGGTATATGATCTTTTTGGTCATCATCATTGTAATTAAAAAATTAGTCTGCTATCATTACGTTCACACTTGCGATCTGGCCATTGCTCAGTCTCAGGGAGATGATGTACAGGCCACCGGTATTGGGCATGCTTACCTGCATGACGGGGTGTACTGCCGTGATCTCCTTCAACACACCGCCGGTAATGCTGGTGATGGTCAGTTTAGCGCCCTGCAATGCAGCATCCGTGTAGTTGCACGTGATGGTAGCGGTAGCTCCTGCCGGTGCGGGGTTAGGCTGGATCCTGATGCCACCGGTAGCTGTAGCCGGTGCTGTGAGCGTTACAGGACAGGTCTGGGACGTATTGCCATTCTTATCTTTCACCACCACGTAGTAAGTGCCGCTCAGGGAAGTGGACTGGCTGTAGTAGGCCATGGTAGCGCCATTGATCATGCTGCCATCTTTGTACCACTGCCATTGTACATAATTGTTACTACTGTTATCAAACACCAGCACATCATCCCAATGCGGCCTTACCAGGCCGGAAAGCTGGTAAGAAAAGTTGTTGTCCACGGGTGCAGCAGCTTCATGGTTTGCATCGCCGGGTTGTGTAGCCGTAACAATGGTGCCACCCTGTGCTACCGGGATAAGGATGTCGCCGCTCACGGTGGCTACATTCACATTGGTTACCGTATAGGTCACCGGCAGGCCACTGCTGGCCGTTGCGTTCAGCTGGATGGAGGTTGTGCCACCGCAACCGCTGATCAGCTGCTGATCCCAGGTGATGGCCTGGGGCGCTTTGGTGATGGTAAGGTTATTGCCGTTGTATACAAGCACGTAGTTGTTGCCTGCCGATACAGTTCCTTGCAGGATGGCATATACCCCTGTATTCTCGCCCGGATCGCGGGTGAGGGTGCCCGTGAAGAGGTTGTTATCATCTCCAAACTGGAAGCCCGTGGCCTGGTAAGTAAGCACCGGGTCTGCAGTGCCATACACTTTCGTTTGCGCATCGGCGGTTATGGCCAGTGTTGCTTTTGTAATGATGAACACATTCGCGGTAAAGGTCACTGCGTAATTATTACCAGGTGTAAGGGTACCCTGGCGGATGGTGTAGTTGCCCACGTTCTCTCCTGCATCGCGGGTAAGGCTGCCAGTGAATACATCGCCGGGAACCAGTGTACCTGCGGTGATTGCATAACCCAGCACAGGATCAGCCGCGCCGTATATTTTCGTGGCAGATTTTGCGGCTACCGTAATGGCTCGCTGACCAATGGTGAGGTCTTCACTGTTGAAGGCCAGGTCGTAGTTGGCATTCAGGGCCAGGGTACCCAGGTTGATGGCGTAGGTGCCCACATGCTCGCCCGGGGCCCTGGACAGGCTGCCAACAAACTGGTCGCCGGGTATCGGGGCCGGGGTAAAGGTATACGTCAGCACGGGGTCTGCATCACCATAGATCTTACTGGCGGCATCCGCTGTGATGGTGATCGTTTTCTTATTGATGGTAAAGTCTGCGCTGGTGAAGTGCAGCACATAGTTGCCGCCCAGGGTAAGACTGCCTTGCAGGATGGGATACACACCGGCGTTTTCACCCGGGGCCCTGGTAAGCGTACCGGTAAAGACATCGCCCGGTATGAGGGCCTGGGCTACCGTATAGGTCAGCACCGGGTCTGCATCGCCATAGGTCTTGCTCATCGCGGTGGCGGTAACATCGATCTGCTTGGCGCCGATAGTGAGGTCTGCACCGGTAAAGGTAATATTGTAGTTGCCATTGAGCGACAGTGTACCCAGGTTAATGGCGTAGTTGCCTACATTCTCCCCTGCATCGCGGGTAAGGCTGCCGGTAAATACATCGCCGGGGACCAGTGCCGGGGCAAAGGTGTAGGTGAGCGCAGGGTCTGCATCCCCATAGCTTTTCTGCTTGGGCACGGCCGTAACATTTACCGTCCTTTTAGTGATCGTAAAGTCATTACCGGTGAAAGTGATGATGTAGTTACCACCTGCAGACAGGCTCCCCTGGCTGATAGCGTAGATACCTGCATTTTCTCCCGCTGCGCGGGTAAGGCTGCCCGTGAAGGCATCACTGCCCAGCAACGCAGGTGCGTTGGTATAGGTCAATGCAGGATCTGCGTCGCCATACGCCTTGTTTTTCGCATCCGCCGTTACGGTAATAGTTTTGGGGCTGATGACCAGGTTGTCGCCATTATACACAACAACATAATTGCTGCTCAATGCCAGTGTGCCTTGTTTAATGGTGTAGCTACCTGTGTTCTCGCCAGGATCGCGGGTCAGTGTGCCGGTGAAGGCGTCCGTACCGGTGAGTGCCGGCGTGTAAGTATAGGTCAGTGCAGGATCGGCATCACCATATGTTTTGCTTTGTGCGTGGGCCGTTACAGTGATGGTTTTCACGCCAACGTTCAGGTTTGCCGTAACAAAGCTCAGCGTGTAATTACTGCCCAGTGCTAATGTACCCTGGCGGATGGCGTAGCTGCCTACGTTCTCGCCAGGATCGCGGGTGAGAGTGCCGGTGAAGGCATCGCTGTCCACCAGTGCGGGGTTGTGCGTGTAGGTGAATGCAGGATCGGCAGCACCATATTCCTTCGCTTGTGCATCTGCTGTTATCGTAATCGCTTTGGGCGTGATGGAGAGGCCAGCACCGGTGAAAGTGAGCTGGTAGTTGCTGTTCAGCGACAACGTTCCCTGGTTAATGGTGTAGTTGCCCACGTTCTCCCCGGCAGCACGGGAAAGGCTACCGGTAAAAGTATCGCCCGTTACCAGTGAAGGTGTGAAAGTATAAGTCAGCGCAGGATCGGCATCCCCGTAGGTTTTCGTTTGCGCATCCGCGGTTACCGCAATTGTCTTTTGACCAATGGAGAGGTTAGCGCTGTTAAATGCGATCACGTATTGGGCCGGCAACGTGAGCGAACCCTGGTTGATGGCATAGCTGCCCACCGCTTCACCCGGGGCCCTGGAGAGGGTGCCGCTAAAGGTGTCTCCCGCATCCAGTGCAGGTGTGAAGCTGTAAGTCAGTGCCGGATCGGCATCGCCATACGTTTTGCTTTGTGCAGTTGCCGTTACGGTGATCACCTTGGCGGAGATCGTTAGATTATCACCGGTATAGTTCACCAGGTAATCGCTGCCCGGTGTAAGCGTGCCCAGGCGGATAGGATAAATGCCCACGCTTTCACCCGGATCCCTTGTAAGCGTGCCGGTAAAGACATCGCCGGTTATCAATGCAGGTGTGTAAGTATACGTCAGTACAGGATCCATAACGCCACTGGCTTTTGTTTTTGGATCGGCCGTTACGTTGATTGTTTTTGCACCAATGGCCAGGTTATTACCGGTGAAGATCAATACATAGTTGCTGCCTAGTGAAAGACTGCCCTGGCTGATGGCGTAGTTGCCCACATGCTCACCGGGCGCGCGCGTAAGGCTGCCGGAGAAAACGTCGCCTGGCAACGGTGATGGTGAAAAAGTATAGGTCAATGCAGGATCCGCATCGCCGTAGGTTTTGCTTCGCGCATCCGCCGTTACCGTGATGGCTTTTGTGCCAATGGTGAGATTGTCACCGGTAAAGTTTATAACGTAATTGGTGCCCAGCGAAAGGCTGCCCTGGCTGATAGCATAGCTGCCCACATCTTCGCCGGAAGCGCGCGTAAGGCTGCCGGAGAAAACATCGCCTGGCAACGGTGATGGTGAAAAAGTGTAGGTCAATGCAGGATCTGCATCGCCGTAGGTTTTGCTTCGCGCATCCGCTGTTACCGTAACAGGCTTCGGGGTAACCAGTAGATTACCTGGCACAAACACCAGGGTGTAATTGCTGCCGGCACTGAGGGTACCCAGGGTGGTGGCATAAGACCCTACGTTTTCACCAGGATCCCTGGACAATGCACCTGTAAAGGCATCGCCGGGTTGCAGCGTCGGTGAGACACTATAAGTTAATACTGGATCCGCATCACCATAAGTTTTGGACTGCCCGGTAGTACCGGAAATAGTGAGGGGGCGGGCCGTAATGGTGAACGTACCTGGAGAAACTGTAAGCAAATAATTAGCGCTCAATGATAAAGAGCCCGCTGAAATAGCATAACTGTTTACATCCTCACCCGGAGATCTTGTCAAGGCACCGGAAAACACGTCCGCACCTATTAGTGCAGGTGTAACAGTATAGGTTAAAACAGGGTCTGCATCCCCGTATACCTTAGTAGCATTATCAGGCTGCACCGTCACACTCAACGGGTTTACCGTACTGGCAGGAATAATGGCATCCGCCGCATCTGCATCCTGGCTGCTCACGGTAATTATTTCATTATAAGTACCTGCATCCGCATCCGCCTTCAGGCGCACCAGGACATTCGTTGTGTTCACCTGGTTTGCGGTTGCCATAACTGTGGCCGTGGCGCCAAAAGTGGCACCACCATCCGCACTTACCTCGAAATGGGCCGGCGCCGTGATGGTAATATTGCCGCTCAGGTTAGTCCCCGATACATGGAAACCAGCGGCCGTGGAAGCCGTACCATATGTGGTGGTCATGGCAGCAGGTAATGTTTCCACCGCCACGGCTGGCTTTTTCACATGAATGGTCACCGTGGAAATATTACTGGGGCCAAGGCTGTAACCAATGTAATAATCAAAGGCGTCATCTCCTGCATAACCGGTGTTCGGGGTATACGAGAAAGTGCCATCGCCATGAATGGTCACTGTTCCATGCTGCGCGCCCGTTGCCTGCTGCATGATAAGATCCTGGCCCGGCACCAATCCCGCATCATAGATGTCATTTTGCATCACCCCTTGCGGCAGGCTTACCGTCAGGGTGGTGTTCATTATCGCATTATAATCATCATTAACCGTCACCGGTGGCTGTTTCACGTGGATGGTTACTGTAACGGTGTTACTGGGACCACCACTGTATCCTATGTAATAGTTAAAGTTATCATCACCAACGTAGTTGGGGTAAGGGATGTAATCAAAACTACCGTCCTGGTTAATCAACACGTTTCCATGTTGCGGAGAAGTTGCCTGCTCCATAATAAGATCAACTCCCGGCACCAGGCCCACATCGTACAAGTCATTAGCCATCACACCATTTGCGGTACTCACCTGCAGGACCGTATTCTTCGCCACGCTGTAATCGTCATTGACGGCCACGGGCGGGGCTACACGCTGTTTCAACTCCGCATGCCCACCCGGAAGGGCATGCAACGGCACTGCGGCCATAATACTGGCGCTATTCCAAAATACCGCGAACAACAAGAGCAACAGGCGTAAAATTTTCTTCATCTAAAATCTTATAAGATCAATTAAATAGTAACTGTCTGGAAATGCAAAAAACACCTGTGCCGGGATGGCAAGGCGGAAAGGCAAGGAAAGCTGGATGGGCACGCTAACGGCGCACGGTTGATATTGCGTTGGCAATCCATGGTATATCGGGACCTATTGCTAGGGATCTAAAAAGCACCTACTGCACGCCATGGCGTGCTTAAAAACATAAAAACGTTGGCAGTAATAACGCGGAATAGCCGCTCTTGCTATGAAAATCTACGACGAACCAATTCAATTTCGGAGCACAATACAAGCAAAAAAAACTGACATACGCAAGAAAAATGAGGTGCATGGTATAACGGATCTGGCTATATGTAAACAGGGGCTTTGCGTAAGTCGTTGTGTATTATTTTAATGCGGAGAGCGCAGGAGGAAGAAGGCGGAAGTAATTTTTTACAGGAACATACAGGCAGACCTACCGGGTCCCGCCACCCTCGCAGACAGTACAAGACAGTTAAAGCCATCACATTGAATATCTTTATGCTTTTACTACCACGTTCGCGAAACCAAAAAGATAAGATGAAACTGCTCTTTACCCTTAGCCTTGCTTTGCTGTCGATCATTTCCTGCCATGCGTCCACCGCTTCCACACTACCACACCCACAGACCTGGCATGCCAACTGGATAGCCCTGCCGGGAGAAAATGAACATGCTTACGGTGTGTATTATTTCCGGAAAAAATTTGATCTCGCCGCCCGGCCGGATAGTTTCCTGGTGCACGTATCGGCAGACAACCGTTATAAACTGTTTGTAAACGGCACCCTGGTATCACTGGGCCCTGCGCGCAATGACACCTACCACTGGAACTACGCCACCGTGGACCTGGCCCCCTACCTGCAGGCAGGCCACAACCTGGTGACGGCCATCGTGTGGAATGAAGCCGATTTCCGCCCGGAAGCGCAGATCTCCGTGCGCACCGCTTTCATGCTGCAGGGCAATACTGTTAAAGAAGAAATACTGAACACCAACGATAGCTGGAAATGCGCCAAAGACAATGCTTACCAGCCCCTCCCCGCCATCTTTGCCGCCAGCACCGGCGAAATGGTGGACCGCACCAAAACCATCCGCAACTGGATGGCCCCTGACTTTGACGACAGCCATTGGCCGAAGGCCGCCAACCTCTTTGGCGCCCAGCCCAAAGGCCAGTCGGACGGACTGGGATGGATGCTGGTGCCCTGCCCCCTGCCGCCCATGGAAATGACCTACCAGCGCATTCCCACCTTGCGCAAAGCGGAGGGCATCCCCGCGCCCACTGGCTTTCCGGGGCAAAGAACCGCGGTGATCATTCCCGCTCACACCACCGCCACCCTGCTGCTGGACCAGACCTTCAATACCAATGCTTATGTAACGCTGGCTTTCAGCAAAGGCACGGGCGCCGGCATTTCCCTTCGTTATGCAGAGTCACTGGTGGAAGAATTTACGCAATACGGAGCGCGCAAGGGCAACCGTGACCAGGTGGATGGCAAATTGTTTTCCGGCCGTATGGACAGCCTGGTATCTGATGGTACGGATGCACAAACCTATACCAACCTTAACTTCCGCACTTTCCGCTACCTGCAGTTGCGCGTGCACACGCAGGACGAGCCCCTGACCATTGATGATATTTACGGCACCTTCACCGGCTATCCTTTTAAAGCGCCGGCCCAGTTCCATACGGATGATGCGGAGATCAAAAAAATACTGGAAATAGGCTGGCGCACCGCCCGCCTGAATGCATGGGAAACGTACACAGACTGCCCTTACTACGAGCAGCTGCAATACATTGGCGATACCCGTGTACAGGCCACCATCAGCTATTACAACAGTGATGACGACCGCCTGGCGCGCAATGCCATTGAACTGATGGACCATTCCCGTTTGGCCGACGGCGTTACCCTCAGCCGCTTCCCTACGCGCAGCACCCAGGTGATCTCACCCTTTTCCTTATGGTACATTGGTATGCTGCACGACTACTGGATGTACCGGGGCGACAATGCTTTTATTGCAGACAAACTGCCGGGCGCACGCGGCATCCTGAAATTCTTCAGCCAGTTCCAGGACAGCACCGGCTCCCTGAAAAACACACCCTACTGGACCTTCGTGGATTGGGCCGGGGGCGACGGCTGGTTTGTAGGCGCACCACCAAAGGGAGCAGACGGAAGCTCCGCCATCCTGGACCTGCAATTGCTTATGGCTTACCAATGGGCCGCCGCACTGGAAAGCAAGACCGGCATTCCCTATTACGCCACGCTATACCAGCAGAAAGCGCAGCAATTGCAGCGGTCCATCCAGCACAAATACTGGAGCACTGAAAAGGGATTGTATGCGGATACACCGGAGAAAAATAAATTCTCCCAGCATGCTAACTCCCTGGCTATCCTCACCGGCATGGTGAAAGGCCCAGCCGCGCAGGCAGCGGGCCAGCGCATGCTCACGGATCAATCGCTTACGCAATGCAGCATTTATTTCAAATACTACCTCCACCAGGCCCTGGTAAAAGCGGGCCTGGGCGATGGGTACCTGGACTGGCTGGATATCTGGCGCAAGAATATTGCCGCCGGCCTCACCACCTGGACGGAAGATTCCAACATTGACTTTACCCGTTCTGACTGCCATGCATGGGGCAGCAGTCCCAATATTGAATTTTTCCGCACCGTACTGGGCATCGACAGTGATGCACCGGGCTTTACCAGGGTGAAGATCACCCCGCACCCGGGCAGGCTCAGGGACCTGGGTGGTGAGATGCCCCATCCAAATGGCAAGATCAGCGTGGACTATCACCTGCGCAACGGGCATTGGGAAATGCGCGTAAGCCTGCCGGCAAACACTACCGGCACATTTACGTGGAAAGGGAAAAATTATCCGCTGAAGGCGGGCGCTAATATGCTGAAGTTATAGCTGGTAGCAGATTTTAACGCTTCAGGAATCATTGCGTTCTTCGGGCACTTTCTTGGTGACATCCACGGGAGTGTCCGTAAGATTGCCATTCTCATCCAGGTAGGCCATCATATCTTCCAGGCTTTTGCCTTTTTCTTTATGGTCTTTGCGCTCCTGCATCTTTTCTTTTTTCGCCTGTTGGTTTTGCAACTTCTTTTTTTCCCGTTGTTTCTTCGCAAAAGATGCCTGAGATTTCGCCATGATATGAATTTTAAATAAAGAAATGCACCAGGGACCACTGGTGTAACATGCGCATGTTGTAAGATGAGCACCAACCTGCTTATAATGGAGCACGGCCTGCGGGCCGCTATTCGGTATGCTTATGCCTGCCAGGGAGCTACCCTGGCAGGGGTGCGGGTGAAGATCAGTCCGCGCGCTGGCCTGAAGAAACGGCCAGGTAAAAAGAAGATAAACGGGGATGAATGTAGGAATAATTAATTAGATATTGTACAATTAAATGCGTAACTTCCACTTCCTGGCCAAAAAAATGACCTCCCGCATTTATCCATGCTCTCCTTTCGCTATTACCGGCCAGTTTAGGATCATCTATAAAAACTTATAGCATGCGCTTACGTGTCAGTAATCTCAACCGGCTCACTACCGTGTCCCATCTTGTAGACCTGTTTGTTCCTTTTGGACTTATTTCTTTTGTAAGAATTGCGATGAACCGCTATAACGGTGACTCTGTAGGCATTGCCCTGGTAGAGATAGACCATGAAGCTGGTGTCAACGCCATTGCATCCTTACACAACCTGCTTTTTATGAACCGCTACATACAGGTGGAAGAAACTGTTCCCAACGTATAGTTTTGCTGCCCTCTACCGGGCATGGCAGTTATTTCTTAGCAATTGAGCCTTTCCAGTTAATGCTGTCCGTAAACGCTGTACGGGGGTTTACCTGTGCGGCCTTTCCTGCCTGTAAAACCAGGGAGAACAGCGCCAGCAATACCGCACCAATCCCCTCCCCCACCTGCCACCTCCGCATGGATAACAGCCATGCAGGTAAAGTTATGTCCCCTGCCGCGTAAATGCCTGCCGGAAGATATTTTTTTATATCTTATCCCGCCATCCGGTATGGCGGTGCGGAAGCCCTCCGGTGTCTTATTACATGGAACCATTTTTATACTAAATGCACGTTATGACGAAACTATTTGCGCTTTTGGGCCTGGCCCTGGCTCCTGCCGGGTATGCAGCCGCCCAGGTGAAGCTGCCTGCTTTTATTACAGACAGCATGGTATTGCAACAAGCCACCAATGCGCCCATCTGGGGCTGGAGCACACCCGGGCAAACTGTAAGCGTAAGCGGCAGCTGGTCTTCCAAAGCGGTAACCGGCGTGGCCGGCAAAGACGGCAAATGGATGGTAAAACTCCCCACGCCCAAAGCCGGCGGCCCTTACGAGGTAACGATCAAAGCCAATGAAACAAAAACACTACACGGCATATTGATAGGTGAAGTGTGGATCTGCTCCGGCCAGTCTAACATGGAAATGCCCGTACAGGGCTGGGGAGCCGGCACGCCCATCCAAAACTCCGCCACGGAAATAGCGGACGCCAACTACCCTTCCATCCGCATGTTTACGGTAGACAAAGCCGTGGGCTTTGCGCCCCAGGAAGACGTAAAAGGTAGCTGGGCTACCTGCGCTCCCACAACGGTAGGCAGTTTTAGCGCCACTGCTTATTTCTTTGGCCGCCAGTTGTACCAGCAACTGCACGTACCTATTGGTCTCATCCACACCAGCTGGGGTGGCACCATTGCGGAAGCATGGACCAGCGCACCCGCCCTGCGTGGCATGCAGGACTTTAACAAAGACCTGGACCGGGTGGATTCCATCCGCCACCACCTGAAAGCCATGCAACTGCAGGACAGCATTCATGCAGCCGGCTGGCAACGCGCCCTGGCAGACCGTAGCGATTACAACGCACCTTCCCTCCAATGGGCCACCATGCAGGTGCCCGGCTACTGGGAATCACTTGGGCAACCCTCCCTGGACGGCATTGTATGGTTTAAACGCACCGTTGATATTCCCGCCACCTGGGCCGGCAAAGACCTGAAGCTGGACCTGGGCCCTATTGACGACCGTGATATCACTTACTTCAATGGCCAGCCCATAGACAGCACTATGCAGGGCTTCACGTGGATGGCGGAACGTCATTACCGTATTCCTGCATCGCTGGTAAAAGCCGGCAGCAACACCCTTGTGGTAAAAGTGATCGATGATGGTGGCAACGGCGGCATGTACGGAAAACCTTCCCAGCTGGCGCTGTACCCGGCGGACCAGCAGCCTGGCGCCGGCATTGCATTGGGCGGCACCTGGCAGTACGCTGTTGCTAAAGTAAAGCCCCAGCCTGCGGTAGGCAATTCACCCAACCAGCCTTCTGTGCTCTACAACGCCATGATTGCACCACTGGTACCTTACGCCATCAAAGGCGCCATCTGGTACCAGGGCGAGGCAAACGTGGGCCGCGCAGCACAATACACCCGCCTGTTCCCGCTGATGATCAAAGACTGGCGCAATCACTGGCAGGAAGGTAACTTCCCCTTCTACTTTGTACAGATAGCGCCCTTCGGTTACGGAGGCGACAGCACACAGGCAGCCGCCCTCCGCGATGCACAGCGCAGAACCCTGAAACTGGCGCCCAATACAGGCATGGCCGTAACCATGGACATTGGCGAGACCGGCAACATCCACCCCGCGGATAAACAGGATGTAGGCAAGCGCCTGGCACTGTGGGCGCTGAACAAAACCTACCGGAAAACAGACGGCGTATATTCGGGACCGTTATACAGCGGGTTTGAAGTGAAAGGCAATGAAGTAGTGGTATCCTTCACTAACACCGACGGAGGCCTGAGCGTTGTGGGTGATAAGTTGAAAGACTTTGAGCTGCAGGATGCAGATGGCAGCTGGAAGCCGGCACAGGCCAGCATTTCCGGGGAACAGGTGACCGTGACCAGCCCGGATGTGAAAGCACCCAAAGGCGTGCGGTATGCATTCTATGCTACTGCACAGGGCACCTTGTTCAATGGCAAAGGATTGCCGGCCAGCTCATTTACTTCGGAAGCGTTGAAATAAATAAATAAATAAATAACCATCCTTAAACAAAAAGGACTGCACCCATGCCGGTGCAGTCCTTTTTGTTTTATATAACGGGGGGTGCTTATCATTTCGTTACCACCATTTGAATATTGTTCCCGCCTTCTTCCCGCTTTGCGGAATTCACGGAGATCACCTGGCCGGAAGGTGCCTGGTACAACGCACTCCACAGGATCTGCTGCCAGGGCGTACCCAGGCTGCTCCACGTTTTGCCAAAATCATCACTCCCGGAAATATTGTTGACATTAGAGCTCACCAGCAGGCGCCCATCTTTTAAACTCACAATGAACGGGCCTCCCATCTGGTCCGGGATGGGATGGCCCAGGCCTACCGGCCAATGGATGCCATCTTCACTGGTCTTGTAATAGATATTGCATTTCTCCGGGCCGCAGATCTCGTACACTGTGATATATTTACCATTCTTCATCCGCGTCCACACCGGCATGCCGGGCCGCGATGCCGGATGCCCCGGTTCATAAGCTACCCATATTTCCGGGCCCCATGTTTTACCATTGTCCGGCGAGATCTTTTCAGAAATGATCTGTGAGTAAGAGGGTGTCTCCACCACATGTTTTTCATTGGCGTACTGCACGGCCAGGCGCCCGTCTTTCAGGTAGTAGCAGTGCGGCTCGTAAATGCCTTTATCCGGGTTTCCCAAAGCGCCCGGCGCACCAGCGGTAGAATCGATAACACTGTAAGGCGCCCAGTGATTTCCCTTATCATCGCTTTTATACAGCCGCAAAATGTAAGACTCCTGCCACCGCACACTACGGCAGGCCAGTAGCACAGCGCCTTGGGGCGTTTCAATGAGTTGTGCATTATCCAGGTCACGGCCCGGTTCAGCAATGTTGGCAATAATGTTCCAGGACTTACCCTGGTCCGTACTGCGCGATACTTCCAGTTCCAGGCCGCCGGTGGCTGTTGCATCGAACGGCTTGTTACGGTCGTAGCCTTCCTGGCGGGAAACGGTGTAACCGGCCAGCCAGGAGCCATCGCGGAGCATGAGCAGGCGTGCATACTGGGAGCCGTAACGCCCGTGATGGCGGCGGCTTCCCACGCCAGCTGCCGGCACCGCGCCGCTGTCTTTGAAAACTGGAACATCATTAATGGTAATGGGGGCCGACCATCGCAACGGCTTGTTGGTTTGGGCAATGGCAGCACTGCAGGCCAGCAGGAGCAGCAGGCACGTGGAAGATCGTTTCATATGGTTTCCGGCGGGGTTGATGACCGCCGGAACAAAGAAAGGGAAAAGTTTCAGCGATGTCAAGCCCCGCTACAGGCCCAGCACACGGGCTGCATTGCGGTACGCCAGTTTTTCCAGGTCTGGCACGGAGAGGCCTGTATTGTCCAGGAACTCCCGGCCCATTTCGTTGGTGCTGAAAGGATAGTCCACGGAAAATAACAGGTTGTCCAGCCCAATGGTTTCCAACGCCAGTTTAAACGGGGGTTGTGTAAAAAATCCGCTCGTGGTGATGAACACCTGCTCCCGGAAAGTATCTGCCAGTGTGCGTTGATTGGCACCTCCCATGCCAGGGGCCAGGGCCCGCCCGGAACGCGCCATCATCATGGGCAGCATTTCCCCCATATGACCAATGATGATCTTCAGCCTGGGATACTGATCAAAAATACCGGCGTAGAAAAGGCGCAGTACGTGCAATGCTGTTTCTGAATGCCATCCCCACCCGTAGCAGGCCAGGGCTTCCACCATGCCTTCATTGCCCGAGAGCTGGCTGTAATAGATATCCGCCACACCTTTGGGCGGCAAACCGGGATGCAGGTACAACGGTACATTCAGCCGCTCTGCCCTTTCAAAGATAGGCGCAAACTTAGGGTGGTCCAGGAATTGGTCACGGGTTACACCACGGATCATAGCGCCACAAAAACGGTAATCCTTCACTACGCGCTCCAGTTCATCCGCAGCCGCCACGGGCGCGGTGGTGGGCAGGTGTGCAAACGCAGTGAAACGATCGCGGTGATCCGCAATGCGTGCTGCAATCAGGTCATTATAACGGGTGGCAAAAGCGGGTGCTTTTTCGTCATCCAGCAAATTAGCGCCGGCGCTGTCTACAGAAAGCACCTGCATGCTGATGCCGTTACGGTCCATAGATGCCAGCCGCTGGCCGGTGATGTCTTCCAGCAGGGGCGCCAGTTGCTGCATGCGGGGCGATTTTCCAAAGTTGCCCAGTGCTTCCTGCGGCACCTGGGCCGCCATTTCCGGAAAGGAAAGATGTTCTTCAAGCGTAATGATGCGCATAGATCCGTTGTTTTAAGAATAAAGGAACGCTGTCAATGCGGGTATACCCGCTTCATTTTAATACCGTGGTGGAAATTCACATCCAGCGGGGTGTGTTCCACCACCACGTTGTTGGCCTCCAGCCCAAAGGCCTTTTCATCAGAAAGGCTTACAGACTTCAGCCACAGGTACAGCCGCATGATCATCCGGTCAAAGTAGTCCAGGTCGCGGTCATTATTCAAATAAGTTTCCAGCACCACGAACGTGAAATCACCAATGATGTTATGCTTTTCCAGACTTTCATACCGGCTCGTTACATCCACCTCCCGGTTGATCACCAGGTCCTGCACTACTTTGCGGAACATCAGGTCCAGCCGGGGTTGTACGCGGAAGCCCAGGTGAAAATCCACGCGGATCAGGTCATTGGTCAGCATTTGTTTTACTTCATATTCCATGGTGTACGGATCATCCACCGTATCCACATGCAGGAACCAGTAAATATCTGCGCGCTTGGGTTGCTTGCGCAGGATGGAATAAATGACCTTGCTTTCTATCTCCGCCGGCGACTCCGCCGTGGTGAGATACACCAGGTGCGTGGCATACCGGGGAATGGAAGCATCGTTGCTCAACTCTCCCAGTAACTCCACGTGGGGCTGCAACCGCTCCACTGCCATATACCGCTGTTTGATCTTCCGGGCCCTGAACCAGATGAACATCACGGCAAACAACAGGCCTGCCACGATGAGGGCAATGTAGCCGCCCTCGCGGAACTTCACCAGGTTAGCCACCAGGAAAGTGCCGTCAATCGTGAGGTACACGGTCAGGAAAGCATAGATGAACAAAGGCCGCACCCGGCGCTGCACCAGGTAGTTAGTGAACAGGATGGTGGTAGCCAACATACACAATGTAATGGCCAGCCCATAGGCTGCATCCATATTGCTCGATTTCCGGAAATGCAGCACTACCCCGCAGCACCCGATGAGCAATAACAGGTTTACGCCCGGAAGGAATAATTGTCCCCTGAGCTCCGACGGATAACGGATGGCCATGCGGGGCCACAGGTTCAGGCGCATGGCTTCACTCACCAGAGTAAACGAACCGCTGATCAGGGCCTGGCTGGCTATTACCGCGGCGGTAGCCGCTACCACGATGCCGGTCATCACGAACCAGGATGGCATTACACCATAAAATGAATTGAATCCCGCATCAATGAGTTGTTGTGTCACTACGATGCCCTTGTTATGCACCAGCAGCCAGGCGCCCTGGCCCAGGTAATTCAGGATCAAACAGGTTTTCACAAACAGCCAGGAGATGCGTATGTTAGGCAGGCCCGCATGGCCCAGGTCAGAGTAGAGCGCCTCCGCACCGGTAGTGCACAGGAATACACCGCCCATGATCCAGAACCCGCCCGGGTAAGTGATCAGCAGCCGCAAACCGTACCAGGGATTGAATGCTTTGAACACCGCAGGATAATCTCCCAGGTGTAATAGGCCTAACACTGCCAGCATCACAAACCAGAGCAGCATTATCGGACCAAACAGCTTACCGATGGAAGCCGTACCAAACTGCTGGATAAAGAACAGCAGCAGGATGATGACCAGCACGATAATAACGATGGTGTTGTCTGTAATGCCGTGCAGCAGCGGGATATTGCGCAGCCCTTCCACGGCCGACGTTACCGACATGGGCGGGGTAATAATGCCATCCGCCAGCAGGGACGCACCGCCTATCATGGCGGGTATCACCAGCCACCTGCGCCGCCGCCGAATGAGTGCATACAGGGCAAAAATGCCACCTTCCCCCCGGTTGTCTGCCTTCAGGATCAGCAGCACATACTTCACCGTGGTTTGCATGGTGAGTGTCCAGATCACGAGCGACAAAGCGCCCAGCACCAGTTCATCCGTGACCGCCTTATTTTTTATGATAGCAGACAATACGTACAGCGGCGAGGTCCCAATGTCCCCGTAGATCACCCCCAGCGCCACTATCAGCCCAGCCGCAGATAATTTATTGATCGAATCCCTGTTCATCAGCCATTGATTTTTTCCCCGTGAATTCCTCCGTTATAGGGTGACCGTTGTTAAAGGCCCAGTTGTTTGAAAGCGCGGATGATCTTGCCCGCAATGATCGCATTGCCCTTATCCGAAGGATGCAGGCCATCATACGTAATGTCCATCGCCTCCTGCGGGTAAGGATAGGCATCATGCTTAGGATCAAACGGGATGCCGGCGCTTGCCGGGAAGCGGTAATTTTCGTAATGGCCGGTGGCGGTATCTTTAAGCCGTTTGAAATGGACGAGTTGTGAGAGGTCCAGTTGCCGGTCATGGTAAAGGTCTATTACGGGCAGTTTTTCCAGCTTGCCGATGTCCCGTACCGCATTGGCAAAGGCTTCCAGGGTTTGCCCGTTCTTCGGTTTGTAGGAGCCGTATGCATTATTATTGGGATCGAGGATGTACACAAAATCATTGCGTTGCATGGGCGTAATGAGCACTATTCCGGCAGCGGGATTGAGGGCCCGCAACTTGTCAATAATGATACGGAAGGCGCCAAAGGTGGTGGCATTACCCGTGTTATTTTTATAATCATCCAGGGTGCCCAGCGGACGGCCGCCCCACCAGTCATTAGTGCCCAGCAGCACGGTGTATACATCCGCTTTCACAAGGCCCAGTTGATCTATATTGCCGGCAATGTCAGTTGCTTTCCAGCCATTATGGCCCTGGTTAATGTAGCGCAACCCCGGGAAGCCGGCTGCTACGCGGGTCAGGTAGCCCTGGGTAACCCGGTTCCCCGTTTCATCCAGGTGGTCATTCAGGTAAGTAAAGGAATCGCCAACGGCTACCCACACCACTGCTTTGGGAGTGAAGGAAAAAAGCGGCAACAACACAATATATAAGAAGAGGAGCTTTTTCATGATAAGCAGGTAACATTAACAGGAAAGAAAATAGTAACAGACCGGGAGCAAATATACGAAAGCTTCCCTGCGTGATCCGGGAAGAATGTTACGCATCTTCCCAAAATTATTTTATATTTCTGATGCCGCCCGGCGCCACGTTATGCTTACCCAAAAACGGCAACATCCACTCATGACGATTTCACGTACTACCGGCAAACTACTTGCCCTGCTGCTCTTTGCCTGCTCCGCCTTTCACATGCGTGTATGCGGCCAGGATACAGTGCCCGGCATTATCATTGACCACGTACCTGCTGCAGCCAGGCAGTACATTGGCTCTCCAAGCATCTGCATCCTGCCCAATGGTCATTACATCGCATCACACGATTTTTTCGGACCTGCATCTAACGAGGCCACCCACGCCACTACCAGGATCTTTGAATCGACAGACCAAGGCAACACCTGGCATGCCATTGCAGCCATCAACCAGTTCTGGTCCGGCCTCTTTGTGCACCGGGGCGCCCTGTACATCATGGGGGTGCGCAACGCGGAGGGGGATTGCATTATCCGCCGGTCTAAGGATGGTGGCCATAGCTGGACGGAACCTACCGGCAGCCATAACGGCCTGCTGCTGCCAGCGTCCGCAATGGTGGGCTACCACACGGCACCGGTGCCGGTGATCGCGGCCCATGGCAGGATCTGGCGTGCCATGGAGCAGGTGAAGCCTGGTGGCCCCTGGGGCGACTTTTACGCCTTCATGCTGAGCGCCGGCAACCGCAAGGACCTGCTGTATGCCGGCAGTTGGACCACCTCCGGCAAACTGGCACTGGATAAAAACCTGCATAAAGGGGCTGGCTGGCTGGAAGGCAATGCCGTAGTGGCACCGGATGGCAATATAAAAGACCTGCTGCGGGTGCACTACCTCAAAAAGGGCGAAGAAAAAGCGGCCATCATCAATATCAGCGCAGATGGAAAAGCAGTAGCGTTTGACAGTACCAGTGGTGTTTTCGACTTCCCGGGCGGGGCTAAGAAATTCTGCATCCGCTACGATGCGCAAACCCGGAAATACTGGACCCTGAGTAACTATGTGCCCGCAGCCTATGCAAACGATAACCAGGAAAGGGTGCGGAACACGCTGGCCTTGTGCAGCTCAACGGACCTGGTTCACTGGCGCGTAAACCATATCATCCTGCAAAGCGACAATGTGGCCAAACATGGCTTCCAGTATGCAGATTGGGTATTTGATGGCAACGATATCATTGCCGTGGTAAGAACCGCGTATGACGATGCAACAGGTGGCGCCGATAACCAGCACAATGCAAATTATATGATCTTTAAACGCGTGGCCGGTTTCCGGCAATGGGATAAATAACAGTTCACTTCCGCAGGATCTTTTCCATGGCCTTTCCTTTTGCCAGCTCATCGATCAGCTTATCCAGGTAACGCACTTTTTGCATCAGCCTGTCTTCGATCTCTTCCACGCGATACCCGCAGATCACGCCGGTAATTTTAGATGCATTGGGATTGAGTTGTGGGGCTTCTGCAAAAAAAGTTTGAAAGTCGGTCTTATTGGCAATGACCTGCTGCAGGCCCTTTTCGTCGTACCCCGTCAGCCAGTGGATGATGGTATCCACTTCCGCTTTGGTGCGTCCTTTTCTTTCCGCCTTTTGAATATAGAGCGGGTAAACACTGGCAAATGACATCCGGTATACTCTTGTGTTGTCCATGTTAACAGCATTTAAGGCAAAATTACAAAAGGCAGGCGCTTACACGATCGGGTAGGCAGTATCACTTTTCGTTTCAGATAACACGAAAAAACTTTGTACGGTACTGATATTAGGCAATGCGGCCAGCTTGCGGTAGAACGTGTGATATGTGTCCATATCGCGGGTGGCTACCCGTAATATAAAATCAAATGTCCCCGTCATCTGGAAACATTCCATCACTTCAGGAAACTTTGCCACCGCGGTTTCAAAAGACCTTAACGTAGTGGCGGCATGATCATGCAATAACACCTGGCTGAATGCCACCAGCCCCAGGTCAATCTTCTTTCGGTCTACCAGTGCCACCACTTTGGTGATATAGCCGGCTTCCCGGAGCTGGCGGATCCGCTCATGCACGGTGGCTACAGATTTATGCAGCCTCCCGGCAATTTCCTTATTGGTAAGCTGTGCATCTTTTTGCAGGAGGCGGAGCAAGTCCTTGTCGAGCTGATCAAGTTGTTTATCCATGGCAGTTAAAAAACTGCTACAATTTAACCCATCCTGCACTATAAATCGTAAAAAATGACATTATAATGGCCAAATAGCAGAATATTTACGGAAAAACGGCCTACCCATTGATCAAACGGGTAATAAATTGGAATTTTATTGTAAAACCGACTATCATACCACGAACCGGGCGCCTGTTTCCCGGCTGAAGGTTACACATATTTGTTGATTAAGTAAACTAAACCAACCATTGGAACGGTCTGCGCCTGTTGAGGCACAGACCTTTTTGTTGTGACGACGCCCGGTCACATTACTAATTTTATTAGCAATTCCGTATCTTTGCTGCATGAGACTTTTTGAAGATGCAGCGCTGTTTGATGAGGGAAGAAAATACTTCAAAGATTTCCATCTCCCCGGCACCGAACTTAAATTATGGGAACGTTTTTTTGAGAAAGCAGATTCCGACCGGTTTTTCCAATGTTTAAAAACCGGTACCCCCTGGCAGCAGCGGGAGCGCAAACTTTATGACCGTACCCTGCCAGACCCGCGGTTAACAGCCTTCTATGGCGGCAGTACCGGTTTTGCATGGACCCCTGAACTGCTGGAAATAAAAGCAAAAGTGGAAGCACAATGTAACATTACATTTGACCGGGTGCTGCTCAATTTTTACCGGGATGGCAACGACTCCGTGGCCTGGCATAGTGATACCCTGCCCGCGGAGGGAAAGCACCACGCCGTTGCCTCGGTTACTTTCGGAGAAACACGGTTATTCAAAGTAAGACATAAGACCCGCAAAGACGTATCCCGGCTGGATATACCACTTACCCACGGCAGCCTGCTACTGATGGGCGAAACCATGCAGGACCACTACGAACATCATGTACCCAAGACCAGCAAGGAAACCGGTCCGCGGATCAACCTTACGTTCCGCATCGGGGAACCTGGCACCATCCGGAATCCCTATAGCCCCAGTGTTTAATACAACAAAATGCCGGGCAGCCGGAGTACGATTTTGTTTTGTCCCCCCCTTAATTACTTTTCCTGCTGCCGTTCGTGCTGGAGGCACACCACACCAGCGCTGAACACATGGGTCTTCACGAGCTTCAGCGGCAGCCTTTCTTTAATACCATCAAAAACCGGCATCCCCTCCCCCAGCAATACCGGGTTGACAAACAGCCAGCATTCATCGATGAGATTTTCCGCCAGGAGTGCATGAGCGGCGGTAGGGCTTCCGAACAGCAGTATTTCCCCGCTTGTATCCTCCTTCAATTTGCGGAGGGCAGCTGCATAATCTTTTCCGATCACCGTTGTATTGGTAAGTGTTGCCTGATCCAATGTGTTTGACAATACTACTTTGTGCACGGTTTTATACCAGGCGGCATGTTCTTTATCGTGCTTGCTGGCTCCCGGCTGGTCTGCCGCCGTTGGCCAATAGCTTTCCATCAGCTGGAAGGTAACCCTGCCGTATAACGCCGTATTGGTTTTCATGATCCTTTCTGCCCCGAAATCAAAGATCTCTTCATCTACATGGATCCAGTCCATCTCGCCTTTTGTACCGGCAGCAAATCCATCGAGCGATGTGTGCATGAATAATACAATGTTTCCCATATTGGTGCTTATTTGAATGTGTTTTGTTATTGGTCAGGGCACAAATCTCCGGGAAATATTGGTAATATGATTGGGTAAGAACTGACAAACTGCGGGGGCAATTGCGACAAAAGACGGTTGACGGGGGCGGGTAATGAATGCCCTGCCCCAAAACTAAATTAATGTATCTTTACGGCCGGTATCTGCTGTTATGTATCATACCCACTAAAAGTATTCTATTGTTGATAATCAACAATTTAAAAATGAAAAAGAATGACAAAACCTGCCCGGAAGTGGCAACTTGTTCTGTTGATTACGCATTTAAACGAATCGGTGGCAAATACAAAGGGAGGATCCTATGGTACCTGCACGAGCATTCTATTTTGCGTTACGGAGAATTGAGCAGGACGGTGCCTGATATCACCACGAAAATGCTCACACAAACGCTGAAAGAACTGGAAGCCGACCATCTCATTAACCGGAAAGTTTACCGGGAAGTCCCTCCGAAGGTTGAATACACGTTAACGGAAGTCGGAAAGGAATTGATCCCGTTCATCACTTACCTTAAAGAATGGGGCGACAGGCAAATCAAGAAAGAAAAAAAAGTGAAAAACAGCGCATGATAGATCTATCTCGCACCGGGAACCAAATTCATTGTGTCACAAATTTCCAGGACCTGGTTGCTACACCCTTTGATGGAGCCATCAACGCAATTTGCTGGCCCCGTACGCTAACAGGTGATTTTTCTGAAATTATAGAGCAGGTAGCGCCCGCCGGAAATATAACAACCATTGAACAAGAAGCGCTTCGCGATCTCCGGCTAAGTGAACAAGGGCAGCTTGCCCGCGAAATACTCCTGCATGACCTGCAAGCATTGGAAGCACATGGCGCATCGCCAGTCCTTAACGTGATCAGCCACTACGACCGGGATGATGCCTACCCGTTTTTTCCGACCGATGTTTACTCCTTTCACGTAGACCGCTCCCCTATACCCACCAACACCTTTTTATGCACGTACCATGGCGATGCGAGCGAAATATTGCCCAATTCTCAAGTCACACAGAAGATCCTGATCCCGGCAGTACGGGATGAGCTCAAAACGCTTTATCATGGCCCCGCGGAAGGGTTTGAGTCATTCCTGCGTGAAAACTTCTTTGACCTGCATTACCAGGCCAAACCGGATGCGCGTCCTATAAACCTGGGACTGGGCCACTTATGGAGACTGGCAGTGGATCATCCCGGGAGTAAAGTGCCGCCTTGTGTTCACCGTGCACCCAAAGAAAAATCAGGGCAACGCAGGTTACTACTGATCTGTTGACCACAACAGGTTAGCCAACTGCAAAATGCTGCAACCTATGTACGTTCAATAGCATGCTCCACAGGCCAGGCCGCGGCTCCCTGGCAAGTTTTTTCGCTTCTTTCCAGCTTTTTATTTATTTGATATTCAACAATACACTCCAAACGGTACGTAGCATACAAAAAAGTACATACTTGCCATAAATATACTGTCACGTTACTTTTGTTGCTCATTAAAGATTAAACCAGATGAGCATAAGTTCAGAACAGAAAAATGAAAGGCCGGGTGTTATGAAAGCAATCCGGCAACATGAATTTGGAGGCCCTGAAGTACTTCGCTATGAAGATGCCCCGGTTCCGGAAGTAAAAAGAGGAGAAGTGTTGGTAAAAGTAAAAGCAATTGGGCTCAATCCGCCTGACTGGTATTTGCGAGACGGATATAAAATGCTGCCACGGGAATGGCAACCTAAGGTGCCATTTCCTGTCATACTTGGCACCGATATCTCGGGCGTGGTTGTTGCGACAGGCGAAGCGGTCAAAGGATTTTCCATCGGAGATGAAGTATATGCGATGGTGCGGTTTCCAAGTTATGGAGCAAGCCAGGCATATGCAGAATATGTCAGTGTACCTGCAGAGGAGATAGCCTTAAAGCCTGAAAATATAGGTTTCACGGAAGCCGCGGCCGCCCCCATGTCATTGCTTACTGCCTGGCAATTTTTAATTGACCTTGGGCATGATGAACCCAACCCGCTTCAACCCTACCGGCACGAACCTGTTCCCCTGGAAGGAAAGACCGTACTTGTAAATGGAGCTGCCGGAGGAGTAGGACATTTTGCAGTACAACTGGCAAAATGGAAAGGGGCATACGTTATTGCGGTCGGATCGGGAAGGCACGAAAATATTTTGCGTGCGCTTGGTGCCAATGAGTTTATCGACTACACTAAACACAACGCCGAAGACATCGTGTCTGGCATCGACCTGGTAGTGGATACTGTTGGCGGTCCATCCACCGGCCGCTTCTTAAAGACCCTTAAAAAGGGAGGAGCCCTGTTCCCTGTTTTCCCTTTAGGATTTTCGGGTGCTGCGGAAGCTGAAAGATCAGGCGTTACGGTATCAGCAACGCAAGTACGTTCCAACGGCTCCCAGCTTTCTGTGCTTGCCGGCCTGCTCAATAATGGAACAATCAAAGTGGTTATTGACAGTGTCTTTCCACTGGCGGATGCCAGCAAGGCACACGAAAGAGCTGCAAAGGGAAGTATACAGGGGAAAATAGCACTTACGGTTTAATTATTTCCATACAACCCTGAAAGGAACACAAATGAATTAGCCGTCCGAATGGCCATACGGCAACTTGTTGACCGCATTCCGATCCTCCCGGCCCCAAAAGACGTTGAGCGCCAGGGGCAGCTGTTTTCAGAAGAAGCGGTGTCAGAGACAATTGCAGGAGGAAAGACAATCCTGAGCATTACGGGCAGAAAAGAAACGGCACAGGCATAAAGTTGCCAGCAACCGTCTAGTGCGGTAACTTCTCCCTGAAATATCCATAGGTCCAGGTACCTGCAATGGCGCTCAGCAGCACAACAATGACCACCAGGGCACCCGTGCCCACCTGTGCGAACAGGGGGCCGGGGCAGGCACCTGTCAATGCCCAACCAAGGCCAAAGATCAAACCTCCATAGATCTGCCCTTTGTTGAACTTTTTGGGATGAAACTCGATTTTCTCACCATGGATGGTTTTGATATTGAACTTTTTGATCAGCCATACGGAAATGATGCCTACCACCACTGCGGTTCCTATCACGCCATACATATGAAAGCTTTGCAGCCGGAACATCTCCTGTATGCGGAACCAGCTGATGACCTCCGCCTTTACGAATACCACTCCAAACAATACTCCCACAGCCATGTACTTGAAGTTGTACCACCAGGGATGTTGTTTCCTGGATTCATTGATGCAAATGGTATCCAGCGAACGTACTTCAAAATCGGTATTCCCTGGTTGTGCGTTTATGGGTTCTGTTGTCGTTTTCATAATTGACGATGCTCTTGAAAGAAAGATTATAAATGGAGGATAAAAGGAAGTAACAGGTTTGCCATGATGAACCCACCTGCCATAAACATAACTGTAGCCACCAGCGAAGGCCATTGCAGGTCACTGAGTCCCATGATGGCGTGGCCGGAAGTGCACCCCCCGGCATAACGGGTTCCGAATCCTACCAGGAAGCCTCCCCCTACCAGCATGATCAGCCCACGCAGTGTAAACAGGCTACTCCAGGAGAAAAGTTCCCGGGGCAACAAACTGCTACGGTCAGTGATGCCATACCCCGCCAGTTCACGGGCCAGCGCCGCGTTGATCTGTACCGGATGAGGGTCGGGGATCAAGTGGGTGGTCAAAATAGCCCCTGCCAGTATCCCGCCCACAAAGAAGAAGTTCCAGATCTCTTTTTTCCAGTCGTACTGGAAAAACTTTATGCCTGCGGGAAAACAGGCCGCGCAGGCATGACGCAGGTTAGCAGATATGCCAAAATGTTTGTTTCCCAGGATCAATAGCGCCGGCACAATGAGCCCGATCAGGGCACCTGCCACATACCAGGGCCATGGTTGTTGTAAAGCCTGAAGCATTCGATGTATTTTATTGGCAAATCTATTGCCGGGGGAAGAACTTATCGGTGACCATGGTCACTTAGTAGAAAAAGGATAATTGACCACAAAAGCAAAATGGGATACATTCACCTTATTAATTACATATTTGGGATTATTGTAAGTATCCCCTTTGTCTCCTTTATAAATATACAGGGCCGACAATCTAAGCGGCTGCAGCTTGCCACCACAAACGTAGTCTACGCCTATTTTTGTATGATTATAAGAAGGCATCCCATATTTATTCAGTGTATACTGTTTTACATCGGGCATATAATACCTTCCATACCCTCCTTCCACGGTAAGGTGTTGTTTGGGAAATTCCCACTTAACAGTAACGGAAGCAGCATGTACACCTCCGGCGCCTTCATTCCGTTCGCGGCTGAGGAAAGTAAAAAATGGCTCCGTTCCCCATTCCCTCGGCATGGAGAACCTCCCTCCGGCAGTGATCCGCGTGTAGTTCAATAGTGCCCTGGCCCTATTATTTTCCCATCCGGTCCTTGCACCGATCACATTTACCCGGTTGCCATTACTGAAGTAAGCCTTTGCCGGGTCTGCATGCCCGCCATCCTGCACAATGTCCTGCCGGATATATTGCAAACTAAATAGCCACCGGGCATCTTTGTCCAGTGGTACTTTATAGTCACCCTGCACCAGCACAGTGTTAAAAAGATTATCCGCATATTGTTCCCATGCCTGCAGGTGGAGGTGCTGGTCCGGCTCGTAATGCAGCCCTAGCAAGCCTATGCCGCTTGTTTTAACATTAGCGAGATAATTTCCGCGGCTGCCATCGCTATTGGTTCCCTGCGGATATAATCCCATGGAGCCTGCCACATTATACCAATGCATCGTACCTCTTGGCGCTATGCCGCGTAACCAGGCAGCTTCCACTTTCCATTTCTGCAAACGGATATCTGAATAAAATCCTTCCACCGCAGTGGGTTGCATCCGGTTATCCTGCATATTGATGAACGGTGTATTGAGCCATTGCCGGCCTAGTATGATCCTGCTATCCTTCCATTGCCAGGTAAGGTTCAACAGGCTGACTAGAGCCAGGTTCCGCTTTTCCTGGGGTTTCGTCACGTCAAATAAGGTCGCCTCATAACGGTTAAGCGCACCGGTAGCGGGATCTGGCTCAGACAGACCGGAAGTAGTAAGCGGAAAAGTGAAGTGAGTTCCCACGGCTAACCGGAACCCCTTGAAACTCCCGGTTTGATAAACCAGGTGACCGCCAATGGCATCCGCCTGGTAATCCGTTAGCCCGGGAGCATTGTTGGTCAGCAATAGGGCATTGCGCAGGTTTCCCCGGACACTTCCTTCGTGGAAAGCATAGGCAAGCGTAGTCGTATCCTTCTTTTCCTGCGCAAAGGCAGATGTATGGAATATCCAAAGGATCAAAAGGCCTGGAATGCCTTTCCTTATCCTTGGGCAACTTACGAACCACTTCATCGGTTGCGGGACTGTCTCGGAAGCGAACAGGAACCGGCACAGCAACAACCTGCATTGAAGAGACTTAACAATACCAGGAATAAGCCGGCTGCTCCCAAAAGCATTTCGTGGCTGGCTAAGCCGTAGATCACACCGGCTATGCCGGCAATCAAACGCACTACACGCATCGGGTTCCAACCTTTTGTCAATATTGTCTTCATGAGTACTGGTTTTAGTGAATCCCTTTTTTCGCAAGCAATGATCTTACTGCTTCCAGGCTGCCTCCATTGTATATCATTCCATAGCCTTCCCGTTGTAGTTGACTTACGGCAAGACCACTCCGGCTGCCACTTCTGCAATAGCACACCACAACGTTGCTGCCGAGACCTTTGATCTCATTTTTTCGCCTGGATATGTCTGACAATGGAATATTCAACGCGCCGGCAATATGCCCGGCAGCAAATTCCTCCGGTGTTCTAACATCTACAAACTGGGTGGAGGCATCTATGATCTCTGATAATTTCATAATGATACTTTTTTAGGATTCAAAGCTACCCCCGCTAATTGGCGCTATAAATGACTGCAGTCACATAGCGTGAAAATGCACACAAAAAAAGGGCACCCCTTTTCCAGGAGCGCCCTTTTACCTATGATCATTGATCAGCTGTTACTGTACTACAGCATTCCCTTCCTGCAACCATTTATTCATGCCTTCCGAAAAATTCAGGATGTTCTTATACCCGCTTTGTGCAAGGAGTGAATACCCGATAGTAGCCCTATCGCCTCCCTGGCAGTGAATGACCACCTTTTTATCTTTACTGATCTTGTCGAGGTTATCCGGCAGCGTGCCTATAAACACGTGGCTGGCTCCTTTGATATGGCCGGCCTGGTATTCCGTTGCGCCGCGCAGGTCTACCACCTGTATACCGTTATGGGCATATAGGTCCTTGAACTCTTCCAGGGAGATCACCGGTGCTTGTTCCAGGTGGCCGCCCGCTTCCTGCCAGCCTTCTATACCAGGGATATATCCGTAGATTTTATCCAGCCCAATACGCATCAGCTTCCGGGTGAGGTCATCGATGTTAGCAGGATCTGCTACCAGCATAAAAGGCGTCTGATAATCAAGGAACCAGCCGGCCCAGGTGTTAAAGGAATTGTTGCCCTGTATATTGATGCTACCGGGAATGTATCCTTTGGCAAAATCCGCTTTATCACGCGTATCGATCAGTTTATATCCTTTCTCCCGTGCGGCCTTCAACTCCGCTATGCTTAACTGTTTAATGGCAGGAACCCCGGTTAGTAACGGCCGGTTCACCTTATTGAGCTTTTTCATCATCGCGAAATACTTTGGCGGCTCCGGCTGGTCAGCCAGCAGGAACTTTACAAAGCCAGCTTCGTCCTGCTGGAAGCGAAATGCCCAGTTCCTTACTATTTCATAGCCGGTTGTGGTAGAAGGCACCGCACCCAGTGCCTTGCCACATGCAGAACCTGCGCCATGACCTGGCCATACCTGCACATAAGGAGGTAAGGCACTAAACTTTTTAAGAGAGAGGAACATCTGATGGGCACCTGCTTCCTGGGTACCCTTCAAGCCGGCAGCTTTTTCCAACAGGTCGGGCCGGCCGATGTCTCCTACGAAAACAAAGTCGCCGGTAAACAGCATGACAGGTTGATCACTGGCTGGCTTGTCCGTCAATAAAAAGCTGATACTTTCCGGCGTATGTCCGGGCGTATGCAACACTTCAAATTGCAGGTTCCCGAGGTTGATCCTGCTGCCGTCTTTCAATCCTATGTGGTCAAACTCGTATTGCCAGTCTGGGCCGCCTTCGTCAGAGAGGTACATTCCGGCCCCGGTAAGCGCTGCAAGCTCACGCGACCCCGCAAGGAAATCCGCATGAATATGCGTTTCCAGTATATGGGTGATGGTCATTTTCTGTTCCTTTGCAATTTGCAGGTAAGTGTCCACATCCCTTTTAGGATCGATCACTGCCGCTACGCCTGCTTTCTGGCAACCGATAAAATAACTACCCTGTGCAAGGCTCTTATCATAAATGTGTTGAAAATACATAGTGGTTTTGTTTTTTGTTTCCACAAAGATGAAATCTCTGTTGCGACCTATCAGTGACGCAGATCACACACGCCTGTCTATGGCCTGATCCATTCAAAAGAGTTACGGTGAATGATCACCCATCCGTTCTTCTCCATCTTTTTCATCAACCGGCTGATCACTTCGCGGGAAGAATTGAGGTCGGAAGCGATCTCCTGGTGTGTCAGCCTGATGTGACGCCCCATTTTTTTTACCTGCCCCTCAATGTACAGCACCAGGCGCTCATCCATATTCCTGAATGCTATATCATTGACCGTATTCAGCAATTCATCGTAACGGTCCCTCCAGCTTTTGATAACGAAATGATGCCAGCTTTTGTATTTCCCCAGCCATTCATCCATATATTGAAGGGGAATATTGAGCACCGTTGCCGGAGTAAGCGTTTTTGCCATGACCCGGCTGTTTTCCTGCCGGTAGGTGCACAGCATAGACACCGAACAGGCTTCCCCCGGTTCGATATCATACATAAAAAATTCATCGCCCTCTTCGTCCTCCTGGTAGATCTTTACAACGCCTTCCAGTATCAGAATGGCGGACCGGATGGGCTGGCCCTTCCGTAACATGATGGTCCCGGCAGGTATATGGCGTATTTCTCCATGCCGGTCAATTTCCTCGTATAATTCTTCCTCAAGTCCCGGAAACCATTGCCGGACCAGATTTAGTTCTTGCATAGTGTCAAATTACAAATTAAAACTGTCTTTGTTACAAGGCCGTCCAGCCACGGCTATCCATAAATGTCCGGGCCGGTTTATACCAGCAATACGTTTCGTGCATAGATACTGTTCTTTCCGGTATTTCCTGGTGACTGTAGTCACATAAGCGGGTTACCGGGAAAAAAGCCTTACGTGACCAAAATCACTGTCAGGGCAAACAAGGAGCATCACCTTTGCCAGAAATGAATACTATGCATTTGCTCGGATATATCGCTTCTTTATTGATTGGAATATCGTTGGGACTGATCGGCGGCGGCGGTTCAATATTGACCATGCCGGTGATGGTTTACCTGTTTGGCGTTTCTCCTGTAACAGCTACATCCTACTCTTTGTTTGTGGTAGGCTCCACCAGCCTGGTGGGAGCAGCCAGACAGTATAAACAGGGAACGGTGAATGTCCGGATGGCGCTGTTGTTTGCCGCAACGTCGGTAGCAACCGTTTTTGCTACCCGCAAATGGCTAGTGCCTTCCATCCCCGGGCACATTGCCACTATCCATGGTTTTAACATTACAGAAAGCTGGTTAACCATGGTGTTATTCGCTTTACTGATGCTCATCTCCGCTATTTTTATGATGCGCAACAAGCATGCTCCGGGCAGCAGGGAAGCCGTGGAGAAAAAGATCAACGCAGGCAAATTAATCTTATATGGTACGGGTATTGGACTGGTAACCGGCTTGCTGGGCGCCGGCGGAGGGTTCCTGCTCATTCCGGCACTGGTGCTGTTGCTTCACCTGCCTATGAAGGAAGCGGTGGGCACGTCACTGCTTGTTATTGCCCTGAACTCCCTGATCGGGTTTACAGGCAACCTGCATGACAAGGGGATAGACTGGCAATTGCTGTTTGCGGTTACTGCGCTGGCCATAGCCGGTATTTTATTAGGCAGTTACCTGAACCGTAAAATACCCGCCGGCAAACTGAAAAAGGGCTTCGGATGGTTTGTATTGGCCATGGGCATTTATATCCTGGTGAGGGAGATATCAACCGCTTTATAATCACCCCAAAAAAGGCGAAGCAGCCATACGCTGCCCCGCCTGTAATTGCCATTCTTACTGCACAGATCTTAAAGTTCCTTGTCAATGGTGCTTTTCACCTGCTTCACCAGTTCCGGGCCAGATTCGGCAGCCAGCAATATTTTGCCTCCTTTACCGATCACAAAGCTGGCAGGCCAGGAACTGATCGCATAGCTTTTATCCACTTCGCCCGATGAAGGCAGGATCGTATAATCAAACACGTGTGTTTCCAGGAATTTCTTTACCTGGTCAGCATCATTGAATGTAAGTGCCAGGAACACCACCTTCGCCGGCGGATACTGATGCACCAATCCATTTAAATCCGGCATCTCCGCAATGCAGGGCGGACAGGAAGTGAACCAGAAATTGAGCACCACCACCCTGCCTTTCAGCTGGTCCAGCGTCCATGACTTCCCGGACATATCCTTCAATGAAAATGCAGGTGCCGGCTTGCCCACCATTGCCATTAGCTTCATTTTGTTTTCAGTTGCCTTTTGCAGGAATAACTGCATCATGGCATCAGACATTTTCACCACGTGCATGATACCTTTTTTATCGTCTTCCGCAGTATGCTGTAGCATCACCCGGCCCTGGCCCCATGCGCGGTTCAGGCTATCCAGGCTACTTGCCGGAAGTACGGTCCCGTCTTCCATTACATAGGTATATGGCTGTTTGTCCTGCCCCAATGCATTTACAGCAATGACCATCATAAGGCCTAATAAGATTGACTTCATGTTTTTTTTGATGCAATTTAAGCCGGTATGCGGGCGGGCGGCGTTAACCCATTACTAACCATTGTTAACAATTGTTAACTCCCGCACGAAAGCCGGATACTTGCTACCTTTGAAGCAATGAAAAGGAACAACCAGGCTGTTTTTTATGCCGCGGCGATCACCGCGGTGAGTATCATTATTTTCCAGGTTTACTGGGCCTATAATGCCTACCTGTCTGCCAGGAATAACCTGTATGAAAAAACGTTGCAGGCACTTGAAAAAAGTATTGATGCATACCAGGTAAATGCGATGAACTCCCTGCTCCCGTGCACCCCGGGCGACAGTGTTCCTCGCTTGTCTGTATTCCAGGTCATGCAAAGCGGTACCGGCCATCCTGTAATGCCGGACCCCAGGTCTGTGGCAGGCCACAAGGCTCCTTACAAATCGCAATTCACGCCCTACAATATTGCGCCCCAATATGTATCAGAAGTCAGGCGTTTAATAGCCCGCGCTGCAGCCACGCTCAACCCTCAGCCGGTAGCGCTGCCCGCCATTGACTCCCTGTTCAAACAGGAGCTGGCCAGGCACGGCGTCACACTTCACTTTACACTGGCGTTGCTACCGGCAGGCACTCCAGCTGCAAAAGGAGATATCGCAACGTTTATCAACTCGGGCTCCGCCAGCTATGTTGTTACGGCCCACGCCTCCAATACCTGGCAATATGTGCTGCGGGAAAGTTCCGCGCCCATCGGCATTTCTTTTATCCTCATCCTGCTTACCGCGGGCAGCCTATGGTTCATGGGTTCCATTATCCGCAGCCAGGAAAAGATCGCCCGGCTTAAAACGGAGTTCGTCAATAACATCACCCATGAATTGCGCACCCCGATCGCTATCCTGAAATCTGCCAACGAAGCATTGTACCAGTTCGGGGAATCCGGCAACCCGGAAAAGACCCGCCGCTACCTCAAGATCAGTGCCGGCATTCTTAACAACCTTGATAAAAATGTAGACCGGCTGCTGGACGTGGCCCGGTATGAAGACGGCAGGATGCCGGTGAAGCTCGTGGAGGTGAGGCCAGCCGATATTATCAACAGCGTGATCGAAAGCCTGCCCCCGCAAGAAGCACAAACGTTGACCTTCCATTCCGGGCTTGGAACGGCAACCGTATTGACCGATCCCCACATCATTGAAACGGCCGCCTTCAATTTGATAGACAACGCCCGGAAATATGGCGGCGACGGGACCACCATCCAGGTAATGCTACTAACATCCGCCACCGACAACAGCTGGCAACTGGTAGTGAGCGACAATGGCCCCGGTATTGACGCCGCTCATTTGCCGCTTATCTTTGATAAATTCTTCCGCGTGCCCACCGGTGACCTACATGAGATCAAAGGCTATGGTATAGGGCTCAGCCATGTGAAACAACTGGTAGCCTTACTGCAAGGCAACATCACCGTTAAAAGCAAACCTGGCAAAGGCACTACATTCACTATTAACATTCCATTCCGCCATGAGTAAGATCAAACTATTACTGGTTGAAGATGAAGAAGTGCTGGCAATGATCATCAAAGAAACCCTGGAGCTGAAAGGCTTCCAGGTAACTACGGCCAGGAATGGCGCAGAGGGCTGGACACAGTATGCCAGTCTGAAACCGGATGTATGCGTGGTGGATATTATGATGCCCAGGAAGGATGGCTATTCCCTTGTAACAGATATCCGCCGCGTAGATGATCTTACACCTATCGTTTTCCTAACAGCGAAAACACAAACCGCTGATGTGATCAAAGGCCTGGAGCTGGGTGCGGATGATTATATGAAAAAACCTTTCAGCATGGAAGAACTGGTGCTCCGCCTGCACCGGCTGGTAAGGCGGGCTGTCAATACCCCCAACAATACCGCCCCCGGCGACGCGGAAGATATCCTCATAGGACCATACGTTTTCAACTTCCGGAAGCTGGAGCTCACCCGCAACACCCACACTATTACACTATCGCAGCGCGAAGCAGAGGTGCTGCACCTCCTGAACCAATTCCGCAACAACCTGCTGGAAAGAAAAACTGCCCTGCTGAAAATATGGAATGAAGACACCCTGTTTACCGCCCGCAGTATGGATGTGTACATTACGCGGCTTCGCAAGTTCTTTGGAGCAGACAGCACAGTGCAGATCCTGAATGTAAAGGGCCGGGGCTATAAGTTATTAGTGGATTAGTCCCCAGCGCCTGCTATACCCCTACCAGCCGCCCAAATATTTGGCCATGTAAAAATTTATCACTTACTTTGAATCACAAAGTGCTTTTTAACAACCAAAAATCACGCCTATGCTGACAGTAGCTACGCGGCGCCTGCTTATTGGTGCCTTTATCCTGGTGCTGCTCACTCTTCCGCTCATCGCCATGCAGTTCACCACGGAAGTCCGCTGGACTGTGACAGATTTTGCAGTGGCAGCATTCCTGCTTGCGGCCACGGGATCAGGCTGTGAGCTCATTATGACCCGTGTTAAGAGCATGAGGAGGCGGCTACTTATCTGCGGCCTGGTCCTGGCCCTCCTGCTCGTTGTATGGATACAACTGGCGGTGGGAATTATTGACTAGCATTCATATAAACAGCTAATACTTTAGTGTATCATCTAAAACGCATTTCCTGTCATGAAAAGAACCGCGCTAACATTACTACAGGCAGTCATCGTACTTATCAGCCTCGTGGTGCTTGCCATGCTGATCAGGTTTCCCCTGACCGAGGGAAGAGCCGCAAACCTGGACCTGTTCAGTATTTACACTGACCCCTTCATCCTGTACGGATACGCAACGTCAATCGTTTTCTTTGCAGCACTTTACCAGGCGTTCAAATTGCTGGGATACATCGGGCGGGATCAAACATATTCCTCAAACGCAGTGGGAACTTTAAAGCGGATAAAGTATTGTACAATACTGTTAAGCGCCCTAATGGTGATAGCAGGGCTGTACATAAAGATATTCCATCATAAAGAAGATGACCCTGCGGGTTTTCTTGCCGTTTGCATAGCCGTTACTTTGGTTTGTATCGCCGCAGCGGCTACCGCGGCGACATTTGAAAAGAAATGGAAGCATGCAACACAGATGAGGGATACGCATTTCTTATAGATGCAAAAGCAAGAAGAGATACCTACCGGGCCGGAACTGAGGATAGAAAATTCATTGAATACTTTAAAACACATATTAATACGCTAAATAGGACAGGGCATAGCATTGTTTATCCTTTAATTGTATCAAGCGATTTTAAATCTGCGTCCGATATTTGGTTGAAAAATATCCCCAGAAAAACTGGCATTAGCACGACATTAATAACTGCCGTGACACTTTCTTAAGATCCTTAAAAAAATTGATAACTTTCTTTTAGCTACATGAGAACCTGCTACAAATACGAGCATGCATTTCCCATAACTTTGTGACTTTGACGTTATTAGATAAGGCTACTTTTCGTTGCAGCATCCGGCCAGGCAAACCCAGCTCCACCGTGCTTGTAACGCTCTGTTTCCTGCAAGTAAAAAGTATTTACTCCCTGAAGCCCAATTCCTGAGTAGTATAAAAATTGATCTACATGCTCCTGGTATTCCCCAAATTCCCGATACTCCTTATGTAAAGCAAGCAATTCGGCCAAGTATTCATTATGAATACGAAGCGCCTCTGCACTCGCATCTTTTAGCGAAAGATTGTATTCCTTTTGCAGCACAAGGATCAGATTAAAAACCTCTGTGCCTTTCGCCAGTTCCTTCGGCAAGGAATGGATATCGTTTTGCCATGCAACAACACTGACAAATAAAGTGATCATTCGTTTTACCACGGGATGCTCCAGCACATGATCTGGTAAAATAAGCCCTGATTCGATCTCCCCAAAGATCATGTATGGGTGCATCAGAACAGAATACTCACGAAGAACCTTGTAAAGCATAAGGGAAGGCGGCCGGTTAGCCACTTTATAAGGGCGTTCAGGTTCAATTCCATATCTGGTGGAAATATAGAAGTAGTTTGCAAAGCGTTGCACCCACATTTCCGGCATGAAAGCGCGGAATTCATCCCTTATTAGCGCTAATTGCCGGTACAGTGCATTTTCCTCAGCGGCAGGTTGATCTCCTCTAAGTATGGCCGTACATCGAATCCGTAAGTGTTCGATCTCCCCGGGAGATGAATCTTCTACCTGATCATCGAATACAACATATTGAAGCATGAACCTATTGCACGGAATGGCCTGCTCATATGTTAGGTGGGGCCACATACAAGCCGTACAGGCATGTAGGCGCATCTTCTTGTATCTTATTTTTTGCGACTCGGTCAAGAATGTATAATCGTTGTCAATCCAGCCATCCATATCCTTGCCCATTTGTTCTATATTGGCGTTAACAAGATTGGGCCATGGATAATAATTCAGGGGGAGATAGTCTCTTGAGTTGTATTCCTCTGGTTTCATTAATATATTTTTTAATACCGCATGCTATTTCCTTGATTGGCTTTGTTTTCCGGGGTAATCATCATCTGAACGCAAACAAGCTAACAATGAAGCTAAAGGTATTCCTGCTTCTTCTGCGGCCAATTCACCACATGGATGGATATTGATTTTTCGTGAACGAACTTTACTTCCGAAAGAGCGGCCTCTTCATACATATCATCATTATAAAGTGTCCAAAGCATAAAACGGCAAACAGGTTTGAGCCGCTCCAGACTTGCCGTAGGTACAGGCAAAGATATTTACCATCGATCCATTGCTTATCAGTAATATCCTGCAGCTGCTCAGCAAAGGGACTTTTCAGCATCGGAAAGGGGCAACGAAAACGTGCTGGGGTTGTTGTCACATCGGCATTCATCGCAATCTTTTGGGTTATTTTGAAAAGTCGTTTGCCAGATTGTCTTTTTTATGCTTTTGCACCATTTCAAAAATAATGAGGCCGCCTGCACTGGGACAGCAGTATAAGCAGAATTTAAATTAATCTCATTGGATTGTTCCTGCTCCGGGCACACACTTAAAAATGGCATACCCCGGCTCAGGTAAAACCGGGCCGGGGCGCCATTGCTTAATAGTTGGTCACAGGTCTAATGCATCACTTTCTGCAAAGCCGCTTCGAGCGCATCGCCACGCAGGTATTTACCAATGATCTTCCCATTCGGATCGATAAGAAAATTCATTGGAATAGCTTTGACATCATATAATTTAGCTGCTTCATTATCCCATGCTTTCAGGTCAGACACCTGTGTCCAGGTCAGCCCATCTTTTTGAATAGCGGCCAGCCATTTATCGCGGTCTTCGGGCTTATCCAGCGACACGCCCAATACCGTAAAACCCTTGTCTTTAAAGGCGTTGTAAGCCTTCACCACATTGGGATTCTCCCTGCGGCAGGGACCGCACCAGGAGGCCCAGAAATCCAGCAACACATATTTACCACGGAAATCAGACAGCTTCACGGGATTGCCCTGTACATCCGTTTGCGTGAAATCCGGTGCCACTTCTCCTTCCTGTGTTTTCTTTGTTTTGGCAATACGGGCAGCCAGTTCCTGGCCCAGGTCTGTTTGCTGCAAGGCGGGTGAGAACTGTTTGAATTCCTTTTCCGCCGCTACAGCATCAAACTCCGGGGGCAGCGTGGAATTAAAGGCCATCAGTGCCATGTAGTGGTCCCGGTGTGCTTTGAAGTAAGTGGCCTTGGCAACCAGGATCTCGTCCCGGATTGCATCTGCCCTGCTATCGAGGTTGTGCAGGTACGCGGTATCGCGCTGCTTTTCCAGGGGCTGCGCATTGAACTCGTCATTCAGCAGGTTATACTTATCGTAGATAGGCTTCAGGAGAGCGGTTACTTTTGCATTGTCCTCATTGGCTACTCCCCCGGTGATCACGGCATGCTTCACAGCGTCTTTTGCCACCACATTGATGGTGGTGTTCTCGATCAGGAAGGGCAGGATATCTTCTGGCGGGCGGGTAGTAGGATCTTGCGGGGCGCTGTCATGTTTTACTTTCAGGTGAGCTTCTTTAGGGCCATTCACCGTGCCTTTGAACACAAACCTGCCATTCTTCATCAGCGTAGAGTCCATGATCCGTTCACCATTCACTTTATACGTCAGGTACACTTTTTCCGGTGTTTTAATGCTGCTTACGCTACCTTTTATCACGTAGCCCTGTTGCGCTACAGCAGCCATTGGCGCACACATGGCAGCCATCACTATCCATTTAGATATTTGCATATTTCGTTTTTTAGCGGGTTATTTTTTCTTTGACTTCGTTTTCACCGGCGCTGCCACAGGGGATTTCAGCACGGCGGCCACACCGCCTGGCCGCTCCAGCAACTGCAGGGCCGCCTGGAAGCTGGCATTGTCTGTATTCAGCACCTGCAGGTAGTAATCACTGCCGGTATACAATTGATTGGCCAGCTGGCCTTTAATGCCCAGGGATAGTAAACCCAGCATGCGTTCACGGTTGTTTTCCTTCAGCGGGAAACCGGCTTTGTCTGCCGCACCCACCACGTCCTGTACCAGGTAGCCTGGTACCTTGTAAGATTTGTTGAACGCGTTAAAATCGGTGTATGCAGCCAGCAACGCGGTGCGGTTGCTATCCAGGTAATCAAACGTGATCTTACCGGAGAGCTGGTGCTCCGCAACGTTCTGCAACCAGCCATTGTACTCCACCGTATCCAGCGGGATGAACAGGTCTGGCATAATACCTCCGCCACCGTACACAATCCGTTTATCCTTAAGCGTAGTGTACTTCAAAGAATCCGGGAAGTGGATCACACTGGCGTTGGTGAGTTCACCACTGGCCAGGCGTGTATACACATTGTCCTCGTAGACGGAGCCATGGTAGGGTTTTTGAATGGACCTTCCGGAAGGTGTGTAATACCGTGCGCCCGTCAGTTCCAGCACAGAACCATCAAATACAGGCACCGGCTTTTGCATCAGGCCTTTACCAAAACTCCTGCGGCCCACGATCACGGCACGGTCCCAGTCCTGTAAAGAACCGGTCAGGATCTCGCTTGCAGATGCTGTATACTGGTCGATCAGCACCACAAGGTTGCCTTCATAAAAATTGCCGAAGCCACCAGTGTAGTAATAATCCTTCCCTTTATCGCGGCCCACGCTATAGAAGACCAGCTTATCCTTTGGCAGGAACTCATCGGCCAGGCCAATGGCTGCTTCCACGTAACCACCGCCATTTCCCTGCAGATCCAGGATCAGGCTTTTCATACCTTTTGCTTTGAGGTCGGTGATCGCTTTGTCCACTTCAGAACGGGTGGTTTCACTGAAAATCCGCAGCGAGATATAACCAATACTGTCATTTACCATGTAGGCAGCGCGCACGGATCTGTCCACCACAAAGTCGCGCACGATCTCTTTGGTAACATCAGCGGCCTCATTGTTCCGGTGAATAAGCAAGGTTACCGGCTTTCCTTGCGGACCGCGGATCTTCTTCATCACCTCAAAATTAGTAGCCCCCGCTACCGGTATTTTATCGATGGCCAGGATACGGTCGCCCGCACGCAGGCCGGCCTTCTCCGCAGGACCGCCTGTTACCAGCTGCGTAACCAATACCGTATCGTTTTCTACCATGAACTCAATACCAATACCGGCAAACTTACCTTGCATAGCCTCCCGCATCTGTGCGGATTCATCGCCGGAAAAGTAGCGGGAATGCGGATCCAGTTTACTCATCATTCCGGCAATAGCCGCATTCACCAGTGTTTCATCGCTCAGTGAATCCACATAATTTCCCTGGATGGCCTTCAGCGTTTGCCACAGCTTTTCTTTCGGATTCACTTGTGCTTTGGCCTGTAACATTGCACAGGTAAGCGCCAGCACCATTCCTCCATATTTTTTAAACAACTTCATTATTGCTCTGCTTTTAAAAGTTCAATGGCATCTGACAATTCATCTGCCAGCTTACTGGGGCTTCCGGAATAACCTTCTGCTGTGTAGCGCATTACTCCATCTTTAAGGATCACTTTGCGGGGGATCCCGGAAGAGTGAAAGAATGGCACAAAACTTCTGAACACCGCATCCTGGCCGCCGGTGGCCTTGTCTATATTGTCATGCAACAGATGGAAGCGATAGCCCTGCTGCCTGATGTAGCCTTCTGATTTTTCCTTATAGTTACCGGATTGCATGGTACCCACCATGTACACCACTACCTGCGGGTCGTTGGCGTATTTATCGATCAGCATCTGCATACCGGGAAAGGCTGCTATACAGGGCTTACACCAGGTAGCCCAGAAGTCCAGCACCACGATCTTGTTACCCCAGTCACTGGAGCGCACCAGGTGCCCTTCAGGATCCTCCATGGCAAACGGTACATACTCCTGGTTGGTAAGATGTTCCTTCACTTCTGCCAGCAGGGTCTGTTGTTCTGTGTCAGATTTAAGACCAGCCAGGTATTGATCATAATTACCATCCTTGTGCTGTGCGGTGTAAACTTCTTTCAACACATCCAGCATCCTGGGCGTCATGGCATTTGCCTTCATACAGTTTTCCAGGAAAGGCTGTACGGCAGCCTGATCACCGGTTTGCTGCAATACGTCCAGGTGCAGCTCATTGAGCTCTGCCCTCCCGTATGTAGCAGCGGGAGACAGATAGTGGAAGAAAGGTTTTGCATCGGCAAAACGGCCCATACTATGCAACAGGGTGATATGCGTGTTCAGTTCATTGTCCATTTGCTCACTGGCGTTGGCAGCCGCTCGTGCTGCGTTGAACACGCCAACCTCTATGTAAGAGGAATCATCCTTTTTTTGTATAAGTTCATTGATCATGCGGGTGGAAATGTTGAGCAGTGTATCAGCACCCACGGTTTTGAAAACAATGGCACGCATCACATTCCACCGGTACAGTTCATTCTCCGTTTTAAAATTGAGCGGCGTGGTAAGGTCCAGGAATTTATTAAACTGGCGGGCATCAAAATAAGCACTGCCCAGCACACGGTAAGTTGTGTAGTATATAAACTCTTGTCCATTGGGATGCTGATGCCATTCATTGTAGGGGAACGCCTGCAGGAATGCTTCTGCGCGCGCAATGCGATCCTGCGCTGTCACAGCGCCTTCTATAGTATGAAAGCTTACAAATCGTGCGGTACTGCCCTTCGGGTATCTAGCCACGATCAGCTGTTGCAGTGTCTTTGCCTTTTGCTCATCTTTCAAACCCAACTGGAAGTAACGCTGGATGTCACCCAGCTGGGCTTCCGTGAGATCGGTACGTTCTACCAATTGTTCCGGTGTGGCATTCCTGTACTGGTCCATCTTAGCCTGGCCCAGCACTGTGGCGGCACTCAACAACAGTACACCGGTGATCCAGTTTAATTTTTTGCAACTCATATCTGGTGGGTTTTTATCTGGCGTTTTGAATTAATTCAGGATTGAGATCGATATTCCTGGGCGGAATGGGATACACATAGCGGTCGCCGGAAGTCAGCGTGTACGTATTGCCCTTGAACGTGCGTGTAACTGTAACCGCTAATGCGGGTTCCACGCTGAGGCGACGTTGATCAAACCACCGAAGACCGGTACCAAACAATTCCCGGCGCCTTTCCTCCAGTACCAGGTGCAGGACAGCATCCGCCGTGGCAGCGGTAAGCGGGGCATAGTCCGCTGCTTTGAAACGGTTCTGTCTTAAGGTGTTGATCAATGCCAGTGCACCATCTTTGTCGCCGCTCCGCGCCAGTCCCTCCGCCTGGATCAGCATCATCTCCGGTACACCTACGCCTACTGTTACCGTGTTATTGTCACCGCCAAACATGCGGTCGCGGTAAGATCCTCTACCGTCAAATGCAGGAAAAAAGGAAGTACCGTTCCGCGTAAATAACACATAGCGCAGATCACGGGTATCAAAAAGTTTCACCAGGTCTGTACTAAGCGGCAGATCGATAAAACCCGGTTTCATCGCTTTTTTCGACATCATCACTTCCACATTGTCCAGTCTTCTCGGGAAGGCTTTTCCTCCCGTCACATAATCATCCAGGTTCAGCAACGTGTGTTGATAAGTAAGCGACTTGGCTGCATTGTCAGCAGCATCTGTGTAACGCTGCATGTACAAGTATGTTCTTGCCAGTACTGCGTAAGCCCCGCCCTTTCCGGGATGCAGGCGGTTGGCGCCCACATCCGGCAGGTTAGGTATAGCGTCCGTGAGGTCCTTGATGATCTGGTCGTATACGGCTTTCACCGATGACCGGGTCAGGTTCACGAAAAGATCTGGAGAGAGCAACAAGGGCAGGCCGGGATCACTGGCTGCATTGGCCTCGTTGTACACGCGGGCATATAAATTCACCAGCGTTAAATAAGTAGCGGCTCGCTGCACCTGCGCCTCCGCATAGACCTGCTTCTTTTGCTGATCGGTGCCTTCCGTACTGGTCATCACATTGGCCGTGATCTGGTTGCATACGTACACCAGGTTATATAACTGGTCCCAACCGGCGTCGCTTTGGTCGGAAGTATAATAGGTAGCCGCCCACGTGTAAATATTATCATACCCGTTAGTGAGCAGGTTCTGCATACTGGTATTGGTACCGATGTTGATATCATCGCTGGACAACATAGGCAGGCTGGCGGAAGTTTCCATCACGTTCACGTCATTGAGCAGCGCCTGGAAATCCGAAGTGTATTTAAACGTGCGCTGGTTAGGCTGCGTTACCTCCACGTATTTGCGGCAGGATGCAGCGCCGAGCAGCAGTGCGAGCAGTGATATATAAAGCAATTTCTTGGTCATCGTTGTTGGATTTCGCGTTACTAGAAAGATGCGTTGAGGCTCAGGAAATAACTGGGAGCAGGTGGGAGGTTGCTATAACTGTTGGTAATAATATAGCTGGGATCAATACCCATATGGTTAGCACGCCAGATGATGCCCAGGTTACGTACCGCCAGGTTTATGCTGGCTGATTTCAGCAACAACCTGGAGAGTGCCTTGGAAGGCACCTGGTAACCCACATTGATCTGTTGCAAACGCACAAAGCCATCTTTTTGCACCAACAGGTCCGAGAATTTGTAACGGTTGCTGCCATTGGTAGAAATATTAGGCAGGCCCGGTACGTTCGTGAACTGCTCATCCCCCGGTTTGCGCCAGCGCAGCGCCAGGTCTTTCTGCGCCCCGATCTGGCCATAGTAAATACCTACATAATCCGGGTAATTATCGATGGAAGACCTGCGGAATACACCGCCTGTTTCGTACGTCATGCGTATACCCAGGGTGAATGCGTTATACGAAAAATCGTTGAAGAAGCCCCCGAAATAAGGCGGCGTGGTACGGCCCATGTACACCAGGTCCTGTGCAGTGATCTCGTTATTGCCGGCATCCGCGTTGATGATCTTGCCGTTCTTATCGTATACCTGGGAGCGGCCCTGGTTGTCCAGCCCTGCCCAGCGGTAAGCATATAGATAGTCATTTGGCAACCCTACAATGGGCGTGCTGCTGCCCACCGCCAGGCTGCTGGTAGGCCTGGTGAAGCGCGAATCCGTTACCTTGTTGGTATTGTACGAGAGATTGAAAGTGGAAGACCAGTTGAAATGATTGCCGCGGAAGATATCACCCCGCACGCCAAATTCGTAGCCATTACCTTTCATACTGGCAGCATTATAATAAATGCTGCTCCAGCCATACGTACTGTTGACTGGGAACTGCCACATGATGTCGCTGGTGCGCTTACGGTATGCATCCGCAGTTACCGTCAGGCGGTTGTTCAACACGGCAAAGTCGAGCCCCAGGTTCCAGCTCCGCGTCAGCTCCCAGCTGATCTTGTTATTGGCCGGCGATGAGATGCTGCCATAAGGCTCGCGGGTCACCGGATCCAGGCCATACAACGACAATATAGCGGCGTTACTGGCGCTGGTAGGAACAGCACCCGCAGTACCATACGTGAGGCGCAGGGCCAGTTTGTTGATGGGTTTTATATGCTGCATGAAATGCTCCGATGTGAGATCCCATTTGGCACCGGCAGACCACAACGGTCTTGCGCGCTGGCTGCGGGTGGCGCCGGCCAGGGTATAGTCATCAAAACGCGCGCTGGCAGATAACACATAGCGGCTGTCCAGGAACGACAAGGCGCCGTTGCCGTAGTATGACAGGAAGCGGTTGATAGACCGGTTGATGCTACCATCACTATAACCCAGGCTGGTGCTCCAGCCCATCACAGTGGTATAATAGGTATCCGGATCCCACGAAGCAGATGCATAGGTATCTTCATCAAATCCATAACGGGTTTGCTGGTAATTCGTTCCCTGGGTTTCGCGGATCTCCGTACCGGCCAGGGCGTTCAGTGAAACGATCTTCCAGGATTTGTTCACATTCAGCTGGCCACGTAGTGCATAGCTGACATCGGAAGTATTATGGGTGATCATTTTACCACCATAAGGTACACCATATACCAGGCGGCCGTTGTTATCCACCGTGGTGCCGGTATTGATCAGCACACGTTCATCATAGCTATTCAGGTCAGCCAGGTAGACCTGCTCTTCCTGGTTGCGTTGCAGGGAGCCGGCTACGTTTACATTGGCCCAGTCAGTGATCTTCGTGGTGATATCCGTATTCAGGCGGAAGCGGTTATCCTTTCCCGTTGTATTGCCATAGTTCAGCTCCTGCAGCGGGCTGTAGGTCCAGGGCAGGTAACCTTTCTGCAGGAAATCTGCCGCCACTTCATCACGGTAGTCAATGGAACGTGCAATAGGATTACCGTTGGCATCTGCCAGCATTTCATAGGGGCGCAGGCCCAGGCGGCTGGAGCCGATGGCATTCAGTGCAGCGGTATTGGCAATACTATGTACATAGTTATAGTTGATCCCGGTGTTCACTGTTACGCGATTGTTGAACAGCTCATTGCTGATATTGGCCGTCAGGAAAAAGTTCTCCGCTTTGTTGCTGCGGAACACGGGAATATCACGGGTGTAGTTGGTAGAAACATAGTAGGTGTTATGCTGCCCACCACCAGACAGGGAGAGGTTATATTGCTGCGACACGGCGCGTTGCAGCAGCAGGTCACGGATCTGTTTTTTATTATCCAGCTTGCCCAGTGCTGTCAGCGCAGAGTCGCGCTGGGCGGCCGTTGCCTCGCCGCGATCCACTTTAAACATCCATTCCATTGCTTCGCTCACCGGCTTGTTTTGGTTGAAGGTCATCCAGCTGTTGTCCCACACCGCGGGATCGGAGTAAAAGCCCAGATCCTTCATTTCCTTTTCCAGGTCAATGTACTGGGCGCTGCTCATGCGGTTCAGGTTCTTCAGATTAGCCGGGTTAGCGATGCTGAGGTTTGTATTGAAATTTACCTGCGAAGCATTCTTCTTGCCTTTCTTAGTCGTGATCACGATCACGCCATTGGCCGCTTTGGCGCCCCAGATAGAGGTGGCAGCAGCATCTTTCAGGATAGTGATGCTTTCAATGTCTTCGGGATTGTAGCGGCTCAGGATACCGCCGCCACTGGCAGAGGGATTTAATTGTGTTACAAGATCCTGGTCCACTGCGGGGAAGCCATCTACCACCACCAGCGGGCTTCCGGTGGAGTTCAGCGTGTTCACACCGCGAATGGTCACTTTATTCGTCCTCGCATCGAAACGCACGCCCGGGGTGGTACCTTCCAACCTTTCAATGATGTTCACGGCAGGCACTGCTTTCAACTGTGCGGCAGTGATCTGTCCAAATGCCCCAGTGGCGCGCTCTTTGGGCAATGTCTGGTAACCGGTGGAAACCACGTTCACTTCCTGAAGCTGGTTTACATCCGATTCCAGTTGTGCATTGATCACTGTTTTATCACCGATCTCGATCTTCTGGGGGATCATACCTACATAGCTGAAGATCACTGCTTTGGTGCTGGTTTGCAGGCGCAGGGTGTAACGCCCGTCACTGCTGGTGAGGGTACCAAAGCGGATAGCGTAGCCTTCCGGCAATACGGTAACCCCTATCAGCGGATGCCCTTCCTTATCCGTTACCACGCCAGTGAGTGTTTGCACATAGGGATCAGATATGGCTGTGTTATCGGCCGGCGCACCCGCGTTGTCGTTGGTCTTTTCGGACCGTGTATCGCGGATGATGGTGTAATAGTTTTCCTGCACATAAAGGAATACAAACCCCTTTTTGTACAACAGGTCTTTCAGCACATCTTCTACCGGCACTGATCTTTTCAGCGGTAATTTCAGGTTTACCGTCACATCGTCCAGCAAATGTGCTTCATAAGAAAACTTAGTGCCGTATACGGCCTTTACCTCGTCCAGCGCGGCTTTGAGCTTCATTTGCTGCTGGGCAAATAGCCTCCCGGGCACTGCTCCCAACAGGAAGCAGATGACAATAAAAAGTCTAAAGTTCATTCTACAGATTTGGGCTGATAATTAAATGTTTTCCCTTTTGGTTGATTTTAAGATTGAACGCCTTCCTGATAACAAAAAGGATGTCGTCTGCACTGGTGGCAGGGATGGTACCTGACAACGTTCTTTGTGCAAGTTGTGGTGATGTTAAAGTAATGTCATAACCATAGGTATCTTCCAGCACATGCAGGATATCCCCGAGGGTATAACCATCCGCATCCAGTTCGTCGTTGGTCCACGCCCTGTTGGCCTGCGGCTGCCTGCCTTCCATGGTTGTCAGCAGTTGCCTGCTGCTGTCGTACACATAGGCATCCCCGGGTTTGAGCATTTTGACAAATGCACCGGGTCCTGTTTTTTCGATCCGGAGACTACCTTCCAGCAGCGATACTTCTGTGATACCGCGGCGGTTCCGCACATTGAATTTAGTACCGGTAACGGTCAGTGCCAGGTCACTTACGTACACATGAAAGGAGTCTGACTGGCGCAGGCGGTTCTGCAGGGCCACGTGTTTCACTTCGAAGAAGGCTTCACCCTGCAGCCAGATCTGGCGCGGTTTCCCGGACTTCCAGGTGCGTACATAATGAATGGCAGAATGGCCATTGAGCGTGATCACCGATTCATCAGGCAAGACTACCTGTTCCTGTTTCCCATAGTCGGTAGCATACTGTTTTTCCCCAAGGGACGACCATTCACGCGAGAGTAGGGCGAAGATCAGCACCGCTGCAGCAGCGCTGATCCACCTGGCGGCTATGCGCAAGGGCCGGTACACCTGCCGCTCCCGCCGGTCGTGTTGTTCCATATCCTGCGCGATCTTGTCCCACAACTGCTGGCTGCTGACCGCGGGCTGGTAAGACCGTTGTCCATGCAGCAACTGTATCCAGATACGGGCTTCCTCCATGGCCGTTCTTTGGGCAGGATACTGCGCGGCCACCTGCCCCCAGTGGGCAACAGATGCTTCATCCGGGTGCAATACATGGCGGATAAACTGCTCATCCTCAAAGAAAGTGGTAGTGGTGTAATGCTCGTATGACTGGTTTGGAAGATCCATGCTTATTTAAATACACACGGCTGCGGGTGTTTTATCCCTCCCGGTTATTAAAAAAATAATAATTTCATTAAAATGGGGATAAAATGAATGATTTTCAAAAAAGGGTGTAAGAAACAGGAAGTAGTTAGATTTTTTTCAAGGCAAGTAACGCCGCCAGCAACAGGAGGTCTGACTTGGACAAATAGGTGCGCAGGCCGTCTATAGCCTTATATAGTAATTTATAGGTACTGGAAACCGACAGTTGCATGACGGCGGCAATTTCCCCGTACTCCATTTCTTCGAAGTAGCGCAGGTGGATGATCTCACGCTGGCGCGGCGTCATCCTGCTTAATGCCAGGCGCAGTTGCCCGCGGAGCTTTTCCAGCTGCTCGCGGCTGATCAACGTTTGATCATACGCCAGCTCCTGGTCCAGGTCCAGAAAGTTGTCCAGCAAGGAAAAGCTATGTTTACGCTGTTGTGTGTCCATCGCGCGCAGGAGTACGCGGCGGAATGACTTGTAGAGGTAGTTCTTTACAGATGCTGTAGCCTGTACCCGGTCCCGGTTCTTCCAGAGCTTAACAAATAAGTCCTGCAAGGCATCTTCAATCAGGTGATCGTCTGGTGTGAATTTGTGACCGTAGTTAAATAAAGGTGTATAGTATTTGTCAAAGACGACCTGCAGCGCACTTTCATTTCCCGAACGAAAAGCATCCCATATATCTTTGTCGTCCACCATCTTTCCCGGTCGGTTCAGTTTTGGTTTAAATGCGAAGATGGTCAAAATGTTTGGTATTTCAAAATGGCCGCCGCGCAGTGGGTAGCAAGCATTCCCATAGTAACAGCCCTGAAAATGTCAGTACGCTTTAAGGTCAATCATAATTTTGCAAAAGGAATGAACGCAGTACAGCCCATAGAAGATGGCGCGCATAGTATTGGCATAAGCATTAAACACATCTTCACACCGATTTATGCACTACGCGAAGAAATTCCTGTTTATGAAACTGAAATTCCACTTTCGTTTAAATAGTCACGAACCTGGCTAATAGCTTTGCGAAAAAATAACCCGCACGCATCCCGAAAAATTAAGTTTTGACGGATTTATACTTCGAAGTACCCGCATCGATGAAGCAGTGCGCCTCGTATACTTACTGGACAAGGATTTTGGCTTAAATAAAAACAGGACAAACGAGCATAAATCTCATTTGTCCTGTCAAGTCGTCCTCACTGTACAATTTTCGAACTATTTCATTGAAGATTTAAAAAATATAGCAAACATTAAAATATAATAATCAGATAGTTAAATCGAAGCGAATGAAAATATGGACAAATTATGTAGATACATAGATTTAGAAGGACTATCGAGTTCTAAATCCCCTTACCCGAATGTTAGTACGCAGCATCGTAGCCTTTAATAGATTTTCTTAAAATGAAAGGTAAAGTTTTTGCTCAGGGTTAACTAACTTTGAATCAGAAGCTTGTCATATGATATTCAAATTCTTAAAAGCCCAAAATGGTGATTGCACCTTAATTAAATATACGGATAATAGCGGTGCCCAACGTAATATTATCATAGACTCAGGACTTGACGCCACTTATTTTGACCTAGCTACAAACACGTTTGGCGAACTTAAAGCTGAAATTGATGATATCAAAGCTCACGATCAAAGAATTGACTTACTGATCCTAACGCATATCGACAATGATCATATTTGTGGGTTTTTGAAGCTTTTTGAAATGGATGAGCAAATTCCAGGGATTATTAACATGGTCTGGTTCAATTCTGGAAAGTTGATCGCGGAAAAGATTGAGATTGAGGCGAATAAAGCACTCGCTATAAAGATGCAACAGCAGGGAGTAGTTGCAACGGGTGTTAGCGAAGGAATTGACTTTGAGGATTTTCTATTAAAATATGATTTTTGGGCACGAGATTTAATTCTAGGTGGACAGAGGCATGTCATTCATGATGCCCAATTCGAAATCTTAGGCCCGACCATTGCCCAGCTTCACAAGCTCTTAAAAGAATATCAGGATAAAACGGAGGACGATGCTTATACTAGCGCTGGAACTAATGATTGGAGGACAGACGTAGAAAGCTTTATCCAGGAAGAAGTTTCCAACTATAATTTTTCACAAGATACCAGTGTAAAGAATGGCAGTTCAATTTCTTTTATTTTAACATTGAAAGGTAAAAAGTTTGTTTTTCTTGGAGATTCTCATCCGAGACCAATAACCAAGGCGTTAGCAGAATTGGGGCATACTGCAAAGAAGCCGTTGGCAGTAGAGTTTCTTAAAGTCTCACATCATGGCAGTAAAGCCAATACAAACAAAAAACTACTATCAACGTTAGATACCGAGCACTATATCATTAGTACTAACAGCCAGGTTTATGGACATCCGCATAAGAGAACTCTTTCCCGAATAATAGCAAGAAACCCCAATGCAATATTTCATTTTAATTATGAAAATGTAAGAGAAAATATTTTTAGCGAGGCCGATCGGGGGAAGTATAATATACGCGCACGCCTCACTCCTTCTATCTTTTATAAAATATGACACCCGAGCAACTCAAAACCTATATTGTATCCCTAAACAATGGTAGCGGATGCTTGTTCCAACCAATGGAAGGAATAAATGCATACACCTACATTCTGACTGCCAAACATCTTTTTGAGGGCACGAGGCGGGATGAAAATGGAAATAATACAACCTATGATACAAGAAATGGAGATACTGTTCCCATTACCAGACTTACCTATCAGGCTGGAAGTTGGTCTGAGATCATATTTAATTTTGTAGTTAATAAAGGGGAAAACTATTTTGCGTCACCGAATGCTGATGCGGTTATTTTAAAGATCGACTTTCTCGCCGGTTTCGATAAGATCTTTCAATCCAGTATCAGCCCAGCCACTAACGGATATGGTTTGAATGGCTATCCGAATATTTACAGACCACGCGCTGTAGGTGAGAGAAGTACAACACATGCGATTTCACGACTGATTTCTGGTGGTTCACAGACCTATGGCGCACAACTGGAAAATGTAACCCTAGCACAACTTCAACTCCAAGGAATGTCTGGTGGAGGAATTGTAAAAATCATAGATAACGCAATTTCGATTATTGGAATTCAAAGCAAGGTCGCTCATCAAATGCTTGCTGGCGGTCAGATTGACTTTGTACCAATGGAATACTTCAACCAGATTATTAAAAGCGTCGCTAACCCGCAGAAATTATCTGCGCTGTATCCGCCTTTTCTGCATTCTTTCGAATTTCTAAAAAATGATGCTTTTTTACTAGAGGTTGACGAAATCGATGAAGGAAATATTGAGGGCGCTAGAATCACACTGAGAAATAAAGCTGAACAGATTGTTAAATCGGATATTAGCCCTCAAGGCATTAAAGAATTGTTTGAAGCGCGATTGTTAATCATTGAGGGCGAAACAAGTTGCTTTTCACACAAAGAAATTTGGATTGCCTGGCTCGAATTTCTCACCATTTTAAATATCGTAAAATATGACCCCATTCAAAAAACAATGCTGTCGAACATTTTCAACGAGTATCGCTTAAAATATATCGATGGCCATGGATGGACTGAGGTACGTAAAGATTTGGGCCGCTCCGACTACATAGGGCTGAAACCAGACTCTACTATATTCGTTAGTTCTAAAACACCGCCAAAATCTTCGTTTATCCTTAAAAAGGGCAAAGTGATTGATATCGCCAAACCCTATGATAAGCGAGGGTTTAAAACCGATGAGGGAATTGATCCATTCACTTCCTTTGACTTTGTACATCTAGAACATTTCAAAGAAATTTGCATTATTAGGAAACTAAGTGAATATCAGGACCTCAATGAAGATCAATTACTTGAAAAACTGAAATCTGAATATCATGAGCTTTTCGATTAACCAGTTTATTGATACCTTAAATGCCAAATTTGAAAACCTCTCAGTCGACTACCAGGAGCTAGACTATAACGGAAAAATCCCGGTGTTTTTTGTGAGAAGTAAAAGCCTTGAAGATTTGACTGCGGACTGGATAAAATTGGTGGATGTTATTGCATTTGACTTTCAAAGCCAGCTGACCGATGAGTTCCAGATCTGGAATATCTATATTTTCTTTATTAGACCGGCAGGGATTGAAGATATGGTTAACTATAACAGTCTTAAGCTAAAAATTGAAAACGATACTTTCTCCAGTAGAAAGATTTTGGTTGAAGACATGGAAAACGATGTGATTATTAACGAACATATCGTTAACGGGAATGTGCACTTTTCAGTGGATCAGGTTGCCCCAGCTGCCGTGACATTCGACGCAAACCCTATACTTTGGTCGATTCTAGAAGTAAAGACATTGAAAAAGCAGAAGATGACTGCTGAAGCCAGTAGTGCTTTCGAAGAGCTATTAAAACAACTTAAAACGCCCCGTCCATGAAATTTAAGAAGGTTGAGATTTCGGCATTTCGAATTTACGATGACGCCAAGGATGCAACTTTTGATTTTTCGATTAACGAAACCACTACGGCGGATTTCATCTCTCTATATGCACCCAATGGCTATGGCAAGACCTCCTTCTATGATGCAGTAGAATGGGGAATGACTAATAATATCCAACGGTTTTGGCAAAATAAGTCAATTACCAATAGTGCGATTGATGCTTTAAAGAATCAATCGGATACGCAAGTTAAACTTTGGCGAAATATCCACTCGAAACATCCAACTTACGTCAAAATCTTAGGTGAGGGAATAGAGCCGATCAATCGCCAGCTAAAACCGCACGGGAATAAGAAATCCGATGCTGAAATGGATGGTGGCGAAAGTTTGGTCAACAGAACGTTTCGTCACGTTATTCTTTCACAGGAGTGGATATCCGCTTTCCTACGCGAGATTGACGGGAATAGACGATATGAAATATTCATGGACAATCCCGAATTAAAAGAAGTTAACAGCTACTATAAAAATCTTAAAGCTTTATTGGCGTACTGCCAGAACAACATTTCGATAATCGGTCAAAAGATCAGCGAAGAAGAGAAAAGGGTCTCTGCACTGGAAAGCGAAAATGTCTTGGATAAAATTAATCAACAGATTGATATCCTGATTGAAAAATTTAAACAATCGGGCTTGTATAAACTTACTTTAGCGACAACCAGGGAGGATGTCAGTAAGTTGAAAAACCTCATTGCCGAACGACTGATCTCTTTTAGTGATGATAGCATGATACGTGAAAAGCTCGAATGGTTATCAGTAACGAAGATTGGAGCCAATGATTATGTTGGTATTCGAACATACTTTGAATTGGAAGCAAGAAATAAAATCATTGTAGAAGCACAACGAAATATTCGCGGCATTTTAGCCAAGTTTACGGAGACCGAGAATAAATCGAACGAAATTGCCGCGCTCAACAAATTGTTAATAGAAAAGGAGACGCATAAGAGTAATATTTTAACAATCATTAGCCAATATGAAGAATACTTACGGGTAGCTGGCTTACTGTTATCCCATGAGGCAAGGTCGAATGTTCTTCTGGCAGATATTAACAACAAAACCATCGAACTTGATAATCTCGAAATACAAGAAGCAAAAACTAAGGTTGAATTGAACAGAATCCTTGCTGAAATCAATGAAGCGAATCTGACAATTGCAGGACTTCCTGAACGCCTACTACTTATTAAAAAGAACGAGCAAGATATTGTTATTCAGAACGAAAAAATCACAGAGATTAAGACTGGCTTAAAACCGCTGGAAAGCCAGGTCAAAACCATCGACGCAGAAATAGAGGCATTTAAAAAAGCAATTGCAGATCTTAGAAATGGTACCTATTCGAAGATGCTTATCGATGATCAAGATTTGGCATCGAGTACAGACGCCATCCTAATCAACCAAGAGGCGCTGGTAAAAAGTAATGAACGGCTTACAGCCCTAAATGAACGTATTGCAGATCAAGAAAAGTTAAAATCTGAGTTGTCAGCTTTTGTAAGGCAGGGTTTGGACATTGTTAACAAAGACCGCAACAGAAATCACTGTCCTCTTTGTGAGCAAGCTTTTAATTCGCATCAGCAATTAGCCGAGCGAATCGCTAATAATACAACGTTAGACAAAATACTTCAGGACCTTTTCATAGACAAAAATAAATTAGAGCAGGAAGTCTCACGACTAGTAGAGTTGATCAAAAGTGCAATGGAACGATTGCTGCTTTATTTTGAAGAAAAAATAATAGACAAACGGATATTATTATCAACTGTGTCCCGTGAAGTAAAGAGTTTAAAAGAAACAAATGCCTCGTATGAGAGCACTTTGGAAACCATGCAGAACGATCTGCGTGAACTCATGATGCAACAGCTCGGTTTGAGTCACGAGGCCTACGAACAAGAATTGAATAGCAATCTAAGTTCATACAAGAAAAAAGAAGAGGAGTTAAACAATTTACTGAAAAAGCAGAACCAGACACAAAAAATCCTCAATGATATTTTGGCAAAATCGCGAGATGAGCTCAAACTCTTGATTCAAATTATCGAGGCACTCAACCAGTCGGAACAATACCGCGCGGTACTAGCATGGTTTCAAATTAATTTCAATACAGAGGAAGCTTCTATAGACATCTTGCAGAATGAACTTGTGGAAAACGAACTTTTAATTAAGGAATATTTTGAAAAAATTGGCACCTTGCGGGTTGAGCAAGAAAACATAACCCTAGAATTGAGTGCCTACGATCAACAGGCAGAAGAAAAAAAGTTGTATAATTTAGTTTCTGAAAAAGAACGCGCGGATGCAAAAATGGATGGTTTCAGGAGCTTGCTGAAAGATAAGCTGGACATCGAATCTCAGTTCATCGACTTCAAGACTCTGTCGGCTACGCTTGATTTGAAAGAACAAGGCTTCAAACTTTCGCAGATAACTAATAAGTCCTTACTAGAAGAGTACTCAAAAATTGAAAAATATGCAGACCATATTAATGAATTTCTACGGTCGGAGAATGCTAAAATACAATTGCAAAATCTAGCATCAGAAAAAGAATTTTTGGAGCAAAATGTACGATCATTATTAATCAAAGAAGTTGAAAAAACCAAGTCCTTCCTTCAAATAAAAGTCAAAGAATTTTTTTTCGAAGATTTGATTAATGACTTATACCAAAAAATTGATCCACACCCAGACTTTAAAGAAGTGCATTTCAGCGCTGATTTTGACGCAGACTCTCCTCGTTTAGATGTTTTTGTCAGGGACCGGATGAACAAAAAGGCAGACCTTATACCCAATCTATACTTCAGCACCGCACAGATTAATATTCTAAGTTTAAGCATATTTTTGGCTTCAGCGTTAAATACTCCTGATTACAACTGTATTTTTATTGATGATCCAATCCAGTCCATGGACAGTGTCAACATTCTTTCTACCATTGATCTTTTACGGAGCTTGGTATTGAATTATAATAAGCAAATCATCCTTTCCACACATGATGAAACATTTTTTAATTTGTTAAAGAAAAAAATGCCACCGGGGCAATTCAAATCGAAGTTTTTGGAACTCGAAAGCGTCGGCCGAGTGAAAGTCGAAGTTTAAAATTCAAACTCAACCCATATTATGTCAAACGTGCTGTTTATTTTTAAGGTGTACCTATAACGAACGAGCAAACACTTTTTTCTCAATGAACCTCTATCTACCCCTTTTATTTTGTTATGATAAACTACAACCTACACTTATTGGGCTGGTACGCCTTTCAACAGCTTTGTTTAACCATATGCCGCGAAATATTAGGACAGACGGTTTCCCAGTATTTGGGTAGCAATGATGCGGGTAAAGATGGTGCATTTACTGGTGAGTGGAAACAGCAGGGACGGGAAGTTCTAACGGGAAGGTTTATAATACAATGTAAATTTACAAGTAAACAGGGGGCAAATCTTAGCCTTTCAGACATATCGGATGAAATTGAAAAAGCAAAAAAACTGAAAAAAAGTGGACGATGTGACTGCTATATTTTACTAACAAATGCGGGCATTTCTGGTGTTTTCGAAGAGCTCTTTGTTGACGCCTTTCGAAAAAATGGTATTGAAACAGCGAAGATCTATGGAAATGATTGGATCTGCGCTCAAATTCATGAAAGTAAGAAGCTTCGCTCTCTAGTACCGCGGGTTTACGGCCTTGGTGATTTAAGTCAAATACTGGATGAACGAGCTTACAGTCAAGCTAGACAGCTTCTAATATCAATGAGAGAGGATCTTGCTAAAATTGTCATAACCTCAACGTATCATAATGCGGCAAGAGCCATGGATGAACATGGCTTCGTGTTGATAATTGGAGAGCCGGCTGCCGGAAAAACAACTATAGCCTCCCTACTGGCAATGGCTGCACTTGACCAGTGGAAATTAATGACGATTAAAATCGAAAGACCTGAACAAATTACTAAACACTGGAATCCCGATGATCCTGCACAATTTTTTTGGATAGATGACGCTTTCGGGGTAACCCAATACGAATCTGAACTAGTTTATGGGTGGAACCGAATTTTACCTCAAGTAAAGTCAATGCTCAAACAAGGTGTCAAGATAGTTATGACCTCAAGAGATTACATTTATCGAAGCGCAAGAAAGGATTTAAAAGAAGGTGCGTTCCCGCTATTTAACGAAAGTCAAGTTGTCATCGACTTACATACATTAACGATACTTGAACGGCAACAAATATTATACAACCATCTAAAATTAGGTAGCCAAAACAAGACTTTCCTAACTCAAATAAAACCATATCTGCCGGGTGTTGCTGATAATAGGCGCTTCATCCCCGAGACAGCTAGACGTTTATCAGATCCAATATTTACTAAAACGATATCTCTCGATCCATACTCCTTAAGTGAGTTTGTTGAAAAACAAGAAAGTTTTTTAACTGACACAATTGGGGGACTAGACATGCACTGTAAGGCCGCGCTAGCGCTTATCTACATGAGAAACGGTTTTCTAAATAGCCCAATCAAGATTGATGAACAAGAACTGTCCGCAGTGGAACGTTTAGGCAGCAACATAGGAGACATTATAACAGCAGTAGACGCCCTCCGAGATAGTCTCCTTCAATTTGTAAATATCGATGACAAGAGTGGATGGCGATTTAAACACCCTACAATTGGAGATGCCTTTGCTAAAATAATATCAAATAGCCCTGAAATGCTGGAAATCTATTTGCAAGGAACGCCAATAGAAAAGATTTTTGAACAGGTAACTTGCGGAAACATGAAATTAGAAAAGGCAATAGTAATTCCAATAAACCTATTTGAGACTGTTAGCGCGAAAATGCTTAAATTCAATGATTCCTCAACCTATAAAACCGCGTTTCTATCTAAATGGGCAGCAGAACGAAAGCTACATAATTTTCTTGCACGCAGGTGTACACCATCTTTTTTAAAGTTCCATTCGAAGCAAGATCCGCAGATTTTTGATAGAATAACAAAACCAAGCTTATCGTTTGATTACTCTGAAGAAATCAATCTAGTGATTAAACTTCATCGCGAAAAACTTTTACCTGAAAATTACAGACTGATATTTATTGAACACATTTCTTATTTTACAAACAAAGGAGATGATTTAACGGCACTGACGGATAAAAACCTGCAATCTGTTTTTACTAGGCGAGAGTTGAAAGAATTACGAGCATCTTTAAGAACAGAAATCACACCAAATCTATCAAATTTGCTTACCGAAGAGATTGCGAATTTTGGACGCCAAAATTCAGAAACAGCTGAAGAATATATGGAAAATTTGTTGGAAAGGTATAACATATTGCTAGATGAATTCAGCGAAGAACCTAAGCTTCAAAAATTAGTTACAAAGCAAATCGAAACAGCTAAAAAATGGATTGAAGATAACGATTGCTCTGAGTTTTCAAGCAAACCAGACAGAAAACTAGATACTTCGAATGAAACGAGAACGTTCAATGTCATAAGAACAATCTTTGATGACATAGACTCTCATTGATTATTGACTGGTACATAGCTCTTGACTGAATTGCGTTACTTATCTTGTATCAACTGCAGACTTAAAAAAATAGCAATTATAATCGTAGACAACAGCACCAAACTAAAGTTGTCTTTTTAAACTTTAGTGAATAAAATTAAGTCACTCAAAAGCTGTCCCAGACCATCCGAGCACTTATTGAAAGATTTTAAAAAAACTAGAATTGTAATAAATTATGACTCAACAGACCATAAAAAATATTTGCGACAATTATCTGAACAAAAAAAAAGGATATACAGCTGAAATAGATGACTACAAAGACGAAACAAAAATGATAACCTTTAATTTTCGTATTCTGAAAAATGGAATATTCAAAGCCGATCAACCGATAAGGATAATAAAAACCTCTGAGCTTCCAATAGAAGGTCAACTTCGCTCTCAGATCGATCGTTTCTCAGCTTTAGTGGAAAACAATCGCATTTAGCTAATAGTCACTTGAATCAATTGCATCAGATAGCCGGCCTTCGGCGGAGCCTCTCGTAGCAATCTGCATTCATTATCTTGAATCTGAAATAGCGATCTATACTTACCATGGGCGTGTGCAAGAATCGTAATATCGAGTCCTTCTTTGTTGGTGGTATTCGGGCCACGCATGAATCCCCGATTTGTAGCCGGCATTAGCACCCTAAGGATTTCATTCCTTGCTTCCACCGGACAATCGATCACCTGCATCATTAAAATTCTCAGATTTTTCCATAGATTTCTGCTTTATAAAATCTGCAACGATTACTTCTGCTAGCATATCCATGTACGTAAGCATCTCTTCAGCCTGTTCCAATGAGACTTTCATCCCGTGTTGAGCTAGCAATTCCTGAGCTTGACGTGGAGTTAATTGGGAGTTACTCATCTGAACATATTTTGATTATGGACTGCGAAACAGACCTAGTTCAAAACCAACACCAGAATATACCGTATTGTTGATTATTTACATCGGCAAAACCTTAGTTCGATATTCAGTTCGAATCCAATAACCTTTAAAAACAAATAATTAAAAATAAATTGTCTATAATGTTATTTAATAGGAGGTTACAAGCTTGTTAAATTGTTTAACATATGCCGTCGAACTAAAATAAATCTAGGCCCAAACCTCTCCCACGGCCAACTTGCGCGCATAAAAAAAGGCAAAGCCGGTCTAAAACCAACTTTGCCTTTAATTATGTCGGGACGACTAGATTCGAACTAGCGACCTCTTGCACCCCATGCAAGCGCGCTACCGGGCTGCGCTACGTCCCGAAGGGGACGCAAATGTAAAAAGGGCACCTGACATTTCAAAAAAATCAGGCGCCCTTTTTTTATACCCGGAAAAATAACTTCCCTATTCCGTTCTCAAACTCTTCACCGGATCCGCCATGGCTGCCCTTCCGGCCCGTATACCTACAATCAGCAACGCCACGAGCAACATCATCATCCCACTCACTACAAACAACCACCAGCTCAGATCCGTGTGATAGGCAAAATCCTGCAGCCACTTGCCGGACTGCCACCATGCCAGCGGTACGGCAATCACGAACGCCAGCAACAGCAGCCGGGCAAAATCAACCGACAGCAGCACGATGATCTGCGTCACCGTGGCCCCGAGCACTTTCCGCACACCGATTTCTTTTACCCGTGTATTCGTTACAAAGATCACGAGCCCCAGGATACCCAGGCAGCTGATCAGCATCGCCACACCGGCAGACCAGGTAAGCAGCATAGACAATTGCCGGTCCTGTTTGTAAAATTTCTCTATCTGTTTATCCAGGAAACTATATTCAAAATCCACATCGGGATATATGCCTTCCCAGGCATGCTTTATATGTTCTATGGTGCTGTTCCACCCCGCGGGATCCGGGAACAAGGCGATGTGCATTACATAACCATATTTGGGCGCCGCAAAATACACCAGGGGTGCCACTTCGGCGCGCACGGAGGCCTGGTTAAAATCGCGCATCACGCCTACTACCGGCAGGTTTTTATTGGCAAACAGTAACACATGCCCTACCGCATCCGCCGGGCGTTGGAAGCCCATCCTGCGCGCCAGTGATTCATTGATCAGGAACTCCGCGGCGGTATCAGAATTAAGGATGTTGCGGCCGGCCACCAGGGGAATACCATATACCTGCAGGAAAGAGGTGTCCCCACTGCGCGATGCCACTTTGATATTCATGTTCTTTCCACCTTCCCGGTAATCCACCTCTGTGGTCATTGAACCATTGATAGCAGGCGATAGATTGCCCAGGCTCAGGGATGTAATACCTGCCAACTTGCTGATCTCTTTTTTCAGTACAAATTTTTTGTTATTCGGGTTGGCAAAATCGATCGGCACATAGAAAGTAATGATCGCGTCTTTGCGGAAGCCCATGTCCTTGTTCACCGCATATTGCAGCTGTTTGTCCACTACCAGTACGCCGATGAGGAACACCTGTGCAATCACGAACTGCGTTACGATCAGGATCCTGCGCAGCAAGGCACTTCGCGTAGTGCCGCTTACCACCACATTCTTCAATACTGCCACCGGCTGCATGCGGGTGAGCACCCAGGCTGGATAAATGCCCGCCACCAGGCTCACCACGATAACCAACAGCAGGAGGAACACCCAGAGCAGCGGCTCTTTCAGCAGGAATGCCGCATCCAATCCCTTTGGCACAAACCCGCCAAATGCCTGTAACAACAGGGGCATCAACGCCACCGAAACCAATGTGGTGAAAAATGTCAGCAGGCACGTTTCTGTCAGGAACTGCCCTACCAGCTGCATTTTGAGGCTGCCCAGCGTTTTGCGGATGCCCACTTCCTTTGCACGGGCGGACGCCTGGGCTGTAGAGAGATTGATGAAATTAATCGCACCTAATATCAGCAGGAATACGGCCAGCAGCGCCAGGTTCCGCAATGTAGTACGGTTGACCGGCCCTTCAAAGTCGGGGTTAAAATGCACGTCGGACAAGGGTTGAAGCCGGTGTATTGTCTTCGTATCCCCGTCCCCGGTAATGTGTTCTTTGAAAATACCATTGACCTGTTTTTCCACGATGGCTGCCTGCCCGGCCGAAGCCAGTTTTACCATTACCTGGTTTACCGAGTTGACACTATTCCACTCCCCTGCCTGGTAAGCGTTCCGGAGCCGGTCGCTATACAGTGTGGGCAGGGAAATAAAAGTGGCGTACGTAAAGTCGCTGTTATGTACCTGGTCTGCCACGATACCGGAAATAGTGGTCATAATGGTATCAGAGAACACGACTGTTTTCCCGATCAGCTGATCCAGCGGCAGGCCCGGGAAATAGGTCCTGGCACGGCTTTCGGCCAGCACGGTCGTGTAAGGCTGCCGGAGCGCGGTAGCGGCATTGCCCGCCAGCCAGGTATGGGGAAATATGGAAAAATAATTAGCATCCGCAAAGACTACCTGCTCTTGCTTTTTAAACGTCCCATCCGGCTGGCTGCTGCCCCTGGGGATGGTCACTTTCAGGTTGTCATTATTGAAGTCAAATATAGGCGCCATGTTTTCAATACCACTCACCCTGCCCGCCATACCCGCTGCAATGGGCACCGGCACGCCCTGGCTCTTCCACCCATCGCCTTCGCTCACCAGGCGGAAAATGCGGTCATTGCCTGGTTCGTATTTATCAAAGCTGTAATCATATTGCACGATCATGCAGATGATCAGCGCAGCACTGATGCCAACAGATAATCCCACAATATTAATAAGGGTGGACACCTTGTTCTTGCGAAACTGCCGGAACGCCATACGGAGATAGCTTTTTAGCATGGGGATGGGATTGATCTTTAGCGGGCGCCAAACTTAATGCCAATGGTTAAGCCTGTAATTGCCAGCCGTTTAAAGATCAGGAATCGCGCACAGTGTTCAAAAATGGACGTCCCTGCGTCCGCAAACAATGCAGGGAAATGCCCGGCCATACCAACGCCGCCGCGCCACCCCAAACGACCATTTTCCTCCTGAATAAAGACGCCACCCTCAAACAGGACGAGGGATACCATTGATGTTGTAACTTGGCAGCAGGTAACACTGCTGCCAGGTTAAACCAACCAGTAGTGCAGGATTGATGAAACTTAAACACATTGCGATGATGCGGTTTACATACATATGGCTTGTTTGCATGCTCTTTGCCGGCAGCCAGCTATCCGGCCAGCAAAAAAACAAACATCCGGTGGTGCGCACACCAACGAACGGATGGGAAGACCGGCAATACTGGCTGGCACAGATGGATAGGATGGCAAGGCCTGTGATCAGGAGCCTGGCACATGACAGCCTGCGCATCAATATGCCCACGGCGGTTTCCGTACATATCGACAATAAAGAAAGCCGGCAAAAAGTAGCTTACCTGGAGGTCCTGGGCCGCACCCTGAGTGGTATGGCGCCGTGGTTACAACTGGAAGGTGGAACACCGGGGGAAATACAACTGCGGGAGCAATACAGACAATGGGTATTGGAAGGCCTGCAACATGCACTGGACACGGCTTCCAGGGACTTCATGCGCTTTGACCTCGCAGGCCAGCAACTGGTGGATGCATCCTTCCTGGCATTTGCATTTGTAAGAGCTCCCTGGCTGTGGGAGCACTTGGATACCATATCCAGGCAAAGGCTGGTAGCTTCTATTAAAACCACCCGCCGGTTTAAACCAGCTTTTTCCAACTGGCTGCTGTTTGCGGCGATGAATGAAGCCTTCCTTGCAAAGTATGGTTATGAATGGGACCCTATGCGGGTGGATTTTGCCATGATGCAACTGGAGCAATGGTACCGTGGAGATGGTATGTACTCGGACGGGCCGGGCTTTGCGTTTGATTACTACAACAGCTATGTGATCCACCCCTACCTGGCAGCGATCAGTGAGCTCATGGCCACGAAAACCAATGCTTACAGGGACCTGGCACCAAAGATCTACAAACGCAACGAACGTTACGCGGTCATCCTGGAACGGCTGATCAATACAGATGGCACTTACCCGGCGTTGGGGCGGTCTATCATTTACCGCGCCGCTGCCTTTCATCACCTGGCAGACATGGCCTGGCGCCACAAGCTGCCGGCCCAATTGCCACCCGCGGGTGTGCGCTGCGCACTGACAGCCGTGATCAGGAAGACGTTGGAAAGTGCTACTACCTATACGAAAAACGGATGGTTAACCATAGGCCTGTACGGATCACAGCCCGGCCTGGGAGATTCTTATAACAACTCTGGCAGCCCTTATCTCTGCATGAGCGTATTCCTGCCGCTGGGATTACCTCCAGAAGATGTGTTCTGGTCGGCCCCGCCGGCAAAATGGAGTGCACAACAGATATGGAGTGGGGAAGATTTCCCGAATGACCACAGCGTACCATAGTACCCGGCTAAATAGGACACTGCCAACAACATTTTAAAATCCAATATTTACTGCCTGCTGGAATGCCTCTTCATTGCCCGCCAGCGACCTTCTGGCATCCGAAGGCGTAATACCGGTACGCTTTTTAAATGACCTGATAAAATGGGCCTGGTCATAGTAGCCGCACTCATAAGCAATGTCTGTAAGCGGCATTTGCGTAGACCGCACCAGGTGCAGCCCTTTATTGAACCTCGCAAACGTTGCAAACGAAACCGGGCTCCCACCCACATGGCCCAGGTATAGCTGCTGGGCGCACCGTTCAGAGATCCCCGTTTGCCGGGCCACCGCAGGCAGGTTAAATTCCTCATGGCCCATGGCAGGCGTGTCTTTCCGCCTGCCATTAATGATGGTGGCGGCAGCACCACCCAGGTTGATGACAAGGTCCATGTAACCGCTGGGATAAGCGCGTAAAAATGCGTTTTTCTACCGTTATTGTTTCCCGGTCACTCACAATAGTTAGCCCTTGGATTGGTACTGCTGCCACACGGAAACTGATATTTGCTTTGTGGATACTTAGGTGAAGGATCATCCGTTACCTCCAGTGGGGCCATTGCCTGGCCATTATAAGCGGGCATCGTAATTTGTGCGGTAGATCCGTTGCCTAAAGCAACATTCCTGGCATCACTGTTCCCATTGAAACTATAGTCCATCATTGCATCCAGCAGGCGGTACACGCCGTAATAGTCCAATGCGTCAAAAGCCTTCCGGGAGCTGGGCATTACGTGGTCCGTCAGGTAATTGTACCCATTAATGGTAGATGATTTGATGTAAATAAAATCTTTCTCGCTGTTGGCAATATTAATATGTTTATAAATATCGATGGCCAGGCGGTGGTCATTTACAACATCCTCATCATATACCTGTGTTATCATTTTGGTATTGGCAGGAAAGCTTTGCAATTGCTGTTCAGTAGACAACGGGCTGTTCCAGTTAAATGAATACCATGGAGCCATTGTGAAAAGGAAACGGGCATCCTGCCCCCAACCTTTCTCTGTAAAGGCCTTGTAAGCAAGATCTATGCTGGCACCACCACCAAAAGAATGTCCCATAAAGCCCACTTTTCTGGTATCAATAATGTTAGGATAATCCATGGCCGCTTTTACAAATCCTTCCCATAGTGTCTGATAACGGTGATCTACGCTGACATCAACGGTCCGGTAGGGAACAAATACAACTACATAGCCTTTCTTTGCGATAAAATTATACAACCCGGCATTGTATGCTTTGTTCTCCCCGCCAAAAGGGTGCGAAAAAAATATGGTAGGTTTAGGGGAAGTAATGCCTTTCGGATAAAAAATAGAAACCTGCGTTCCCGCATATTGTGGATTGTCAAAATCTATTTCTGCCACTTCATAATTGCCATCCGAACCATAGCCGGAGGCGGGCTTTTGTATGGGCCCTTGCAGACCGGTGTCTGGCTGTGCAGCACTCCCGCTATCATTACTTTTAGAGCAGGCTGAAACAGCAATAGACATTATCATCAATAAATATAAAGGTCTTTTCATTTTCTCTTTTCTTTTATTGTTTTCATCATTTGTTCCTGGAGTTCCTGGTATTTCCTGTACTGTTCTGCATCCAGTATTTTACTAATGGCCGCAGATTTTTCTTCTTGGGAAGCCTTCAGTTGCTTGTATTTATACAGTTTCCCTTTTGTACTTTCCAGGATCGGGGCATTTTTCTGGGCATATTGAAGGTTCAGGTTGTATACCTGATCTACTTGTGTCTGGCTCAGTGCCAGGTTGGTTTTCATCCATTCGGTTTGCATTTTTGCCCGCTGTTCTGGTGTGCTGTTCTGTGTTATCTGTTTGTCTTGCGCAGACACCGTAACTACCATGAACACCAGGATAGTCAAGAGAAAAGTCATTTTTCTCAGGTTTGTGAAGATCATCTTGAAAAGGTTTAATTTATAATATCGCAAATGTAGCAACAACGATAATTGCTATTAAAATAAAAAGGGTGAAGCTGCTAAATCTGGTGGTGAAATGCAGTTATTGATCCAGCCATCTTCTAAACAGCATTGCCCTTGCTTTGCTCACCAGCACCTGTTCCTGTGGAGAAGGATGTATTTTAACCTCCAGTCTTCCATTGAAAAAATATTCAACCGTATCCACAGCATTCCGGTTGATGATAAACTGGCGGTTGGCACGAAAAAAAAGACCGGGGTCCAGCGCTTGTTCCAATTGCTCCAGTGTAGACCCTGCGATGTATAGTTTCTCGTCTGCAGTGCGGGCATATACTATCTCTTTGGCAGTATAAAACCAATGGATCTTCTCGGATTCCACAGGGACTAGTCTGCCGCAATAATGAAAAAGGAAGGATTTTTTATAGGTCTTCGTTGCAGACCGCAGCTGCTGCAATAAGCTCGCCATTCTGGCACGTTCCATTTCAATATCAGGAACGATCAGGGTGTTGTATTTCAAGAAAGCGCGGCGTATTTCTTCTTCATCAAAAGGTTTTAAAATATAATCGATGCCATTATTGCGAAAGGCCTCTATTGCATAATCGCTGTATGCGGTAACAAAAATAACGGGCTTACTGATGTCTGTTTGCCTAAAAATCTCAAACGACAATCCATCAGACAGCCGTATATCTGAAAATATCAGATCATAGCTATTATGGTGCTCAGTCAACCAATTGACGGCTTCCGTTACACTCTGTAACGTTGCCATGATCTCCAAGTCAGGCTTAATTTCCCTGATTATATACTCCAGGTTCCTTGCCGTGGCGGCTTCGTCTTCGATCAATACTATACGTAAAGGGAGTGTCATAATAGCGGCAGTTGTACCATAAAATATTCACGGGTCTGATGTATTTCTATTTCCCGGCGAACCTGCAGTTTGAACCTCCCATTCAGGTTGGCCAGCCCTAACCCCGTGCCTTCGGTTTCGCCGGTGACAGGCTGCAGGTTGTTTTGCACTACGAGCCAGCCGTCTTTATCATAAATATCCACGGTTAACAGGCGGGCAGCAGTACTGCTATTATGTTTAACGGCATTTTCCACCAGCGGTTGTAACGATAAATGAGGGATCCGCTTTTGTAAAATACCCGGGCCTACATTTATCCGGACCCTGAAGGTGTTCCCCAGCCGCATTGTTAATAGCTGGGTATAGGACGCCAGATGCTGAAGCTCTATATCTATCGTTACCATATCGTTACCCGAATGAATGAGTGTATATCGGAAAACTTTGGACAGATGCATAATATAAGCCTGTGCCTGTTGCGGATTCTCTCTTACAATTGCGGAAAGGCTGCTGAGCGTATTAAAGAGAAAATGGGGATTGAGCTGCTCCTGGAGCAACTTCAATTGAGCTTGCAGATAGGCCGCATGAAGTTGTTCATTTACCAGGTCTTTATGTGCGCTTTCCCGCATCAGCAGGATGAGGCGTATCACCACGGCAACCATTATGGTACTGAGGGAAAACCGGGCAAAGTATCCTCTTATTACCATCTTTCGAAACTGCACAGCATCAAACAATGCCAGGTGGATGAGACTTCCCAAGGCGATAGCAGCCACTATCAATAAAATATTACAGGTATAAAGTTTCAGCCATTGTCTGTTTTGCCGGTACCCGCTGAAAAACCTGTCATGAGCAAGATTCAGGTATAGTATTAACAGGCAAAATGACATGTTGTACAAAAGCTGGAAGGTATATTCCCAAACATTGAACTGCCAGTAGCGGGCAATGATCCCATTGGTATTAAGTGCCATCAATTTGGCTGAATTGACCACCAAGGCAATCAGCAAGGAGCTGTATAGGTATATTTTCCCCTCGTTTTTGATCATTTATACAAATAAATGAAAATTATGCCCGGTTATGCAAAAAAACAACGCCGAAACGGGAAAATTAGGGGGTGAACTTTAATATGGCGGCAGTCAGAAAGGTTAAAGCAACGGCCAGGGGCAAACAATTTACAGGAATTGATGGAACGGTTGCCCAAACTGCAACGCGATCCGCGAATGACGTTTACTGTAACTTCAAATCGGGGCCCAACAGGCTCCGATCATCCGTATGATCTACAACGCCGCAAAGCGATCCATCGCCGTATGCCACCAACCCCAGTGTGGTACCAGGTTCAGGGTGAAGTGCAACGAAACAAACAGCAACAACGCCACCAGATAGGGTTTCCTGACCGGACCGTAACGCCTGTCATCCAGCAACAACACTACCAATGCCAATTCAATAAGCAGATAACCCGCATTGAGCGCTTTGGTGAAGCTGTCGAACCAGGGAATGAAAAAAAGGGCCCTTACGATGGCCGGTGGCAGTAAGACCAGGATCGTGCAGGCCATATACCGGGCATGTGCATGCACATCCGCGCTGTTATAGAGACTTAAGCCAAAGAAGAGGAGAAAAAACAGGATGGAACAGGCGTCGGCATATGCCAGTTGGTAAGCCGCTCCCGGCGGATAAGAGGCGGCGTTGCTTATCATTGAATGCATCATCTTTAATCCGCCCAATACCAGCAGCGGCACCAGAATGGACGAAGCGATCCTGCCTAGTTTCCGGTGAAGGGCGAACTTACCTTTATGATAAAGGATCGGCTGCACTATCAGCAATGCCATCCAGGCCCCGGCGGTGGCCCCGTGGATATGATGATAGATGTCATTAGTACCCAGTTTCGCAAAATAGGATCGTGAAAAACCCAACCATGTAATAAGGATGCCGGCTGCAAAATACCAGGCGGCATAGGGATACAATACCTTTTTCCCGGTTAATTCTTGGGGCATAACTTACGTTTAATCAAATATAATTCTTTTCCGGTTCCGTCCCAACAACCGCTTTGCCAGCCATAACAGTAATATGCTGGTTTGGCTGACGGTAAAGAATACCTCCACTTGACAGGCACGGCGAAACCAGATTTTAACTACTTTGCAGTCAGGCTCCCGGACCATTTACTCCTAGAGTTCACATTGCCGGAAAATTTGAAGGCCGGGTGCAGAAAATGCTTTGCCGAAAAAAGATCTGCCAGTAACTTGCAAAAACTATCCGCCAGCAAACAATTTAAACTATGGGTTCTGTTATTATTGGTACAGGCAGTTATTTACCGGAAGTTGTAAAACGAAACAGCGAATTTGAATCGCAGCCATTTTATACAAATGAATTTGTTCTGCTTAAGAACGACAATCAAACCATCATTAAAAAATTTGAAGCAATTACTGGCATTGAGGAAAGGCGATATGCGTCCCCAACCCAGAACACTTCAGACCTGGCAGCTATTGCCGCACGGAAGGCCATCGAAAATAGCGCCATTGACCCGGAAACACTCGACCTCTTGATCGTTGCTCATAATTATGGTGATATTTCCGGCGACAGTCGCCAGCCAGACACTGTTCCTTCGCTGGCCAACCGCGTAAAACACGCACTTGGCATTGCTAATCCAGGATGTATTGCATTCGACGTTTTATTTGGATGTCCTGGATGGGTACTAGCCATTACACAAACAGATGCTTTTTTTAAAGCCGGCATGGCTAAAAGGGCGCTGGTGATCGGCGCTGAAACACTTTCCCGTATACTGGACCCCTTTGATCGCGACAGTATGATCTTCAGTGACGGCGCCGGAGCGGTGGTAATGGAGCACCAACCCGGCACGGATGGCGGCTTCCTGCACAGTCATACCGCCAGCCATAGCCTGGAAGAACTCAATTATCTGCAAATGGGCAGTTCTTACAACCGGGACTATGCACCGGGCACAAAAATGATAAAGATGAACGGCCGGAAGGTTTATGAATATGCCTTGAAGCATGTCCCATTGGCCATCAAAGAATGTATAGATAAAGCCGGCGTTACTATTACAAGCATCAAGAAAATATTCATACACCAGGCCAATGAGAAAATGGATGAGGCCATACTGCAGGCCTTATACAAGCTTTACAACCTGACACCACCGCCAGATATTATGCCCATGAGTATTCATTACCTGGGCAATAGTTCCGTTGCAACAGTGCCCACCCTGCTTGACCTCGTTCAAAAAGGCACTTACCCTGAGCATGCACTCTCTACCGGCGATCTGGTGATCTTTGCCTCCGTAGGTGCCGGCATGAACATGAATGCAGTTTGTTATAAATGGATATAATGATGCCGCGATCAGTTTTTATATAAAAAACTGTTTGCATAGCGGGTACGGTGGGTTGATAACCTTTATGGCAACGGCAAAAGACGGAGCTTCCTGCTCCGTCCTTACCATGACAGCTTCAAAATAAAGCTGTTATTGAACATCAATTACCCGGGAAATGCTGGCCTTCCCTTCTTTTTTCGGCAGGCTTATTTGCAAAACGCCGTCCTGGTAACGTGCACTGATCTTCGCTGCATCCACTGCTTCGTCCAGGGTAAAACTGCGCGAAAAGCTGCGCTGGTGGAATTCACGGCGTACCCAGTCCTGATCCTGCTGCTGCCCCTTATCTGTGTGTTCATAAGCAACCGTCAACAGGTCTTTGTTCAGGTTCAGTTTAAAGTCTTCCTTGCGCAGACCGGGAGCCACCAGGTCCAATTCATAACTGGTCGCAGTTTCGCGGATGTTCACCGGTGCCAGGTTTTGCGAGTCGCTGGCCCAGCAGCTGTCATCAAAGAAATGACGCAGGTTGTTTTGGAAGATCTGATCGACAACACTTCCAAAGGTCGGCGCATGGCCGCTTTCTTTCTTAATGATGCTGTTCATAATACCTCCTTTTTTAAAAAACTCCCATCAACCAAAATGCCATCGCCGAAAATTGAATTTTTGACAGGAAAATATTTCAGCTGCGACCGTTCATGCCGCAATAATGTGTTGTTTTACAAATAGATACCAAGCAACAGCATCACTGTCAAAACTTCAAGTAACCACAACTTAATGTTGACAAGCTACGGGATAAAGGAATAAAGATGTCGTAAAAGGATAAAGGGGGTCGTTGAGCTGGTATATAGGCTGGATGAGGGTTTCAATGGGTCAAAAAAAAGACAAAGCAGCAAAAAATGCTGCTTTGTCTGATGAAGTCGGGACGACTAGATTCGAACTAGCGACCTCTTGCACCCCATGCAAGCGCGCTACCGGGCTGCGCTACGTCCCGAAACCGGTATGCCGTTTCTTTCAACAGCGGGATGCAAAAGTAAACAATAAATTCATTCCACAAAATATTTTTGCAACCTCATGCACAAGGGCTCCTTGCATCGTTTTTAAAAACCGCCACGGCAAAGAATTTTAACCTCCTAAAAATTTATGTAATCTCCCCACCCTGGTAACAGGAAAGTAAATATGTAGAATTTCCCCTATTTCTACATCACAGCCATCGCCCCAACACCTATTATCATACACTCCTGATCCCAAAACCCCCTCCGCCCCCTAAAATCACTGCCTGTAGTGTCAAATCACCTTGTTTTTTCATCTGTGTAGTGGTAATGTAGTGCCGGAAAAATAGGTTTTCCCCTGCGCAGCCCTGAAATTTGATGCATCATTGTAGGGATGATCCACGCCCCCTGCACTGTCAAAATCCACGATGATGAAGCAACTTTGGACCCTTTTATTATGCACCCTGCTGGCCGCCGCCGCATCTGCCATGCCCCCGGATGGGCACCCCACCCTGGCCATTGGCAGCCCTGCACCGGATTTTAACCTGCAGGATGTAAGCGGTAAAACCTACAGCCTGGCCGCTTTTAAAAATGCCAAAGTACTGGTAGTGGTCTTCACCTGCAACCACTGCCCTACCGCCCAGGCTTACGAAGACCGCCTCATTAAACTGACCAGCGATTATAAAAATAAAGGCGTAGCCGTCGTGGCCATCAATCCCAACGACAACAAAGCCCTCCGCCTGGATGAACTGGACTTCTCCGACCTGGGCGATTCCTTTGAAGACATGAAAGTGCGCGCCCGCGAAAAGCATTTCAACTTTCCCTACCTCTACGATGGGGAAACCCAGGCCGTGGCCCACCGCTATGGCCCGGTGGCCACACCGCATGTATTTGTATTTGACGCCGCCCGTAAACTGCGCTACAACGGCCGCTTTGACGATACGGAATCTCCCTTCAAAACGCCGGTGACCAACGATGCCCGCAACGCCATAGACGCCCTGCTGGCTGGCAAAGAAGTGCCGGTAAAAACGACCAAGATCTTTGGCTGCTCTGTAAAATGGGCCGAAAAACGCGACGGCGTGGCCAGGGCCAAAGCGGAATGGGCCAAAGAACCGGTTACTGTGGATAGTATTGATGTGAAAGGCATACAGGAACTGGTAAAGAACACGGGCGATAAACTGCGCCTCATCAATGTGTGGGCCACCTGGTGCGGCCCCTGCACCAAAGAATTTCCCGACTTCATGGACATGTACCACATGTACCGCGACCGCGACTTTGAATTTATCAGCATCAGCGCGGACAATGCAGCCAAAAGCGCACAAGTGCTGAAGTTCCTGCAAAAACAGGGCGCTTCCTGCAAAAACTACCAGTTCACGCTGGATGATAAATACAAACTCATTGAGGCCATCGACACCAGCTGGCAGGGCGCGCTCCCCTACACCCTGCTGGTGGAGCCCGGCGGTAAAGTGGTTTACAAAATGGAAGGGGCCATTGATCCCTACCTGCTCAAAAAGACGATTGTTAATAATCACCTGATCGGCAAATACCCATAAGCATTGGAAAGGAAATTCATTATTGCATCCCACGGCCAGCTGGCCAGCGGGGTACAATCTTCCCTGGAGCTCATCATCGGCAACACAGGGCACCTCACTACCGTAAACGCCTATACGGAGGGCAATGAGACCATAGCCACCGCACTGGATGCGGTACTGGATACCCTGCAACCCGCACAGGATCTTATCATTTTTACGGACCTGCTGGGGGGCAGCATTACCAACCAGGTACTCCGCCATGCCTTACGGGAACGGGTACACATAGTGGCCGGCTTTAACCTGGCCCTGCTCATTGAAATACTGATGGCAGACCCGGGCACACCCGCCGCAGAAGTGATAACTGCCGCCCTGGCAAACGCCCGGGAGCAGATGGTTTACGTGAACAAACTTATTCCGTCGCATGATTAAATTACTCCGGATAGATGACCGCCTGGTGCACGGCCAGGTGGCCATGGCCTGGACACCCGCCCTGGGCGTGGATTGCCTGGTGGTGGCCAATGATAAAGTGGCCAGGGACGATTTTATAAAAATGACGCTCAACCTGGCCAAACCAGCCAGTGCCAGGCTACTCGTCAAAAGCATTGCAGACACCATCGCCTTCCTGAAGGATGAACGCAGCAAACCGTTGAAGCTCCTGGTGCTGGTAAACAGCGTGGCAGACGCCCACACCCTGGCGCAAAGCCTGCCGGAGATCACCTCCATCAACTTCGGAGGCCTGCGTATGCGGGATGGGGCCAAAGCGGTATCCAGGGCGATCTACCTCACCGACGCTGACATTACGCTGGTCAGAACCCTGCTGGAAAAAGGCACCGCGCTGGAAGTAAGACAAGTGCCTACAGACAAGCCCACCGGCCTCGAATCGCTGATCTAACGGTAACGTATATACGCGAAAAGCATTTTATCAATCAAAAGACAACGCACGTTGCTGACCTCTTTTATCTTACTGACCCTCATTGCCACGTTTGGCCACTGTGAAGACTTCCTGGGCACCTCCCTGCTCAGCCGCCCGCTGGTACTGGGCCCGCTGACAGGCCTGGTACTGGGCGACCTGCAGCAGGGCATTATCATCGGTGGTACGCTGGAGCTCATTTTCATGGGCAACATCAAGGTGGGTGCCGCCATTCCGCCAGACGTGATCACCGGTGGCGTACTGGGCACCGCCTTCGCCATCATGAGTGGTAAAGGCCCTGCTATTGCACTGGCGCTGGCGGTCCCTATTTCCATCCTGGCAGAAATGGTGCTGAGTGGCCTGTTCGTGTTCCGTTCTTTGTTTAATAAACGCTTCCAACAATACGCGGAAGCAGGGGATTATAAAGGTGTGCAACGCCTGCACATTGCCTCCGGGCTACTGAAACCCTTGCTCATGGGGCTCATCACCCTCCTGGCATTACAACTGGGTGCCGGCGCTATGAAAGCCTTGCTGGACAAGATACCAGCCTGGGTGAATACGGGTTTGCAGGTGGCGGGCAATATGCTGCCCGCGCTCGGCTTTGCCCTGCTCATGAATCTCATGTTCCACAAAAAAGTAGCACCCTACTTTTTCCTGGGTTTTTTGCTGGCCAGCTACCTGAAACTGCCGGTGATCGCTATCGGTGGGCTGGGCACCGTACTGGCATTGATCATTACCAATGCCGGTCAAAAGGAACCGGCTGTTGAGGATGAATTTGGAACACCGGAAACAGAGCCTGCGCCAGTCAACGGGCAATTGCCCTCCGGTATCATCCGCAGGCTGTTCCTGCGCTCTCTGGCCCTGGAAGCCAATTTCAACTTTGAAACCTGGCAAAATACCGGGATGGCTTTTTCCATCATCCCCGTGCTGAAACGCCTGTACCGAACCAGGGAAGAGATGGCCCGCGCATTGAAACGCCATTTAACCTTTTTTAATACCAGCCCTTACGGCGCCACGCTGATCATTGGCATTACCGCCGCCATGGAAGAACAATACAGCCGGTCGGCCGATATGGATGAAGAAAGCATCAACGCCGTGAAACTGGGACTGATGGGGCCTTTGGCCGGTGTATTTGACTCATTGTTCTGGGGCACTTTCAAAGTAATTGCAGCGGGCGTGGGCACTTCGCTGGCGCTTAAAGGCAGCCTGCTGGGGCCCATCCTCTTCCTGCTGATCTTTAACATACCGCACTTTCTGCTGCGTTACAACCTGGCGTTCACCGGTTACAAAGCAGGCAATCGCTTCCTGCAAAACCTGGCACGCGGCAACGTGATGGACCGTCTCACCAACGGCGCCGCCATCCTGGGTTTGATGGTAGTTGGCGCCATGCCGGCTACGCTGATGAACATCCGTACACCACTGCGCCTGGGCAACAGCGATACGGGCGTGCCCGTGCAAAGCTTACTGGACCAGGTAGCTCCCTGCCTGCTGCCGCTGGCCCTTACGTTTGCCGTGTATTATGGATTGAAAAAGAACATTAAAACTACATATCTGCTCTTAGGCTTACTGGTACTGGGTTTCGTGGGCAGCATGCTGCACGTGTTTGCCTGAGCAGGAAATGATGACGCATGAAAGGAATAGGAGTATCGCCCGGCATTGCCATTGGTAAGGCAAGGGTGCTGAGAAAAAAAATAACAGTGGTCTCCGGCACGCGGCTGCAAAATGAGGCAGAGATAGCGATTGCTATTGCGCAATACGATGACGCCGTACACTGCGCCGTTGCCGGCGTGGAGGCCCTCCGGCGAAAGGTGTTGCTGCCGGAAGAAAACGACCTGCTGGACGCACAAATAGAACTGCTGCGCGACCCGCAGCTAAAAGCAGATGTGGAAGCCCGCATCCGGGAAGACAGGCTGCCTGTGCAGGATGCAGTGGCCGCTGTGATAGCAGCCACCGTGCAGTTGTTCCGCTCTTTGAAAGATGAATACATGCAGGCACGCACCGCAGACATACAAGACATTGGGGATCGCCTGCTTACACACCTGGAAGGCACGCAAACGCAAGCTGACAAGGACTTTGCGCCAGGCACCATTCTTATTGCGGAAGACCTGTCGCCTGCTGATACCATCGCCATGGACACCCGCCATGTAACCGGGTTTGCCACGCAAAGCGGCGGGCAAACGTCCCACGCGGCCATCATCGCAAAGGCGCGCGGCGTACCAGCCGTGGTGGATTGTGGGGCTTCACTCCATGCCATTGAAGATGGGGACATTGTGATCGTGGATGGAGAAAAAGGCCTGGTGCTGCACCAGCCGGATGCGGCTACAATTAACGCATACAGCAATCGCCGCATGCAGCTGGTAGCACAGCAACCGCCATTACACGCCATTAAAGACGCGCCTTGTGTAACAACCGACGGCACCCCCATCCTGCTGCTGGGCAACATTTCCGGCGCAGCTGACCTGGACCTTGTGTTTGCAAACGGTGGCCAGGGAGCCGGCTTGCTCCGCACTGAATTATTGTTCATGAGCAAGCCAGGGTTCCCTTCAGAAGCAACGCAATATGCATTTTATAAAGCGGCGGCACTGGAAGCTAAAGGCAAACCAGTGACCATCCGCACCCTGGATGTGGGAGGAGACAAGCAACTACCCTACTTCCGCATGGAGCCGGAACAGAACCCTTTCCTGGGCTACCGTGCTATCCGCATTTGCCTGGATGAATGGAAAGATATTTTCCGTACCCAGCTCAGGGCCATTTTGCGGGCCAGCGCCAGCGGTCCCCTCAGCATCCTGTTTCCCATGATCACGAACGGGGAAGAACTGCAAGCCGCCAAATCCTTACTGGAAGCGGAAAAGCAGGCATTACGGCGTGAAGGGATTGCATTTGATGAAGGCATTGAAACCGGCATCATGATAGAGGTACCAGCTGCCGCGCTGATGGCGGACATGCTGGCTGCGGAGTGCAACTTCTTCAGCATAGGCACTAATGATCTTTGTCAGTATACCATGGCGGCAGACCGTATGCATCCCAAAGTAGCCGCGTTGTATGATCCGTTTCATCCTGGCTTCCTGCGCCTCGTGGCACAGGTGATCGCCGCGGGGCATGCACACCACATCCACGTGGGCATGTGTGGTGAAATGGCGGCCGATCCGCGTGCTACGCAATTACTGCTGGGCATGGGCCTGCGCGAATTTTCCATGAGCGCCGCCAGCATACCGGCCGTTAAAAGCAGGGTGCTGCAAACCAGCATGGAACAAGCCGTTGCCTTGTGGCAGCAGGTACAGACCATGCGCAGCGCGCAGGACATCATTCAATATTTACAGGAAAAAGTACCATGATCTCGAAAGCATACGTGATACAAGCGGCGGAAGGCATCCACGCAAGGCCCGCCACCGCCTTGCTTAAACTGTCCCGCAATTTTACATCCGTCATCAGTTTACGCAAAGACGGCAAAACGGTAAAGCTCAATAGTATGCTGAATATACTGGCCATGGCCACCAAGGGCGGTGAAACGCTGACGGTCCTGGTGGAAGGAGAAGATGAGCAACAGGCCGCAGCTGCACTGGACCATTTTTTTACAACGGAACTGAAAAAACTATAAAGTGAAAATAACGATCGAAAAAGATGAGCACGCCTTTGATGTAGCCGCCGCCTGGCGCATCATAGGCCAGATGCTAAGCAAGCCGGATGCCGTGATAGGGCTGTCCACCGGCCAGACCACCATCAATATGCATGGCATGGTATCCGCCATTCACCAGCAATACCCGTTTGACGTATCGAAGATCACGCTCTTCAATGTAGACGAACTGACTAACCTGCCCCGCACTTACAGTGGCAGTTGCTATACGATGATCCTGAACCAGATTGCCGGCCCGCTGGGCATTCCACCGGAAAACTTTATCATGCCACCTACACAGTCTGATGATTTTGAAAGAGAGGCCCGCCTGTTTGAAGCAGCCCTGGCCGCCCGCGGTGGTGCTGACCTGCAAATGCTGGGCATTGGTATGAACGGGCATATCGGCATCAATCAACCCGGTACCCCCTTTGAAAGTGAAACCTGGGTATCGCCCATGGACCCTGACTTTGAAGCACGGGTGCGCCGGGAAACACAGGTGCCGGCAAACATTGTATTGGGCGGGCTAACCCGCGGCATTAAAGAGATCATGCACACCAGGAAGGTGATCCTCATTGCCAAGGGCGCTCACAAAGCAGACATTATTGAACAGGCCATCCTGGGCCCTGTAACAACAGACATTCCCGCATCGGTGGTGCAGCTGCACCCTGATTGCGAAATATTACTGGATGCCGCGGCCGCGTCAAAAATTGCAGACCGCGTGCAGCATCTTCTAAGGTGATAAAGCGGAGTGGTAGCCACTTTACTCACCCGGCGCAGGCGGTTATCCGCTTGCGCCTTTTTTATTGAGTGGAACGCCGTACCGTATTCAGTACGTTGATGAAGCCAATGCCATTCTCAATTTCAGGCTTCAGGGTCGTGGTTACTTTGTGCAGGCCGGGATCAAAATATTCCGCGAGGGTAAGCATGTAAATGCTGGGTTGGGGATTGAACGGTGCGCCGATCTTGAAAGCGCTTTCCTTATTGGCAGCACGTTTGCGGTCAAATTCCACTTTGGAGTTCACATACTCCGGGTGTTGCTTTTCACCAGTAATAAAAGGCACGGTCCAGTTTACACAGTTGGCAATGGAAGCCTTATTTTCTCCTACATAATGATAAAGATCCTGGCCGGTGGCACGCCTGATGATCACGGCCAGCTTGATCAGCGGCTCCAGGTTGTAAAGCTGGTAATGCAGGGCATCGCGCTCTGCAAAGTCAATACCGGAACCATCCGGCAGCAGGTTATGCTCCACCTGGTCCTTCATACCGTCAATAGCGTATTGCTGGAAAGCCTGGTTGCCAATAGCAAAACCGATCTCCCCCACTTCCTTGATGCGGTGGGAGTGCCAGTTGTTATGATTGAGCGCGTGGCGCAGCGTGGCCTTGCGGATCTCTTCACTGGCGGTGCTTTCCAGCCAGGCCACGATCACCTGGTTCTTATCTGCCGGGATCTCTGTTTTCAGCAGGTCATATGCTTCAACTGCCGGGTCCAGGTTGGTATCGTCAATGGGATCGCCATTGGCTTTATTGACGGTGGCCCAGGCCAGGAGATATTCAATGGCCTTTTCCTTGTAGCGGGTTGCTTTGGTGAGGCGGTATTGCAGGGCAAGGCCCAGCATTTTTTTCAGGTCTTCAAAGGACTTCCAGGAAGCAGCCTTCTGCGGATCGCCCTGGAGGCGGCCTTCCGTATGGATGGTATCTATAGGGCCTGGCGCTTGCAGGAAAGCCGCTTCTGCCGCGGCTTTCAGCGGGGCATATTGCTGCTGCGCCAGTGTGTCGGTTTTCAGCAGTTTACGCAGCCTGTCCACTTCTTTTGGCTGGAGGCTTACATATTGTGCGTGCGTGGTGTAGGCGGCGCACACGAGGCAGAGCAATAATAACTTTTTCATAGTTTAATAAAGTAGCAGGTTCAGATCCGTTGTGTCAGGTGCAGGTAAGTGGGTATAGTGTGGTGCAGCTTTCAGCACGGCGTAGTGCAGTGCTTCCATGCCAAAAGGTTCTATCTGTTCGTACTGCCAGGCTTGCGTATTACCATCAAAAGGCAGCAGGAATTGGATACATTTTTCCAATCCCCTACCATCCGTGGTGGTGTGCGCCCAAAGGTCTGTACCCAGCGATTGGGCCAGCACGGCCAGTTTGGTCCAGGCGGAGAGATTGAACAGGGAATAGCTCCAGGATTTGGTGCGGGCCAGCTCCAGCGGCTGCTGTCCGTCCGTAGTAAATTGCACTTCCATGCGCGGCATGCTGGTATGTATAATAATGTCCTTTGCTATAGCGGGTTGCCCGGTAAAAAGCGCATAATCACAGACCTGCAGGTCATAAAAAGTACCATGGTTGTTTTTCTCCTTATGCTCTTCCATACCATTCTTACTGGTGAGCAACCAGTGCAGGTATTCCCGGAACCACTGCTTCAAACCCTTCACCAGTACGGCATCCAGGGCAGGGCTCTTTTCCAGCATGGCCACGGCATCCGGGATGTTCATAAGGCCTGCTGTTTCAATGATGCCAATGCCGCGGCCGTCGTTCACTCCCGGCACATACTGCCCGTAGTTTAAGTTGGGATGCATGCGGGTAGCGGTATCCGCAAACCAGGTGCGGAGCAAGGTGGCTGCCCGTTGTGCATACGCCTCCTTCCCGGAAAAATAATATGCCACGCCCAGTTGCTTCACCTGGGAAGCCATGGTTACCAATTGGCTGTTATCGTGCAGCAAATAACGTTCGGGATTGATGTGCCCATCCCTGCGCACATAGGGCACTCCATTGGGCTTGGTGCTATCCGGCCACCAGTAAGGCGCCATGCTTACATAATCATGGGCATCGCCGCTGGGGCCTAGTTTTACCTTGTGGAAGGTTACCGAAAAAGAATCGCTCTTAGCCAGTATGGCATCAGCATTGCGCAGCAGTGGCTGCACCTGTGCAGTATCCCCTTGCCGGTAGCGGGTTTTAAAAGCTTTCAGTGCAGCACCATCCACCAGGATCAATTGTGCACGGGCGTAAAAGCCTGCCAGCAGCAAGGTTGCAAGGATCACAATATTTTTCATGGCCTATTTGTGCTTGGTGTGCGCCAGTAACCAGCGGGCCAGGTCGGCAGCTGCTTTATCATTCTGGTAAGTGGCGGGCAGGCGCCCGTTCACATATTCATTATACAACCAGGGATCTCCCACGGCAAACACCATACCTTTTCCATACTGCACCGTTGCGGCTATCACGGCGCCATGCTGCGTTTTCAGCGCTGGCCTGGCCTTGCCTTTCAGGCTGATGCTGGCTACGTCTTTCAGGAACAGCTGCTTTGCTGTTTTGAAAATGGGATCGTTTTCCAGGTAGATGGTACCCGCTGCAAAATGAGCATCGTTGAGCACGTGATTTTGCAGGTCGCTGTTGAAATGCAGGCCAAATGCGGCGGCCAGCATATTGAAGTGCTCCAGTTCCGTATTGGCACTGTCATTGGCCATCAGCACCAGCACCCCACCGGCCTTCACCCAGTTCTTAATAGCGTTCACATGAGCGGCTTCCACGTAATGCGGATCGGCGGTTTCCTTTTTAGTATCCGGGTCTACAATGATATACACATCACTGTGCTGCAGCGCGGCGGCGCTGGGCGCTTCCTGCAGGGTATGGAGCGTAGCACCCTGCTGGCGGAACATTTCACCCCAGATAGAAAAGCCTGTTTCATCCGTATCTTCCCAGAGATAGTGGAACGGCACTTTCTCTCCCCCACCCTTGGGCGTATGAAATTCATGATTGAAGTAGTTGTCAACCGTCACGGTTTGCGCAGCAGCCACACCGGCCCAGCAACAGGCCAGCAGGCAGATAAATGTTTTTTTCACAGCTGGTTTTTAGGTCAGAACGAAACGTGGAGCGTTTTGCTCAAAAATAGCGCAACCAGGACTGTGGTGGGTGATTTTCTACGAAATCGTTTTCGGCGGGCCGCAAAAAAATCAACTCCTCCTGGAAGAATTCCGCTCAAACAATGCCGTGGGCAATACGCGTGTTTCAAACTTCGTTACCGGGTGCTTGCTCTTAATGATCCCGAGTAGCAATTCCATGCTCTGCTTCCCGATCTCGAACGCCGGCTGCACCACCGTACTTAGCGAGGGATTCAGTACCTCGCCCAGCAAGGTATTGGTAAAGCCCAGCAGCGCCACCTGTTGCGGAATGGCAATATTATTTTTGTGCAGTAATGACAATACAGAAGTAGTAATACGGTCAGATGCCGTAAAGATGGCATCCGGCCGCTCCTTCATGGCCAGCAGTTCATTCACCGCCTGTTCTATCTCGTCAAAGTCTTTCCCGCCATGCATGCAGTATTTGATGTAGCGCTCATCCACTGCTATCCCATTATCCGTCAGCGCCTGCTTGTAGCCATTGAGGCGGCCACCGGTGATGGATAACTGGGCCGGGCTGGTAATATGGGCAATGCGTTTATAACCCGATTGCAGCAGGTGCAACGTGGCATTATAAGCGCCATTGAAATTGTCTACAATTACTTTGTGGGTATTGATATCATCTGTGACCCGGTCAAAGAAAACGATGGGCAACCCTTTTTTGTGCAGGGCCTGCAAATGCTCCACGTCCTTGGTTTCCGAGCTGAGGGAAATAAGCAACCCATCAATGGAACGGTGGGTAAGGTGGGTCACGTTCTTTAGCTCCAGGTCAAAAGATTCGTGTGTCTGGGTTATAAAAATATTGTAGCCTTCTTTGTATGCAACGGACTCAATGCCGTTGATCACCTGTGAGTAGAACTGGTTATCAACAGAAGACACCACGATGCCCACGGATTTGCTTTGTCCTTTTTTCAGGCTTTGGGCAATCGGGTTCGGCCGGTAATTGTGTGCAGCGGCATACTCAGACACCAGCTTCTTTGTTTTTTCGCTGATCTCGTAGCTATCCCGTAAGGCTTTGGACACAGTAGACACAGACAGTTTCAGTTCCCTGGCAATGTCCCTGATGGTAATGGTGTCAAGATTCATATGCGCTCCCCGGCATCAGTTTTAACGTAAGAATTTCATAACATGTTCTTGCAGTAAAGTACAACAAATTATTCAATTCCGGGGAGCGGGCGAACGCAGTATTACATCAGTGGAGCACTACCGGTTTAAACCGGGGTACCAGCAGTTTCATAATGCACCAGGGCACCAGGTAAGCAAAGGCACAGATACAGAACAAAATAAGGTAAGCGGTATGCGGCGTTTCGTGGTAATGCTGGTTGAGCCGGCCAGCCAGCTGCTGGAACAGTACGCCACCAATGCCCCCGGCCATGCTGCCAATACCGGTTACAGAACCCACCGCCTTTTTCGGGAACATATCGGACACAGTGGAAAACAGGTTGCAGGACCATGCCTGGTGTGCAGCCGCCGCTATGCAGATCACCGCTACCGCCAGGGTAGCCGCATTGCCGCCAAAGCGATCACTGTCCGCAAAGTACTGGGTGCTCAGCAACACCACCGGGCAAAGTGCAATGAGCAACATGGCCGTCATACGGGCCTTGTACACTTCCATACCTTTGTTGATGAAGAACATGGGCAGGCTGCCGCCAAACACGCTACCGGTAATGGCAATACCATACACGATGAACGTAGGCAGCATCACTTCATGCCCTGTCATGCCAAATTGCTTTTTCAGGTAGTCCGGCAGCCAAAACAGGAGGAACCACCAGATGCCATCCGTCATGAACTTGCCAATGAAGAAAGACCAGGTTTGCCGGTGGCCCAGGAGCTTCCACCAGCTTACCTTTTCACGCACGGCCACCTCTTCTGAAGGGGCCACGTGCACTACCAGGTCGTCACTGTGAATATGGTCATACTCTGCCTTGGACAGGTTTTTCATGCGGGCTGGCGTATCATACAAGGCAAACCAGAAGAGGAGCCAGATAAACCCAACACCGCCGGTGATGAGGTAAGCATATTTCCAACCCATCCCGCTGCCGAAATAGCCCATACACCATGGCACAAACAGGGCCGCCACCATGGCGCCGAGGTTAGAGCCACTGTTAAAGATACCAGTAGCCAGTGCACGTTCTTTTTTCGGGAACCACTCTGCCACCGTTTTAATAGATGCCGGGAAGTTGCCCGCCTCTCCAATACCAAACAGGCTGCGGATAAAGGCATGTGCGCCGGAAGCCGCGCCCGCAAAGGCATTCAGCATACCAAAGATGGACCACATCACCAGCGACAGGGCCAGGCCCAGTTTAGTGCCAATACGGTCTATCACCCAGCCGGCCAGGATGGTCATACCGGCATAAAAACCGGTGAAGCAGGAAGTGATGTTGGCAAAATCAACGTCGGTCCACCCGAAGCCGCCATTGGCCACGGGCGTGCAAAAGAACTCTTTCAGGTAAGAGATCACCTGGCGGTCCATATAATTGATCGTGGTGGAAAAAAGGAGCAAGGTCACAACTACCCAGCGGTATTTTCCTCTCTTTTCAGCTGTCATAACGTGGTGGAGCTAAGTACTAAAAAAAATAAAAGCGGTGTGGGTCAGACACCGCTCCAAATATTATACGCCTCCAAAGATGGAGAATCCGCCATCTACACAGATCATGGCGCCCGTTACAAACTCACTGGCGTCGCTGAGCAGCCATACCAGCGCGCCTATCAGCTCATCCGGGTGGCCAAAACGTTTGAAGGGTGTTTGCCGGATGGCCAGTTCGCCGCGCTGGGTGTAACCACCTTCCGGCCTGGTAAGCAGGTAGCGGTTCTGTTCCGTGAGGAAAAAGCCCGGTGCAATGGCATTCATGCGGATCTGGTCACCATAACGGTTTGCCAGTTCCACAGCGTACCACTGGTTGTAGCAATCCAGTGCGGCCTTGCCCATATTGTAGCCCAGTACTTTCGTAATGGCGCGCTTGGAATTCATGGAAGAAATGTTCACGATGCTGCCGCGGCCTGTTTGGGCAATAGCTTCGCCAAATACCTGTGTGGGCAGTACGGAGCCCCAGATGTTGATCTCCATGGCCTTTTTCATGCCTTCCAGGTTCATGGAAAACAGGTCTTCCTCCGGCTGCAGCACCCCTTCAGGAATGTTGCCACCCGCCCCGTTCACCAGGCCGTCTATACGGCCAAAAGCGGCTACCATCTTATCTTTTGCGGCCTTCAACTCATCTGCTTTCATCACATCAGCTACCAGGGCCATGGCGCGGCCACCTGCTTTGTTAATGGCTGCGGCTCTTTCTTCTGCCACGGCTGCATTACGGCCCAGGATGCCCACGGCACCGCCGGCTTCCACCACGCCTTTCACAAAGGCGCCGCCTAAAATACCGGTTCCCCCGGTTACTACGATTGCTTTATCAGCTAAAGAGAAGTTGACACTCACGGTTGCTCGTTTTTTTCAATAAGTTATAACATATCTGCGATACGTACTGCATCCATATCGGTATAATCCAGGTTTTCACCTGCCATGCCCCAGATGAAGCTGTAGCTGGCGGTAGCGCTGCCGGAGTGGATGCTCCAGGGCGGAGACACGATAGCCTCATGGTTTTGCAGCAGTACATGGCGGGTTTCGTGGCCTTCGCCCATGTAGTGGAATACTTTGTGTTCTGCTGGAAGGTCAAAATAAAAATACGCTTCCATGCGGCGGTCGTGCACATGGGCGGGCATGGTGTTCCAGATGCTGCCATTGTGCAGGATGGTGAGGCCCATCACCAGCTGGCAGCTTTGAATGCCTTCCAGGTGGATGTACTTATTAATAGTACGTTGATTGGCGGTGGCACTATCACCGGTGTGCACCTTCGCTGCATCTGCATGCGTGAGCAAGGTGGTGGGATAAGTGGTGTGCGCGGGTGCGGAGAGCAGGAAGAATACAGCGGGTGCCGCGGGGCGCTTGCTGCGAAAAGTAACGTCCCTGCTGCCCTTCCCGATATAGAGACAGTCCAGTTTATTTACGGTAAAGGTTTTTCCGTCCACGGTCACTTCCCCATCGCCGGCCACGTTGATGATGCCTATTTCGCGGCGCTCCAGGAAATAATTAGCGCGCAGGTTTGGGTAATTTTCCAGGGAAAGTGTTTGCTGCACAGGGTTTGCGCCACCTACGATCATGCGGTCGTAGTGGGTATATACATTTACCAGTTGGTCCGGCTGGATGATCTTATCTACCAGGAAACGTTCTCTGATGGTGGTGGTATCATAACGCTTAAAATCTTCCGGATGCACTCCATGAATGACTCTCAATTGACTATGTTTTAAATGTTTATTTACGGGAATTCCCAGCAATACTATACTACGGCGGCTTATTTTTAAAAGAATTGCGGATTTATTTCTACGCAAACGTTGTAGATAAATGAATAGTTAAAGTTTAATTTTTAACCCTGCGAGGTGCCCTTCCACATTAAAATTAAACCATTAACGGTTCCCATTTTAAGGAACAGCTTCCCCTACAACGTTTTCGTAAAATACCCCGCCCCGTCCCGGAAAAAGGCGCTAATATTGAACGGGCCTGCGGCCCTGATTGTTCACACCAGAATCTGTGTTAAGATGACTATGCGCATTCCACTGTATGCTAAAACTTTTTCGCTTATGTTCTTATCCATGTTTGCCGGCATTTTTGCTTTTGCGCAAAACAAAACGGTGAATGCCCAAAAGGCCCGCCAGTGGGTGCAGCGGCAGGGCTGGCATCCCGGCTACGCCCTTAAAGTGTACAACGATGTGGATGCGGCTACTTTCTACCAGCAATACCATGCCAACAAAGCCGCGTGGGACAAGGCTTTCGCCTTCCTGGCAGATCCGGGCACAGCTTCCCTGGCACCGGGAAAATACCCCATTGCCGGCGATACCGTGTATGCCTCCATCACCGAAAATCCTTCCAAAACACTGGACCAGGCCAGCTGGGAATCGCACCGCAAATACATTGACCTGCAATATGTGATCAAAGGCAAAGAGCAGATCAGCGTAGTACCGCTGGACAAGGCCACCGTAACGCACCCGTACGATGCTGCCCATGATGCGGCCAACTATACCGCTTCCGGCAAGGATTACATGGCAGCGCCAGGCACCTTCTACCTCTTTTTCCCAAAAGATGTGCACCGCCCCAATGTGAAAGTGGATGGCTATGATGTAGTAAAAAAATTAGTGATCAAAATCAGTTATACCGAGTAATGCCCGAAAGCAAGATCATTCAATCTGAAAATACCATTCCCTGGGAAGACCTGGGCGGTGGCCTGAGCCGGCAGGTGTACGGCTACAATGACCAGCTGATGATGGTGAAAGTGCGTTTTGAGGCCGGTGGCATTGGCACCCTGCACAGCCACCCGCATACCCAGGTCACCTACGTGGCTGCCGGCCGCTTTGAAGCCACCATCGGGGAGGTGAAGCAGCTCATCTCTGCAGGCGATGGCTTTTATGTGCCTCCCCACGTAGTACACGGTGTAGTGTGCCTGGAAGCAGGAATGCTCATCGATTCTTTCAACCCGGCAAGAGAAGATTTTTTATAAGGCAAGCAACTTCCCTGGAGATTTGAGATCCTGCATTGTCTAAGCTTCACAAATCATTAATGGGAGATTTCTTCCGGGATGCCGTTGTTCACAGCGGCATCCCTTTTAATTTCAGGCATTTATGTTTATTTTAACTGCCTAAGCGCCACGGCTTCATGAAGGCACCCATCATCGTTATACTATTACTGCTACTCCCCGTCCACATACAGGCACAGCATGCCATTGGCGTGCCGGGCATCACCAACTACCCTCCACTCCAATATGGGGCCGACCCCTCCGTGCGCCAGGTGTGCCAGGATGCCAGCGGGCTGCTATACTTTGCCAATGATGACGGCCTCCTCACATTTGATGGCAGCTACTGGAAACAATATTCCCTGCCCAACAAAACCGCCGTGCGCGCCCTGGCCATCGATCCCAAAGGCCGCATCTACACCGGCGGCCAGGATGAACTGGGTTATTTCTATCCCGGTGATAACGGCGCCCTGCGCTTTCATTCCCTGGCCCACCTTATCCCGCCAGTGGCGCGCCAGTTTGCAGACATCTGGGATGTGGTCATGATACGGGATGAAGTATTCTTCCGTACCAATGAAAGCATTCTCCGCCTGCATGATAGTACCATTACCACATTTGATGCACCGCACCAATGGCAACTGCTTTGCAACGCCGGTGGCAGGCTGTATGCGGCAGACCGGGAAGAAGGTTTGTTCCTGTTCCGTAATAACCAGTGGCACCCGCTCTGCAAAAACAAGGCAGGCCTGCGTTTCACCGCCATCACCCCTTTCCGGCACGACACCCTGCTGGCAGCCACCGCGCAAAATGGTTTATTCCTCCTGCACGACAGCACCCTGCAATCCTTTACCAGCGCCATTTCCGGCGCACTGGCCGCCACGCAGCTGGATGAAGATCATCTTGCCATTGGCACTGCCAATGATGGCTGCATGATCATAGATGCCCAGGGCCGGCTCCTGCAGCAGTTTTCAAGGGATGAAGGCCTGCAGGGCAACACCGTACAAACCATTTACCCTGACCATGACCAGCACCTGTGGCTGGGATTGAAGAACGGCATTGCCATGGTAAGCTACCGCAGCGCCATCAAACATATTTACCCGGACGCAGCCCACCAGCTCAGTACTTATAGTGCCCATGTGTATAACCAACAGCTATACATCGGCACAGCCGATGGACTGTATTCCTTGCCTCTCCAGGGCTTGCGGGATCTGAGCGCCACCAAAGCTGCGTTCAGCGTGGTGCCTGGCACCGGCGGCAAAGCATGGGACCTGTCTGAGATCCATCATCAACTGTTCCTGGGCCACATAGATGGCGTGTTCCTCGTAAATGGCAATACCGCCACGCCCCTGCTCAAACGGCCGGGCTGCTGGATGGTGACCGGCCTGCCGGGCAGCAATGCCATGATAGCCGGCACTTACACCGGCTTGCACCTGCTGCGGGGCACCCGTGACGGCGGCAGCATTGACGGCCTGTATGAATCACTACATTACCTGACCACGGAAGGCAACGTGGTTTGGGCCTCCCATCCCTACCGCGGCGTATTTCGCATGGCGCTGAGTGCAGACAAGCAAAGCATTACACAGCTGCAGCATTTTACACAGGCAGATGGATTGCCCAGCACCCAAAACAATTTCGTGTACACGCTAAACGGGCGGATGGTGGTGGCCACGGAACAGGGTATTTATCAATACACTGGTAAGCGCTTTGTGCCGGACACTCAATACAGCAGAACATTTCACAACATTCCGCTGCGCTACCTGGTGCAGGATAGCAGCCACAATATCTGGTTCATCAGCAGGCAGCAGGTGGGCGTGGCCGCACCGGGCCAGCCCATTGTGTACTTCCCGGAAATGAGTGGACAACTGCCCAATGAAAATGCCTGCATCTATCCGTACGACCGCAATAATGTTTTTGTAGGCAGCAACACCGGTATGTTCCACCTGGACTATGCGGATTACCTTTCCACGCAGCGTCCACCCACCGCTATGATCAGTGCCGTGAAGGTGCGCGACAGTCTTGCGTTTGGGGGTTATGCGGTGCATGATACGGCTGCCGCCCTGGAAGACCTGCGCCATGGGCCGGGCTTTCCAAACAAGTGGAATAATGTGCACTTTGAATACAGCAGCCCCCGGTATGACCAGGCCATGCAATACAGCTACCAGTTGCAGGGCTTTGATACAGAATGGTCCGCATGGGCTACCCGCACGGAAAAGGATTATACCAACCTGCCTTATGGTGAATATGTGTTCCGCGTGCGGGCCCGCAACAACCTGGGCGCGGTATCTGCACCAGCCAGCTTTGCCTTTGTGATACGGCCCGCCTGGTACGAGACCATTACGGCCTTCATCCTTTACGGATGTTTGCTCACGGCACTTGTTTATTACGGGCTGAAGTGGCAGGAAAACCGCCTTACCCGCGCCCAGCAAAAGCGCCAGGAAGAACAGGAAAAACAATTGTACTTGCAGCAACTGGAACTGGACCGGAGCGAGAAGGAGATCATTTCCCTGCAAAAGAACCAACTGGCCGCGCAGGTGGATTTTAAAAACAAGGAGCTGGCCACAGTAACCATGCTGCTGGTGGAGCGCCGCACTTTGCTCTCCAGGATAAGAGAGGAGCTGAACCGCCTGCTCAAAACCGTGCCCCCGGCGGTTGCCAGCGAGTTCAAGGCTTTACTGCGCATGCTGGAACATGCGGAAGAAGGGGAAGACGACTGGCAACAGTTTGCCATCCACTTTGATGAAGTGCACAGCAATTTTTTATCTACCCTCAAGAAAAAATACCCGGTGCTCAGCCCTACAGACCTGAAGCTGTGCGCCTACCTGCGCATTAATCTCAGTTCCAAGGAGATTGCCCAGTTGCTTAACATTTCTGCGAAGAGCGTGGAAGTAAGCCGCTACCGCCTGCGCAAAAAACTGGAGTTGCCCACGGAAGTAAATCTTTTCGATTTCCTGCTGCAGGTTACCGCATAAGAAAAGGCCGCTTAGACAAGCAGCCTTTCTCTCCAAAAGAATCAACCATTTAATAAAAACTAGTTTACTCCCCATTGCTTATTGGGCTTGGGGCCCATAAACAGTTCCAGCGTGCCGCCACTTACCAGGTCGGCATGCGTGAAGAAGGGCTTGTTCAGTGGCTTTCCGTTTAACGTTGCGCGTTGAATATATTTATTCACCACGGAGGCGCCATGCGCTAATACCGTGAAGTGTTTGCCGTTTTCCAAAGCGATGCTCACTTTGCTGAACACAGGGCTACCCACGGTATACGCCGGGATGCCCGGTGTAATAGGATAAAAGCCCATGGAAGAAAATACTACGAACGCAGACATACCGCCTCCATCTTCATCCCCCGGAATGCCGAAGATGTTATCCTTAAACCACGTATCCAGCAGGAAACGCACCCGTTGCTGGGTTTTCCAGGGCGCGGTGTAGTTATACAGGTAAGGAATGTGGAAGCTGGGCTCATTGCCCATAGAGTGCTGGCCGGTAAGGCCGGTAGCATCCGGGAACTTGGCATTGAATGCATATTTGGCGCGGCCCAGTCCCTCGCGGAACAGGCGGTCCAGCCGGGCTTCAAATTTGTCTTTGCCTCCCATCAGGTCTATCAGTCCCGGTATGTCGTGCTGCACCTGCCACATGTACGTCCAGCCGTTGTTTTCATCGTAGTAATCACGGCCACCCATGCCCCCGTCAAACGTGGGATCTATGTCCAGGAACTTCCCCTTCTCATCTTTGGGCATGAAGAATTGCTTGTCCGCTTCCCAAAGGTTCTTATAGTTCTGCGATGCTTTGGCAAACTTTTGCTGGTCGTCCTTTTTACCCAGGTCTCCCGCCAGCTGGGATACGGCCCAGTCGTCATAGCTGGCGCCCAGGGTCACGGCCACGGCCTGTCTTTTTTCAAAGGGATCTACCGCTGCTACGGTTTCTTTTTCGCCAGGCGCCAGGGCCGGGAAATAGCCATGCTCGTGGTAGAAATCATCCAGCACGGTCTTGGGGCCATTGCGCCAGGGCAGCAGCGTGGCATCTGTGCTGTTTTTGCGCATACCTTCATATGCCGTGTTGATGTCAAAATTGTGCAGGCCTTTGCGGTACGCATCCAGCAGCACTATAGAGGAATGGAAGCCGTTCATGCACGCGTGATCGCCGAACAATACGGGAAAGGTGGGCATCCAGCCGCTTTGCTGGTACATGCGCACGTAAGACTGCAACATATCCTCTTCCTGGGAAGGCTTCAGGATCATGCGCAGCGGGTGGGCCGCCAGGTAGGTATCCCAGCTCCAGTCGTCCACGTAGAAAGGTCTTGTATCCGTGTGCACCTGCTTATCGTAACCGCTGTAGTACTGGCCGTCTTCCATGATATTTACCATGCGCTCATTGGTGCGGTACAAAGCAGTGAAGAACGCACGGCGCTGGGCCTCCGTGCCCCCTTCCACCTGGATCTGGTCCATCACATTGGCCCATGCTTTTTCCCCATTGGCCCTGGCAGCAGCAAAAGTATTTTTCGGCACTTCCGCTTCAAAGTTCTTTTTAGCCTGGGCTGCGCTTACAAAACTGATGGCGTATTTAAACTCCACCGTCTTAACGGCATCCGGGAAGGTAATGCTGGCGTTGTGCCCATCTACATTGGTTTTACCCGCCTCGCTGAATACACCGTAGCAATAGATCTTCACATCATCATTCCAGGTTTCCATGCCGGTGAGCACATTGCCCGGGCCAAACTGGTAGCTGGACGCCCCGTCATTGTAAACACTGAACAATAACGATTTAGCAACGCCCTGCGGAAAAGTGAAGCGGTAGTAGCCTGCTTTTTTGCCGGGGGCAAATTCTACCGTGATATCCTTATCCAGCAGGTAGGTGGAGTAATAGTAGGGGCGGTTCACTTCCAGGTCGTGATCATACGCCAGGCGGGCCGTCCAGTTGCTGGCGGTTAGCTCGCCCAGGGCGGGCTTCACGGCGAAGACTTCTCCCAACCGGTGGGACACCACCGTGAGCGGGAAGCAACTGATCTGGTCATCCAGCCGGTCTTTACGATCCGGCGTGAAGCGGATCACCTGGTTAGGCAGCTGCACGGTGGGGCGCGTGGGCTCCAGCAGTGCTCCTACGTTGCCGATGGTGGGGTCTACGTAGTCCAGGTTCTTTTTACGGGTGTTGGGGATGCTGTCATTGGCAGTGGTGCTCAGGACCGCCAGGCAGCATGCGGGCAGCAACAGGCGTGCGCCCTGTTGTACCAGGTTCATTTTTTTCATTGCATTTTTTTTAAGGACGCTGTGGTAGTTCCGTGCTTAATGGTTGCTCGTTCCGCAGCATTCTGGCTGCTTCTCCGGTAAGCCAAAGATAATAATCCGAAGGTTTCTTGTCCATATGCATGAATTGAACATCTGTATTGGTCACTGGTGGGTTGTCGGTCACCTTGAAAATAGCGGTACCCTCATTCACTTCATCAAACATGGCCACGTAGATCATACCGGCGCCCGCGCGGATGGCGGTGCTGAGCTGCTGCCAGTAAAAGCGGCCGCCCTGGCGGGGAATGGAAGCCACTGGCTTCACATCGTCCGGGAAGGCAAAAGTGCTCAGGTTATGCCAGCTGAAGCCGGGGCAAACGCAAGGCACGTATTCCACGTGGTTTTCTTTGCACCAGGCCATATCATCCGTGATCTGGTCGCGCAGGCGGTCCATATCATTGTGCAGCAGCGGGGAAAAGCGCTGCACCATCCAGGGCATCACCATGTCTGCCTGTTTAATAAGGGTATGCAGGTAAGGATCATGCACGCAATCATTGTTCAGCGTGCGGAATGCAGTAGGCACGCCCAGCATCACGGTACACTGCCCGTACACGGGATCGTTCTTCAGGAAATTAATGAGCTTTTCCAGGCCTATGCTGCGAATATCATAAGGACGGTCCGGGAAGCCTACGCCCCAGATCACGACCACCGGTTTTCCGTTTTCGTGTAAATAAGTATTATTCGGCTGGCGGGTCACCTTCAGGCTGTCCACCAGGTACTTCCAGTCGTCAATGATCAACTGGCAATCTTCTCCGTGTCCTTTCAACCCACTCAGGTCATACATCACCGCAATGGCACGCTTGTATCTGGAAGCAGCCTGCAAAGCGTTGGAAAGAATGGTAGTAGCTTCTGTGCGGTGTCCCGGGCGGGTTACATCAAAGAAGCGCTGCATGAACACTCCATCCAGCCCATACTGCTGCATCCACTTGAAATGCAGGTCCACTGTGCTTTTATCCAGGGAGCTGAAAAAGCGGGCATTGCTGCCATCGGCCAGTTTAAAAGAGGTTTCGTAGGTTTTTTCATATTCGCTTACATCCGGCCAGGCGTCAATGGCACTGCGTTGCGGATCGCCATAAGCGTAGTGACTGGTGGCACTTCCATCGCCCCTGGCGCGGAACCAGCCCTGGTAGCCGGCCATGATAAGGCCTTTGTAAGTAGGGTACATCGTCTGGGTGCTGTGCCGCACCTGGCCTTTCACAGGCAGGCCGCTCAGCCAGATCAGCACGATGGGTAGCAAATAGCAAAATGTCTGCTTCATGTGATGCGGTTAAAAAGCCATGGCAGGCGTACATACCTGCCATGGCAAAAAGTATTAATAGCCTGGATTCTGCGTCCACTGCGGGTTACGTTGCATTTCGTTGGTGGGTATGGGCGCCAGGTATTTCTGGGCCAATACCGTGGGGTTGTTCTTGGTAGCATCCGGGATGGGGTTTTCCAGGTCACTGCGTGCCGCTACGATCTTGGGCAGCAGCTGCAGGCGCACAATGTCAAACCAGCGGATCCCAAACTCACCGGCAAATTCGTAGGCCCTTTCATTCACCACGGAGTCACGGAAAGCAGCGGCAGAAAGGCCGGCCTGCAGATCGGGTAAACCTGCACGGTTACGCACACGGTTCACCGCGTGGTAAGCATCTGCGGAAGGTGCGCCCGCCGCCATGGCAGATGCTTCTGCATAATTCAGCAGCACCATGGGAAAGCGGATGATGTCCAATGCCTTGTTGGTAGAAGGATTGGCGTTGATAATGCTGGTAGCGGTTTCGGTGATGCCATCGCCTACGCCTAAACGGAATTTCTTATAATACGGGTGGCCGGCGTGGGTTTCCGGGGAATTCCAGGGAACCAGCTTGTACGTTCTATCCGCCTGCAGTAGCTTGATGGTGGTGTAAAACGTTTCATCACTGCGTTTGCACTTGGGCGCATTCAGGTAGAAATTGATCTCAGGATAGAAGTCGTCCCAGCCACTGGCGCCGCTCAGCGCAATTTCATCAATGGGCATACAGGAAGAGCCGTATGTACGCTGGGGCACATTGCCGCTCACGCTGAATTGCAGGGCAAACACAGATTCCACGGTATTGTTGGTCTGGAACACCTGCAGGTAATCACCCAGCAGATCGTACTTGTTATCCTTGATCACGGTTTGCGATTCTGCCGCAGCCAGCGCATAGTTCTCCGGCTTGTTCAGCGGCCAGCCCGCCATGGTGAGGTACACTTCCGCCAGCAGGGCGTGCGAGGCATAGCTGGTGGCCTTCCCTATTTCCTTATCGCTCCAGGAAGGCGGCAGGAAATCGTTGGCCGTTTTCAGGTCGCTCACAATGAGGTCGTACACTTTAGACACTTCATCACGGGCGGGGCGTGCGTCCACATCCAGCGGCTTGTCTATCACGGGCACGGCGCCAAAAGTGCGTACCAGCATGTAATAGCAGAAGCCACGCAGGAAGTAGGCCTGGCCTACGGAATGCTTGATGGCATCTGCATCGCCCTGTACTTTCTCATAATTGGCAATGATGTTATTGGCCTGGTAAATGGCCTTCCACGGGCCTTCCCACGTGTTGGACAGGCGGCCGTCCGCATCAGAGTTGCCATTCAATTCATCAAAAATGCGGAAGCCCAGTTTATTGAGGCCGGGATCTGTACAAAGGTCGTCAGAGCCAAAGCAGGGCGTACTGTTGCTGATGTTGGCATAAGCCGCATCTGCAGAGAGCTGGGTGTAAATGCTGGTCACCGCGGCATCCAGGTCAGACACGGTTTTGAAATAGGTACCTGGTGTGAGGCTGCCTTTCGGGTCTTCCGTCAGCTTCTGGCAACCCGCAAAGAGCGTGGCGGCCAGCCCGGCGATCAAAATGATATGTTTACGTTTCATAAAAATGTCTTTAATAAAAATGCAATGCAGTATCAATTACAGTCCCAGGCGCAGGCCAGCAGTGTAGCTGCGCGGGTTGGGGATCACCCCCATTTCCAGGCCTTGTGTAAGGGCGTTGGTAGCGTTGGTGATCTCGGGATCGTAACCGGGATAGTGGGTAATGCAAAACAGGTTCTGGCCACTCACATACACATCCAGGCTGCGTACTTTCACGCGGCGCAGCAGGCTGGCCGGCAGGTGGTACGTAAAGGCGAGGTTCTTCAGTTTGATGTAGCTGGCATCATATACAAAGCGGCTGCTGTTGATAAAGTTTGCAGACGTTTTGCTGAAGGTCGGGTTGTTGGTCTCATTCTTTTCCGTCCAGATGTTCAGTGCTTCCTGCGTAGTGGCATTCCGCGCGTCGCCCAATCCACCCCAGGTATAGGCCAGGGTCTGGGAGAAGATGTCATTGCCATGCGTACCGGCAAACATGAAGCTGAGGGTAAAGTCGCCGTAGTTCAGGTCATTGATCCAGCCAAAGGAATATTTGGGGGTACCGTTACCAATGGTCTGCAGGTCGGCGGAGGTGTATTTGTTATCCCCATTCACATCCTGGTATTTGGCATCGCCGGGTTTCATACCAAATTTGGCAGCTTCCGCAGCTTCAGAATTTTTCCAGGTGCCTTCAAATTTGTAACCCCAGAACTGGGCCAGGGGCTGGCCTACTTTCAGGATCACGAGGTTCTGCTGGGGCGAGCCAATGTTGCTGGCCGTTACGTTGTCCAGGCCACCCAGGTCCACCACTTTGTTGCGGTTGAAAGACAAGGTAAGGTTCGTGGTCCATTTAAATTTATGGGCCAGCACCGGCGTACCGCCCATGGCGAACTCCAGGCCTTTGTTATCAATAGAACCAATGTTGCGCGCATATTGCTGGCCACTGTTATAGAAAGGCGCCTGGTAGTTATACAGCAGGTCGCGGATCTGTTTCAGGTAAGCATCCACGCTCAGGGTAAGGCGGTTCTGCAGGAAGGCCAGGTCTACACCGGCATCATACGCGGTAGTGCGTTCCCACTTGAGGGAGCTGGCCACCGGGCCGCCAAAAGGTGTGGCCACTGCGGCTACCGTGCCACCCCAGTAATAGTTAGGCACAGACACAGAGGGCGTGTTAGACAGGATCTGCTGGATGGTACCATACGGTGCCACGGCCTGGTTGCCGGTAATGCCATAGCTGGCGCGTACTTTAAAGTCAGAGAACACGCGGCTGTTCTCCATGAACTTTTCCTTGATCACGCTCCAGCCCAATGCCAGGGAGGGGAAGGTGCTGTACTTTTCGGTGAGGTGGGAAGAGCCATCTGTACGTACCGCGGCGGTGAGCAGGTAGCGGTCTTTGAAAGAGTAGTTCACACGTCCCATGTAAGATTGCAGTGCATCCTGCCAGTAGCCGGACGATGCAAACTGCACCTTGCCCAGGCCCAGGTTATAGTAACCGAGAGAGTAAGAGGCCAGGTTGTTGGAATTGGCGCCGGTAGCCAGGTTCAGGCGGTTCTGCTGTTCATACAGGGCCGTTACCGTAACACTGTGATCACCCCAGGTATTTTTATAGGTAAGGAAGTTACTGTTCAGGTATGAGCGGAAACGGTTGGTGTTCTGGGAGGCGTTGTCCTTACCGGCCAGGCCTGCGCTGGTTTCGGGACCAAAGAGGCTTTGGGTAAGGGAATACTGTAGTTCATATGCATTGGTAGACGTAAAGGTCAGGTGCGGGATAATGCGGTAATTCAGTGTAGCCGTTCCCGTTACATCGGTGGATGTTACGTCCACTGCCTGGTTGGCCGCTTGCGCCACCGGGTTGATCTGGATGGAAGCGAAAGGGGCGTTCAGGTTATACTTACCCGTGGCAGGGTCGCGCACCGGGGTGGTAGGGTCCCATTCTGTGGCCTGGGTAAAGGGGTCCACCAGGTCGCCCGGGTACTGGGTGTTGCGGTTCTTGGGCAGCACGGCGGCAACGTTCACCTTCAGGTCTATCTTGTCATTGATCCGCACATCCACGTTGGAACGCAGGGTGGCGCGGCGATAGTACTGGTTGATGATGAGGCCCGGCTGATCCAGGTAGTTCATGGAGAAGAGGTACTTCACATTCGGCGCACCGCCGGATACACCCAGTTGGAAGTTCTGGGACAAAGGTTTGGTGTGCAGTTCGCGTTGCCAATCGGTGCCCGGTGTTTTCTTCAGTTCTGCCAGGCGTTCATCGGAGAAGCCTGCGGGCTGGCCGGAAGCGGCGTACTGTGCATTCACCGTGCGGGCAAAGTCGTATGCATTCATCAGCTTCAGTTCCTTCGGCATCTCACTCTTGGTGAACCAGGAGCTGAAATCCACTTTGGGCTTGCCTTCGCGGCCGCTCTTGGTAGTGATGAGCACCACGCCATTGGAACCGCGCGAACCGTAGATCGCAGCGGAAGAAGCATCTTTCAGGATCTCCAGCGATTCAATATCGTTGGGATTGAGCGACTCAATGCTGCCGCCAATGTAGCCGTCTATCACATACAGCGGCTCATTGGAACCGGTGATAGAGTTCACCCCGCGGATGCGTACACTCAGGCCCACGCCCGGCTGGCCGCTGGTGCTGGCCACCGTAACGCCGGAGGTAGTGCCTTGCAAGGCCTGCTCCACGCGGGTAAGCGGGCGCTTGGCAATTTCGTCTGCCTTCACGGTAGAAGTGGCGCCGGTCACATCGCGCTTGCGCTGGGTACCGTAGCCCACTACCACCACGTCACTGAGATTGCGGAGGTCTGGCTGCAGGTGTGCCTCCACGAAGCTGCGGCTACCTACGGTGTAGTCTGCCGAAGCGTATCCCACAAAAGAAATGGTAAGCACCGGTGCCGTCTGGTCGCCGGGAGAAAGTTGGAAATTACCGGCGGAGTCAGTGGGCACGGACGTGTTAGTGGATTTCAAACGTACCGTAGCGCCGGGTAAGGGCTTGTTGTTCTCGTCCACTACCCTGCCCCTGATCAATGGTCTTTGCTGGGCATATGCATGCATAGCCCCCGCCGCCAATAATATCAGCGTAAGTAATCTTTTCATAACGGGAATTGTTTCGATTGATAAAATTAATAGGTGCAAGTAAGGCGGAACGGCCTAATGAATGGGCTAATAATGGACTAACGGGAGCGCTAATTTTGAAGAATAATGGAAATTAATTTCAGGAGCAATATGTTAGTTATCAAACAATTAATGGAATTAACCCCGGAAGGTGGCCGGATTAATGCCAACGTTAGCACTGCGTTAGGGGAAATTAGTGCCTCAATCATCCCCAAACACAGGGTCCGGGACCGGTTTCGTGGGCGCCTGCTCTTCCCGCAGGAAGACATAATTTTCCACTACCAGCACATCCATACCCGTGCGCATAAAGGACAGGTACGCTTGTTCCGGCGTGCACACGATCGGCTCTCCTCTTACGTTAAAAGAAGTGTTCACCAGCACGGGGCATCCTGTTTCTTTTTTGAAAGCGGTAAGCAGGGCATGAAACACAGGATGTACGCCTGCATCCACCGTTTGCACACGGGCGGAGTAATCTACGTGGGTTACGGCAGGCAATGTGGAACGTTCATGGTGCAGGCGTTCCTGCAAATTCCAGTTGGCATATCCCTCCGGCTCGGGGCGGCGCTGGCTGGCCTGCACCGGGCTAACAAAAAGCATGTACGGATTATGTAACGCCGTATTAAAATAAAGTGCTGCATCGGCAGCCAGCACTGCCGGCGCAAACGGGCGGAAGCCTTCCCGGGCTTTGATCTGCACATTTAAATGCTGTTGCATCTCCGCCCGGCGCGGATCGGCCAGGATGCTGCGTTGGCCCAGCGCCCGGGGGCCAAATTCCATACGCCCCTGGAACCAGCCCACGATCTTGCCCCGGGCCAGCAGTTGCGCCACATAGGCATTGCGCGCAGCGCTATCTTCCATACAACGGGCCGTGGCGCCATATTGCAGGATCATACTTTTTACCTGCAGGCTGGTAAAGGAAGACCCCAGGGCGGCGCCCTGCATACTGTCTGGCCGCATAATCTCCCGGGGTTGCGCAGCGGCAATGTAATGCACGGCCAGCGCCGCCCCCAGGGCTCCACCTGCGTCGCCGGCGGCGGGTTGTATCCAGGTGTCGTCAAAAATACGAAGGCCGGCCAGCTTGCCATTGGCCACACAATTGAGCGCCACACCGCCTGCCATTACCAGGTGCTTGCAGCCCGTAAGCCGCCGGGCCGTGCGGGCCAGTGCTATCACTATTTCTTCCGTGACCTGCTGGATGGCAATGGCCAGGTTCATGTGCTGTTGTGTAATAGGATCTTCTGCTTTGCGCAGGGCCATCCCAAAGAGCCGCTCCCATCTGGAAGCCTGCACCATGGTAAGGCCGGTGGCAAAATCGAAGTAGTCCATATTTAAATACAGGGAACCATCTTCCCGTATATCTGTAAGCGTAGTTTTGATGAGGTTCATGAAACCCTTTGTCTCCGGGCTGTTTGCATGGCCATACGGCGCCAGGCCCATGAGCTTGTACTCACCGCTATTCACCTTAAATCCTAAAAAGTAAGTGAAAGCGGAATATAGAAGCCCTGCGGAATGGGGGAATTTTCCCTCCCGGAGCAATTGTATCTGTCCGTCAACGCCTTTGCTGATGGTGGTAGTGGCCCACTCCCCTACGCCGTCAATAGTAAGAATGGCGGCTTCCTTAAAAGGTGATGGATAAAATGCACTGGCTGCGTGGGATAAATGATGTTCCGGGAAATACAGGGGCACGTTGGCCGGCAGGCCTAATGCCTTGCACTCTTTACGCAGCAGCCGGCGCATGAACAGCTTCTCTTTGATCCACACCGGCATAGCCGTCAAGAAACTGCGCAAGCCCCTGGGGGCAAAAGCATGGTAAGTTTCCAGCAGCCTTTCAAATTTGAGGAATGGCTTGTCGTAAAAAGCCACGGCCGTAACCGCATCTGCCGCAATGCCCGCCGTTTGCAGCACGGCGCGGATAGCCTGCACCGGGAACGCCGCGTCGTGCTTCACACGCGTAAAACGTTCTTCCTGCGCAGCGGCTACAATTTTCCCGTCTATAATGAGGGCGGCCGCACTGTCATGATAAAAGGCGGCAATGCCCAGGATAATGCTGGCCAAAGGAGATCTTTAAAATAAGGTATAGATAAAAGATGCCAGCGCGGAGCTGCTGGTAAGCACCACCAGGAGGCCCAAAAGCAGCAGCAGCCCCAGTAAAGGCAGCAGCCAGAATTTTTTGCGCGTCTTCAGGAAAAGCCAAAGCTCGGAGAGAAATTCCATTAATGAAAGTTAATGGTTAAAGGTCAATTGTTAATCGCTCATGATTGTGCTGACGGTTAATGGTCAACCCGAAACAATCAACGGTTAACGGTTCACTTTTAACGGTTATTAAAAAGTATGCACCAGGTCTTCCTTCGTATACACATGCTCCCGCACTTCCAGCGCCGAGCCGCTGCCCTGGCGGAATGCCCGCAACCGCAGGCTGTCACGGCCCCGCCACCGGCGCCATAAACCCACCGGCACTACCAATATAAAAAATAAAAGCGTGAGCAGGATACGCATATTCACCACGGCAAGTAACCGTGCCACCTGCCACCAGCACCAGGTAATGGGAAAGAAGAGCACCGGCAGCACCAGGGAAACGAGGAGCAATACCAGCGCCCACCCTGCAAATCCCCACTGGTGCCTGGTTACAGCCAGTACCAGGCAAATGCCCGCGGCAATCATCCCGATCTCAGTGTTTTGTTTCCTGGTGATCTCCATTTTCATAACGTAAGATAATTTAGGTGCGTTGAACATTTTGTACCATGCACTTCACACGGTATACAAGGTACCATACCTGTACCGTGCACCTTGTACGATCTCCCGCGCTACACCTTCTTCAGCTGCGCCAGCATGTGCTGCAGGCTCACATCCGCAGGACTGGCCTTCAGGGCCAGCTCCAGGTATTTCACCGCACCGTCCGTATTCCCCATCTGGTAATACTTGGTGGCAATCTGCTTGAGCAGGGCTGCATCCTGGGGCGACTTCTGGGCGGCCAGTTGCAGCTGGATCACGGCGGTGGCAAATTGTTTTACCGGCGCCAGGTTCATGCCCCGGTCGTTATGGGCCATGGCATAGTCCAGGTAAGGCATGGCCTTCATCGGCTCGTCCTGTTTCAGATAAATTACGAAAATATTCCTGGCAGTTTCAAAATCCGGGGCCATATTAAATGCCTGGCGGAAATAAAAGGCTGCATCCGCCAGCCGGTCCATCTTCCCGTACAGGTTGGCCGCCAGCAGGGCCAGGCGTGCATCCGTGGGCGATTCCAGGGCACGGGCTTCCGCAATGCGGGCCGCCGCCGGAAGGTCGCCATCCGCCACATACTTTGCATACAGCTGGTCCATCACCTCCCCCCATGACAGGTGGCGGAAAGCCAGGCCATAGGCCAGTTCCGGCACTTCCCCCTCTACCTTCGTTGAGTCGTTTGCGTTAGCACCATGAAAAGGCCAGCTGCGTTCCAGGTTAGCGATCTTGTAAGCCCCGGCCAGGGAATCTACTACTGTAACGGGCATACTGGTACGCAGCCGGGCCAGGGTCATTTCCGGCTCGGAGGGTGCCGGCAGGATGCCCTGCTGGCGGAGGGACTGGTAAAACACATCAGAAAGCAAGGCATAGCCATCCAGGTTGGGATGCACATGCTCCAGCACCAGGTTATTGCCCGGCACACCGGCGGCGCTGGCCGCGGCAAAGGCTTGGTAGGCATCTACCAGGTGCACCTGCCGGTGCTGTGCGCACACCGCCGCCAGTACCTGGTTCATGGCAGACGGTGCGCGGAAGCGCAGGGCGTCCATATCCCGCGCCCGGGCAAAAAAGGCAGGCGCCGCGGCACTGTCGTGCGCCCAAAGCGCCAGTTTGCCCAGGTAGAAATTACAGTCCGCATTTTGTGCAAATGCCTGCTCCGCCAGTTGGAAATCAGTGCGCGCGTTCGTGCTGTCGCCCGCGGCCAGGGCCTGCATGCCGGCGCGGAAGCGGGGCCCGAAATTGGGGTACCGCGCACTGTCCACGGGCAGGGAAATGAACGGGGGCAGGTCCCTTTCATTGGATACCAGGTTGCTCACAAACACCGGCACCCCGGCGTTTTCAAACACCTGCAACGTGGCGTCCATATTGGTTTTGAACTGGTCTATACCCCGCTGGTACAGGTCGCTTCCATAGGCGATCTGCTGCTGCGCCACCATCAATTCCATGCGGGCCTTACCATCTTTGGGGCCGGATTGTATTTTCTTTACCAGGCCTTCATACACGCTCGTAAACAACTGCACCACCCGCAGCTGGCGCAGCGCCAGCAAAGTATGCACCAGGGTAGGGCTGCCGCCTATTTGCTCCGTGCTACCCACACCCAGGGCGCCATAGTACTCATTATGCCCGCTGTAAATCAGTACGGCATCCGGCTGGTAATGCACTACCTGCCTGGCAAATCCCAATACCGTGTAAGAGTTTACAGCAGTGAGGGCCACGTTGATGATCTCAAAATTTTTGTTGGGGTAGGTGTGCGCCAGGCGGTATTGTAACCAGCGGTGGAATGATCCGTTGTGGAAGTAAGGATACCCGATGGTGGTCGATTCGCCGAGCACAAAAATGCGGCAGGTGTTGGGGTCTTTTTCCTTGCGGAACAGTTCATGGTTGCCGGTGGTGGCTATTTCCTGGTTGGGAAAGTATTGCTTTGCGGCATCGGGGTTCATCACAAAATAGCGTGCATCTTCCGGCGCGGTAATGAACAGGCGCTGGTCCTGCCCGTAATGGAAAAGGCGCAGCCCGCCTTCCAGCAGCAACAGCAGCAGCAGGGGCAGCAGGAGGCCAATGAATTTAAACAATCGGATTCGCTTGTGGGAAACGGGTACCTCGGCTTTAGCACTCATAACGTGGATAATGTGGATGATATCCGCAAATTAAAAGTGCCGCACTAATTACAGCACTAATTAAGCACTAATGGCGCGCCGGGCGCATAATTTCCGGGAAACAACTTTCAATATCAAAGAAAAAGGAGCGGCTATTTTCAATAACCAGTTCCCAATATCAAACGGAAGGGAAGCGGCTTCCGGCGCCCCTGCATGGAGAGCTGGAAGTTGGTTGCGGTTGAAAATTGTTGGTTGGTAATTCCTTTAACTGAATACCTCGTGGAAAGTATGCTGGAAGTCTTCCCCGTACATGTGGTGGTACTCACGGGCAAATTTGTCGAAGGCAGCCTTGGCCATGGAGTGGCGGCCCAGCACACCCAGGCTGCGGCACTTCACACGGAGGGCCTCTTCGTTCACCGGGTCAAAAAGGAAAATGCAGTTGGCTATTTCTATGAGCAGTTCCGGGTCGTGCGGCAATTGTGAGATGGCATCCGTAAGGGTGCTGATGGCCATGTCCGCAATGGCAGACTGGATGTCTTCCAGCCATTCCAGCTCCGTATCGGCCAGCAGCGGGCCACGGCGCAGGATGTGCAGCAGGGCGGTCACCTGCTCCAGCTGCAACGGGCGCGGCTCCTGGGCCAGGCGGAGGAAAGTGGCCAGGTCCATGCAGATCTGGTCCTTGTCGTAGTGCAGGCTCCAGCGCTCGGCCTCTTTCACAAAATTGCAGGGACCCAGTTTGTCCAGGATGGCTTTCAGCTTCACCATATTCACGGAGCGGTTGTTCTGGGCTTCCTTGGCAGACTTGTCACGCCAAAGGGTGGCATAGAGCTTTTCCGCGGGAATGCCCTTACCGGAGCGCAGGGTGTGAATGCTGATGATGAGGAAGAGCTCTTTTAATAAAGGAGTGAACAGGCGGGTGAGGTCCTGCCCTTCCTTGTCCGTCACTTCAAACTGGCCAAAGAAATAAATATGGCTGCGCGGCGTAGCGGGCATTACTAACGGTGACGGCACTACGTTATTTGCCTCCACGGGAGCGGTGCGCGTTGCCTGCCTGTTTGTCACAACCGGGGCGGCGGCGATTGCTGCCTGGCTGTTGGCTGCGGAAGGGGCAGCGGCCATTGCCGGTTGGCTACCAGCAGCTGCACTTTCCGCGGAAACAATGTTATGACCTGGTGCCACGGGTACCTGCGTTGTTGCACGTTGGGGCTGGGCAGCCCTTTCCGGCAGGGGGGCCGGTTGTAAACCCTTTACCAGCCGTGCTTTCCGGCCACGCCTGCGCAACAGCCAGTACACCGCTGCCGCCAGCGGCAGGGCCAGCCAGGCCCACCAGGCTTTGGGCAGGCGCGCAGCGGGTGTTACCACCGGCAACTGGTTGGGCGGAAAAGCGATGGTGTACACCTTGATCGCAGACAGGTTGGTGGCCTTATCGTTGTACAGCGTTACTGCCACTAATTTTTTACTATCCGGGCAATAATAGAGATCGGAGAAAGACTGGATATCGTAAAAAGAATAGGGGATGGCATTGGCCAGCAGCTTGTATTCCGGTTTGTCCAGGGAGCCGCTGATCAATTGCAGGTTCGTATTGAATTTATCATTCGGGTAAATGAGGGCGTAGTAAGTGCGGGTGCCGGGGATGATCACCAGGCTGTTGGCAAAGCAGAATTGCTCCCCAGGCTCTTTCAGGTGGTAAATGGTCTTGAAGGAGCGGTCTTTAATGCTGAACGACAGCAGGTCATAGTAGTGGCGGGGATTTACCACCTGGTCGCCGGTACTGCTGCCGTAACCGCCCAGGATGTAGGCCGTATCGCCGGCGGTATTGGCGCCCAGGGCCGCCAGGTAGCGGGGCGTAAAGCGGTCTCCCTTTACAGACAGGGAATCCCAGGTATGGTCCGTGAGGGAATAGCGCTGCACCCCGTTTTTATAACGCAGGTAGCCGTAACCGCCCAGGATGTACAGTGCAGTATCTGCCCCTACAAATTTATTGACCTGCCAGTACAGTGTAAGGCCTCTGGCATTGAAGTGCTGGTCCCACTTGCGGGCCGCGGTATCGTAAGTACTTACCTTTTTTTCGTCGATATAAAAATTATACAGCTTGTTGCGGAAGGGATCAAAAACGGATTGATTGCCGGCTATCAGCGTATCCTGGTGTTCTGCGTAAGGGTTGTTGCGCAGCTGCATATTGTGAAAGGAAAATTGCAGTACAGAATCTGCCGACACGATGTAGAGCATTTCCTTATTGCGGTCAAACGCTACGCTGGCGCGGCCGGGCACCTGCAGGGAGGCCGCCAGTTCCCAGTTCTGGTGCCTGGGGCGCATCCAGCCGGGATTGGCCACGGTAGCGGTTTTATCCTGGAGGCTGTCTTTGGCCTGGGTACCGGTGCTTTCATTGAGCGGCCAGCAATTGCGGGCCCGCCCGTCTTCCCACCAGGTTACGTCGCGCAGGCTCATGGGCGGAATGTCTACCGTTTGATAGCCTTCAAAATTATTAGTGCCAAAGAAAATGCGGCAGCTGGAATTGGCGTCCAGCTTGCCCTGGGCTGCCCCCATTTTTTTATTGTTGTAGAAAATAGCAGCGCTGTGGTCCTGGGGCGACAGCTGGATGCGCAGGTGGTTCCACTGCCGGTACAGCAGCATGGAGTCTATGCTAAAAGCGGCAGCGAGGTGCTCTCCTACCAGGAAATTAAATTGCTTCGTGATCTCGTTGTACACGAGGTCTACATTCTCATTGTTGTTAAAAATGATACGCACCACGTAGCCGAAATAAATTTCGCGGAAGGTGGCAAACTGCAGGTCAAAGGAAAGATCGGAAACCTGGCGGAGGCGGAAAGGCTCGTTGGGCGTGAGATTGAGGGAGGTTCTTTTTTCCTGCACCGACTCGTGGCTGGCAAACGCGAGACCGTAGGCTTGCGCTTGCACAAACATCCTGCTGCAAAGGACAAGGAAAAGGATCAAGATCAGTTTTTTCATACCGTGGACCGCCCAAATATACACGTAATATAGGCAATTCTCCCGATTTCATTTTGCGGAAGTTGGCACTGGTGGCTCGTGTAGGGATGACACTTAACCGGCGTACACGCACGTTTGCGCTGGCCTATATGGTAGTATTCCCAACGCTACGAAAAGCTAAAGCTGGATCAGCATCATCCGCGGTAAACGCCGTGCAGCCGCACGATGGAGGCAACAAAAAAAGGCGCCGTAAAAGGCGCCTCTTCCACGACAATCTTTTACAACCTGACCTTCACCCCCACTTTCGTGAGCAGCCTGGCCAATTGCACCATCAACAAAGCAAAAACAGCGGATTTCAATAAGCCTACGCCGCCCGTCACCAGCGCATCCGGCAGGCGTACGTCCGTGAGGAACACGCAATAAGCGTAATATGGCATAAGATAACAAAGCAAGGTATCCGTGCCGGCGGTTTTGATGAATGCAAACCACCCGCCTTTGCCTAAAATATCTGTAAGGTAAAACACCAGCATAAACATGGCAATAGTAATTGCACTACAGATCAATATCCAGCTGGGCGTACATTGAATTTTGGAAATACCATCCAGCGGTCGCACGCCAAAACCCGCACCCAGCAGGACCAACGCTATGCAAAGGAACAACGGCACCATGCGCCGCCACGCTCCCACCGCCATAAACCGGCGGAACAACTGGGAGATCACCACCCCACCTGTTACCAAAGCTGTAAGGCCGCCTTCTCCCAGGGGGCTGATCAAAGGACGGAACCACCCCTCCCGCGGCAACACATGCGCGTGCTCCGCCATGCAAAGCCCCAGCATCAGCGCCCATACCGCCAGGTTTACCACGATCCTATCATTAGACAACGCGTACACCGTAGCCCCTGCAAAATAAGACCAGCCTATGAGCCCCAGAATACCCCACCATGAATGCTCAAAACGGTGCACATCCCCATCCGGCCCACCGCGGAAGATCCAGGCCATGTACACCAGCACTGCCAGTGCCACTGCCTGCAAAACCCGCACAGCTGCCTTACTCCAGCTATCAGGGTACGTATTCCAGATAACAATAAAACAGGTAACCCCGATCGCATCAAACACCAGGTGCGACATGCCGGTAGCCTGCGCATTCAACTCCTCTGAATTAACCAGGTAAGTACCCATGATCACCAGCGCCACCGTGCGCAACACAATATGCCACAACAACCGGCCCAGGTTATCTCCTTTTGACCTCCGGTGCTGGATAGCATAGGGAATGGAAAGGCCTACAATAAACAGGAATGCGGGAAATACCGTATCCGCCAGGCCCATGCCGTCTTCCCGGGCCGCGGTATGCTCCAGCCAGCGGGGCACGCCCTGTAGCGTCCACAGGTCATTTACAAAGATCATCAGCACCATGGTGAGGGCGCGCAGGATATCGATGGACACAATGCGTTGTTTAGGCGCGCGCACGGCACCTGCAGCTACATCTCCCGGGGTTGTTATGGTTGTCTGCATGCGGTTTTGATTTAGGGAAAAAGATCAGGGAAGGCTTTTATTGATCTGGTTCAGCAGGTACAGTTTCAGGTCGGAGTCATATTCCCAGAACATCACGCCGCCCATATTATGCGTAAGCACATACTCGCACTTGTTCTTCACCGACCATTCATCGTCATAGCTGATAAAGGTATGCGTAGTGGGATTGAACAGGTAAGAGGCTTTGGCCTCCCCGTCATGAAATTCTTTAAAGCCGTTCTTATTTACCAGGCTGTCTTTCAGGAAAGTATAACCACCGGCTCTTGTGTTGCGCACAGTGGCATCTCCCAGGCCACGGGTGCCCGTATCCGCCACGATGGCGCCCCGGCCATAAAACGCAATACCCATCACCAGCTTGTTGTAAGGCACGCCCGCCGCGGTGAACCACTGTACGGTACTATCCGCGGAGCCATGTCCCGCATATGCCCTGGAAGGATATAAACTGGTATGATGCCCGGCAGCAGGGCCGCCATAATTATCGTAGGTCATCAGGTTTACATAATCCAGGTAAGGCGCTGCCTGGCCCATTTCTGTATGGTCTACAAAGTCTTTGGAGGCGCCCACTGCACAAGTAAGGAACAGGTGCCTGCCCACTTCCTTTTCGAGGGAATCCAGGCTGGCCCGCAGGTCGCGGAACATCAACGTGTAATTATGCGTGTCTTCCGGGCGGTAGATGTTTCCTTCCTCACCGGGAATGGCGGGATACTCCCAATCAATGTCCACCCCATCCAGCTTGTATTGGCGCACAATGTCCACTGCGCTGGCGGCGAACGCCTTGCGCGACGTGTCCGTGAGCACCGCATCGGAGAAATTTTCGCTCCAGGCCCATCCTCCAATGGAGATCATCAGTTTCAGGTCGGGGTTCTTTTGTTTGAGGGCATTAAGATTGCGGAAGTTCACCGTGTCCGTGGCTTCATTACCCAGCACAGCGCGGTTATGCTGCACGTTCACAAACGCATAATTGATATGCGTGAGCTTTTCCGCCGCAATATTGTAAGTATTGGCCAGGCCCTTGTAGCCGCCCACATAGCCGATGATCACTTTCTGGTGTTTTTTACGGCCGGGAGGCTGCAGCGCCAGGCAAAGGAGCGCCAGCATGCAAAGCGGCCATCGTCTGTTGAACATACCTACAGGTTTTGGTGGTCGTTAGTAAATAACCGGCGCGTGGACCGCCTTCTTTAAAAAGAGACAGCGGAGCAGCGTTTCTCATCGCCCCGCTGCAAGAATTATTTTTCCTGTCCGTCTGCCATGGCAGCAAGGGCCTGCAGTAGCCAGGCGGCGTGGGGGATCCATTGTTCCGTCCACCGCCACTCATTGCCTTCCGCTTCTTCCTTGAAATCAATGCCGCTGCCGTCGGGGTTGCCGTCTTTGCCGGTAATGCCGTTAGACACGCCTCCTTTTTCAGAACCATGCCCATAATTGGAATGCATGTAAGGCACATTGTGCTGGCCAAACTGGTACATAAAACACATATTGTACGGGTTACATCCCAGGACCCAGGACACCTGGCTGGCCGCAAATGCTGCCAGGGCGGGCTTTACGCCAAAGCGGGCATTTTCACCGCTATTCGGGTATACCAGCCTGCCGCCCACAATGGCGGCCGTGGCCAGTGATGCCAGCCGGGCATTCTCACCCTGCCACCACCAGCCGGTCTCATTGTCATGCGGGATAAAAAAACCGTCTTTCACCGTGCCTTTGAACCGGAACGACTGGCGCGCATATCCAAACGGGTTACTAACGGCGGCGCTTACACGCAGGTTGTAGTCCAATGCCTTTTTAATAGTGGCCAGCGCTGCCCTGCGTGCTCCCGGTTCCTTTTCCATACTGAGGTAGCGGGCCAGGGCCACCACGGGCATACCCGCGTCAGACGCGGGCCAGAAAGGGCGGCTGCCGTCATCTGCTATAAAATAGCCGGCTGCGCTCATGCGGGCATTGAGGTTTGCCGCACGTTTGCGGGCTTCATTCCCGTAATCCGGGTTATTGGTAGTGATCCATAATTCCGTGGCAGCCAGGAGGGCGCAGTAATCGTCAATGATGTTCTCCTTGTGATCATCACAGTAGCGCAGGTTATTCACCAGCAAATGGGCAAAGGCCCGCTCAGCACCGGCCAGGTATTCTGCATTGGTAGCATCGCCGTGCACGTGCAGGCGCGCAGCCCGGGCCAGTGCAGCAATGGCCATACCACCGCCTTCGCGGAAGGCGCACTGGTAGTCATTGGTGGTTACACTATTGGCCAGCAGGCCTACCACCCTTCTTGCTTTCGGATCCTTTTTAAAGTAAGTGAAAAGCGTCATATAAAAGTACCCGGAGTCAGAAAGATCACGCAGGATATAATCCGCGCCCCACATGGCCTCGTTGTTAATGGAATCTTCCACGCCCCAGCGGTGCAGCAGGTTGGGCATGCTTTCCGCGGCGCTCAGCAGGGACCAGGTGACCAGTGGAATTTGCTGGGGCGACATAAAATTAGCATAGGCCAGGTGGGAAAAATACTTGCTTACATCACCGGATGCATCGCACCAGCCACCGCGCAGGTCCACCGTCTTATTACTGCCAAAGAGTTGCGCATGCGCATCGGCCGCCCATTCTTCGGGCGTATTGGCCTTTTGCTTGTTATAGTAATGCAGGATGGCGGGAATGGCCTGTGCGGTAAGCGCATTGGGGCCAATGGAAAACGGAGCGGAGCTGGTAACCATGTTACCTTTTTTCACCTTGAGCACATAAGTGCCGGCAAGTTCCAGGGTGGAAAAGTCAGCCACGTAAAAATTTGTATGTGGGCGCCATTCAGGGACCTGCTGTGGCGCTTCCAGCACGCCACTGCGCACCTTTTCCCCGGTGGCCGCCGCCTCCAGCCAGAAGGCCCTGTCAATTTTCATACTGTCGTCTGCCGCTACCACCGCGTGTTTGGGACTGTGTTGTTCAAAAGCTACCTGGTTTACATAAACCTGCTGCCCCATTGCAGTGCAGCCGCAGCACGCAAACAGTACGAGTGTACATAATGTCTTCATTGGTCTTAATTATTTGAATAGCTATAGCGCCAGGCCGGCGCCGGTCTGTGAAAAACAATTCTATTGTCCTGCTGTAAAGAGTCGTAGTGTGGTAGCGGGCCAGGAAAATGGATTCCAACCTAGTAATTTTTTTCAACATTGCCTACTCCGTTTCAAAAAAGTACTGAATGCGCTACCTTTGCTCTTCAATCAAAAATGGTAATGGCTAGTACAAAGATCACCGTAAACAACAATGGTTCACTGAAAATTGAGGGCGATTTTGAGATCGTGGACCGCAATGGCGTAGCATACGACCTGAACGGCCGCGATGTGGTTTCCCTCTGCCGTTGCGGCATGTCGCAGAACAAACCTTTTTGTGACGGCTCGCACAAAGGCCACTTTGAGCACGATGCCGTTGCGTTCCAGCTGCCGCCCAAAAAGCAGGCATAATGCAACACCAGCCCTGCCGCAACAGGATAAGCGGCAGGGCTTTTTTTTAACATCGCCGGCACGGTATTTTCGTTATTTTTAAATAGCACCTCATCCCCATTAAAATTCCAGCCATGCAAAACGAACGCGTGAAGATCACCGGCACCGAAATTCTTTCCAACAACTGGTACACCCTTAAAAAGGTGATCTACGAATACCAGAAAGCAGATGGCACCTGGCAGATCCAGCAACGGGAAGCCTACGACCGCGGCAATGGCGCCACCATTCTGCTTTACAACCGGGAACGTAAAACGGTGGTACTCACCCGCCAGTTCCGCCTGCCCACTTTTATCAACGGCAATCCCAACGGCATGATGATAGAAGCCTGCGCCGGCCTGCTGGATAAGGACGATGCCGCTACCTGCATTGTGCGCGAAACTGAAGAAGAAACCGGCTACCGCGTGCACCAGCCACGCAAGATCTTTGAAGCGTATATGTCGCCCGGCAGCGTTACCGAAGTGCTGCACTTCTTCGTGGCGGAATATGACCACAGCATGCAAGTGCACCCCGGCGGCGGTATTGAACAGGAACAGGAAGACATAGAAGTGCTGGAAATGCCCGCTACCCTGGCCCTGGAGATGATCGGCGATGGCCGTATCAAAGACGCCAAGACCATTATGTTGCTGCAATACGCGGCCCTTCACCAGTTAGTTTGACAAATAAAACAAACTTTGCATACATAAACATCTGCCTTCCTGGAAGTGTAAAATTTCCACACCAAACGCGCAAAATTTCCACTCAACTTAGACCGCGTTTTTCTATCTTACCCCGCGGATCATTTCCCGGAGCACTGTTTCCAATATTAATTTTACGGCATTCCACAGGTGAACATGATTGTATTTTGACTTCCCGGATGTTGGAAATTGTTTGTGGAAATTGACCACCCCTGAGCGCAAAACGATACATGAAAAAAGTACTATGCCTGTTTGCCTTCCTGTGCGCTATGGAGCTGCCCCTGCATGCACAGACCCAACAGCCTTACATACTGAATGGCAACGCCACACAGCAAAGCTGCAACTGCTACCAGCTTACACCGGCAACTAATTTTGCCAGCGGTACCGTGTGGAACAAGAATAAGATCGACCTCAGTCAATCCTTCAATTATGTATTTGATGTGAACCTGGGCTGCGATCCCAATGGAGCGGATGGCATTGCCTTTATCCTGCAAACGCAGGGCACCAGCCTGGGCGCAAGCGGCCAGGGGCTTGGGTTTAAAGGGGTGACCCCTTCTTTGGGCGTGCTGATAGACACCTACTCCAATGCCGATGAAAACGACCCCTCCTTTGACCACCTGGCCATCCAGATGGACGGTCTTACAGATCATGCCAGCTCCGGCAACCTGGCCGGTCCTGTGCAGGTGATAGATGGGGTAAATAATATCAAGGACTGCCAGTGGCACCTGCTGCGTATTAACTGGGACGCGCCTACGAAAACACTGGTGATCAGCGTAGACAACGCACAGCGCCTCACCCTCACCAAAGACCTGGTGGCAGACATCTTCAACGGCGACCCCAGCGTATACTGGGGCTTTGCCGGGTCTACCGGCGGCGCTACCAATGTGCAGCAGTTCTGCGCCGCACTGCGCCCCGCTTTTGCCTTCAACACCAGCCAAAACCTCTGCGATGGCACACCCGTTACGTTCAACAACAGCTCCAGTTCCTTTGGCACCGTAACCCGCTGGTACTGGGACCTGGGCGACGGCACCACCTATACCGGCCCGCAACCGCCAGCCCACACCTATCCCGCTGCCGGCCAGTATCCTGTAAAATTTGTGATCGAAGACAACAGCGGCTGCATCAGCGATACGCTGAAAACCACCGTCACCATTGGGTCCTATCCCGAGCCGGACTTTGCACCAACTATGCTGTGCACTGGTTCGGACATGCAGGTTACAGATCACTCTGCGCTGGCCGTAGGCACCCCGGCCACCTGGGCGTGGGACTGGGGCAATGGCGCCACCAGCAGCGGGGAAACCGTGCAGGCGCCCTACACCACTGCCGGCGATTATCCCGTAACGCTCCGTGTAACTTCTGCACAGGGCTGTGCGGCCACCGCCACTAAAACACTGCACGTAGCCCCCACGCCACAAGTGAGCATCAATACGGGCAACGTGTGCCTGGGCTCTGCCGCGGGCTTTGAAGGCATCAACCTTACCCCTGCCATTCCCATACAATCCTGGACCTGGAACCTGGGCAACGGCCAGCTGACCGGCGGCCAGCAACCCAGCTACACCTACCCGGAGGCCGGGACCTACAGCGTGCATCTTACAGCCGAAAGCAATGAAGGTTGTGTAACCAATGCACCTGTGGCCCAGGTGGCCGTACTGGATGTAAAGGCGGATGCCGGCGCAGACACGCTGGTGGCCATGGGCCAGCCTTTGCAACTGTACAGCCATGGCGATAACCCGCCCGGCACAAAATATAGCTGGTACCCTGCCACGGGGCTCAGTGACCCCACCATTGCCAACCCGGTGGCCATTGTAAATGCAGACCAGGCCTACACCCTCATGGTGGTAACACCCGAAGGCTGCCAGGATGAAGCCTCCATCCACATTAAAGCCTACAAAGGCCCGGAGTTTTATGTGCCCACAGCCTTCTCTCCCAATGGGGACGGGCATAACGACTACTTCCAGGCCATTGCAGCCGGTGTACCGCAGATCGATTTCTTCCGGGTGTGGAACCGCTGGGGGGAACTGGTATTTTCCACACAGGACCTGCATGGCTATTGGGATGGTAACATAAAAGGAAAGCCTGCCGATGCAGCTGCCTATGTATGGATGATACAGGGGACAGACTACACGGGCAGGCGTTTCAGCCGCCAGGGAGCGGTGGTATTGGTCCGTTAATTATCTTCTTTCGTTATACACGCCAAACTCACAGATGCCAGGTGCTTCATCAAACTTGTCGATAAGGATGCGCACCTTGCCGCCGTACACGCGGTCAAACCGGTGGATCTTCACGCGGTTGGTATCATGCCCGCTCAGCAAGGGTTTCCAGGCACCGTTCTCAAAATATTCAATGCGGTATTCGCTGATATGATTGCCGGTTTCGGTAATGGCAATGGCGTTGAAGGCTTCATCTTTATCAAACACCACTTCGTACCACGGCGCTTTCACAATGCTATTGGACTGCCAGGCGGAATGGAAATTATCATCCGTACCAAAGTCCATGATGTTCATGTCATCGCTGTAGCTGGCGTTTGCCGGCTGGTGCTTGGCAATATTGTGGGAGATGATGGGCGCCACGTGCGGGGGCAGTTTAGGCGCGGGGCCTTCGTTCTTCCAGGCCTTGCCAATGGCGCTCAAAGCCGCCAGGGCATTGTCATCTATGAGACCATCGCGGTTAGGCGCGGCATTGAGGATGAATGTGCAGTAAGCATTGTTCAAAGGCTTCAGCAGGTCATTCACCAGCATGTTAGGATCTTTTACCGGCTGCGTGGGGAAGCTGGTTTTCCAGAACCAGGCGTCATTGATGGGCAGGCAGGTAAGCGCAGGCAGGTTATTGCTTTCCTTGGAGATCCGCTGGCCGGCACCCAGTTCATACGATTTAATATCAGTATACATCAGCGCTTCCGCGGGGTACTTGGCAGAGTTGAGGTCCATCACCAGGCAGTTGGGCTGCAGGGTTTTGATAAGGGTATAGATCTCTTCAAAAGGCACGGCATCATAGGAGATGCGGGACCAGGGCGCATCCCAGCCGTCTATGATCAGCGCGGGGATCTCGCCGTAATTGGTCAGCAGCTCCGTAAGTTGTGCTTTGATCATATCCACATCTGCGCGGGTAATGAAGCCGGGGCGGATCTTGTGATGGGTGTCCAGGATGGAATAATACAGGCAGGGTTTAATGCCCGCCGCACGGAATGCATCCACATATTCCCTCACCACGTCGCGCTTCAGGGGGCTGTGCATCACGTTGTAATCCGTAGTCTTGGTATCCCAGATACAGAAGCCGCTGTGATGCTTGGTGGTCAGGCACGCATACCCCATGTGGGCCGACTGTGCGGCACGGGCCCATTGCTTGGTATCCAGCTTCTTCGGGTTGAAAATGGCCGGCGATGCGTCCGGGTCAGGCCAGTCCTGGTCAAAGAAAGTAGGGATGTTAAAGTGAATGAACATGCCAAAGCGCAGGTCTTCAAACTGCTGCTGCAACTGGTCCAGCGGCAAAGGCTTGCTGCTTTGCTGTGCCAGTGCGGGTGTGGCGGCACACAGGGTAATAGCCAGGATACCCTGATAAATGCGGGAAATGATCTTCATGTCGAAATAGTGTTTTTATTGGTTGGTCCGGTTTCCGGAGCCAATGTTACACATCTTCCCCCGCATTTAAAAAGCTTCTGAAAATTAGTATCGTAAACAATCAAAATACTATCATTACCGCTCTTCAAAATTCAGTGCGCCGGACTAAAATAACGGGGTACATTTAGCAGCAACAAAAATCTATTCATGCGATACGTCTATACCTTGCTGGCCGGCGCCGCCCTCCTGGCCGCCTGCCATACTTCCACCACTGCAGACCGTGGCAAGGCAGATATCCTGGCAGCAGACCTGGATAGCAGCGCACGCCCGGCAGATGATTTCTTCCAGTATGCCAATGGCGGCTGGATAAAGCGCAACCCCATTCCCGCCGAAGAAAGCAGCTGGGGCATAGGCCAGCTGGTAGTGAACGAGAACCTGAAGCGCCTGAAGACCATCAACCTGGAAGCCGACTCCGCCCATGCCGCCAAGGGCACCAAACAACAGAAAATAGGCGACTTCTGGCATGCCGCCATGGACAGTGCCGGTATTGAAGCCAAAGGACTGCAACCCCTGGACAACTGGTTTAAAAAGATAGATGCCATCCACGACACGCATTCCCTCATGGACGCCATGGCGCAGCTGGACAATATTGGCGCCAGCACCATGCTGAGCGTAGGCGTATCGCAGGATGAGAAGAACAGCGAGGTGGAAGCCATGCATGCCTGGCAGGGTGGCCTGTACCTGCCGGAGCGCGAGTACTACCTGAAAACAGACAGCACCTCCCTGCACATCCTGCACAGTTACGAAGCACTGATCACCCACTTCCTTACCATGAGCGGCATGCCGGCAGCAACTGCCGCTACCCAGGCCGGCAACATCCTGGCCCTGGAAACCAGCCTGGCCAAGGTGCACCGCAAGCGGGAAGACCTGCGCGATCCTTACAAGAACTATAACATGCTGAAGGCGCCAGACCTCTATAAAATGGCGCCCAGCCTGGACCTGGAGCAATACTTCAAAACACTGGGCGCATCCCGGATAGACACCATCATCGTAGGCCAGCCGGAATACTACAAAGCCCTGAACCAGCAAGTGGCCGCCACCCCGCTGGATACGTGGAAAGCACTGCTGCGTTTCCGCCTCATTGACGCATTTGCAGAAGCCCTGCCGGATGCCTATGGCGTGGAAGCATTTAACTTCAATAAGCTGCTCACCGGCGCTAAAGAACGTAAGCCGCGCTGGAAGCGGGTGCTGCGCAAGGAAGAAGGCGCCATGGGCGAACTGCTGGGACAATTATTCGTAAAAGAATACTTTAATGCCACCGCCAAGAAACGCTACGAAGACCTGGTAGAAGCCATCCGTGATGCTTACAAGCACCGCATCCAGCAGCTTACCTGGATGAGCGACAGCACCAAGCAGAAAGCCCTCGTGAAGCTGGCCGCCATCAAAAAGAAAGTAGGCTACCCGGACAAGTGGAAAGATTTTTCTTCCCTGGAAGTCACCCACGACAATTATGTGCAGAACCTCATGAACGCAAACGCTTTCTGGGTGCGCTACAACATCAATAAGCTGGGCAAGCCCGTAGACCGCGATGAATGGGACATGACGCCCCAGACCTACAATGCGTATTACAACCCGTCTAACAACGAGATCGTATTGCCGGCGGGCATCTTCACCGTGCCCGGCTACCGCGACGAACAGCTGGACGATGCCCTGGTGTATGGTTACGCAGGCGCTTCCACCATTGGCCACGAGATCACGCACGGCTTTGATGATGAAGGCCGCCAGTTTGATGAAAAAGGCAACCTGAAAAGCTGGTGGACAAAGGACGATGAGCAGCACTTCAAAGAGCGCGCAGCGTTTATAGACCGCCAGTTCAGCAGCTTTGTAGTGGTAGATACGTTTAAGATCAACGGCAAGGCCACGATGGGCGAGAACATTGCAGACCTGGGCGGCATTTTACTGGGCTGGGATGCGTTCCAGAAAACAAAACAATTCAAGGATAACGACAGCATTGCAGGCCTCTCTCCTGCGCAGCGTTATTTCCTGGGCTATTCCCTCGGCTGGCTGATGGGCAGCACGCAGGAATACCTGCGCAACCAGACGCTCACAGACGCGCATGCGCCTGCCCGGTTCCGTGTGAACGGGCCCTTCCAGAATGTAGATGCGTTTTATGCGACGTTCAATGTGAAGCCGGGGGATAAGATGTACCTGGCGGATAGTTTGCGGGTGAGGATTTGGTAAGGGAGTATAACTATTTTTACAAAAAAAAGAGGCTGCATCATGAAACGCAGCCTCTTTTTCCGTTTAAGCGATCACCACATCACCTCCGGAGTATACTTCGGGAAATGCGCATCTTTTGAAACGATCTTATGCCCTTCCACAATGGCCTGCGAAATGATCAACCGGTCAAACGGGTCACGGTGATGAAATTCCAGCGTAGACAACCAACTGATATGGGCAGGCGAGATCTGCAAGATGCCAATGCCGCTGCGCGCAATGACCTTGCTAAGCTGCCCGATCGTCATATCCAGCTGCAGCTTCCCAAGGCTTTTTTTAACCGCTATTTCCCAAAGGCTGACGATGCTTACAAAACACCGGTTGTTCATATCCGATATGCTACGCCGTACCTTTCCCGGCAGGTTTGCATCATCCGTAATAAACCAGATCAATGCGTGGGTATCCAGGAGTAATGCCATTACATATAATCTTTGAAATCATCAGGGGTGGTATCAAAGTCTTGGGCCATCTTGATAAGGCCTTTTGCCAGCCCTGCAGGGCGAATATTTGCTGCATCTGTACTGGCGCCCGCTTCCTGGCGCTGCTGCTGGGACCAAAAGGAAAGTATAAGATCCAGGGGGTTGCTAACACCCCACTGCGCACCGGAATCATTAACGGTGGTGGATGCTTCCCGGGATGCGTAAGGGGAAATATTTGTGGCTAACAGGAAGTCAACAAACTTTATTACCTGCTCTTTTAATGGGGCCGGCAGGGATGCTATTTTTTCAACTAACGCTTTGTTTGTCATAAAAACTGCATTATACCCAAAACTACTTCTTTTCTTTTTGCTAAAAAAATTAGTTTTAAAAAGCCCCCACTTTCCTTAACTTACCCCCCGAAAAAAAGTCAACCCGCTTTGAATCTTACGGAAGAACAAATCATGGCCATGGCCCCGGACGATGCCGCAAAAAAAGCAGGCCTCTCCCTGGCCAGTCCCGCCAAATGGGTGGCCAAAGGTGCCGGCAATACTGCCCTCTGGGGCCTGTGCCAGGGCAGTGGCAGCAAACCTTATCAAACCCAGGTAGACCTGTCCGACTTTGCTACCAAATGCTCATGCCCCAGCCGCAAGTTTCCCTGCAAACACGGCCTAGGCCTCCTCCTGCTCTATGCCCGCCAGCAAGCTATATTTACAGACACCGCCACCCCCGGATGGGTAACGGATTGGCTGCAAAAACGCAACGACCGCCAGGAAAAGAAAACGGAAAAAGCCAGTAAACCCGTTGACGAAGCCACCCGGCAAAAACGCCAGGATGCGCGCCACCAGAAGGTTACAGACGGGATAGAGGAATTACTGCGCTGGACCCGTGACCTGCTGCACAATGGCATGGTACAGCTACCGGAAAAAGGCCCCGCCTTTATTGACAACATGGGCCGGCGCATGATAGATGCACAAGCCCCCGGGCTGGCCGGCCTGCTGAAGGAATTGTCCGACATTAATTTTTACCGCGACGGCTGGCCCTCCGAAGCGCTGGACCAGCTGGCCCGCATTTACATGGTGGCAAAAGGCTATCAGCATATAGACACCCTGCCGGAAAACCTGCAACAGGATATCCGCACCCTGATCGGCTACCCGCAAAGCCAGGATGCCCTTAAAGCCTTGCCCGGCCTGCGGGACCAATGGTTTGTACTGGCCAGGGAAACCGCCAAGGAAGACCAGTTAACCGTAGAACGGAACTGGCTCTACGGCCTGCAAAGCCAGCGCTATGCACTGGTGTTGCAATTCTTTGTACGCAACCAGCAACCCACTTTCAGTGCCCTCCCCGGCATGCTCCTGGATGCGGAACTGGTGTACTACCCTTCTGCCACACCACAACGCGCCATGGTGAAAATGCAGTACGGCAGCAAAGACCGCGGCACCATTCACGGCCTGCCCAACTGGCTGGCGGTATTGCAAACGCAGGCCGCCATGCAAAGCCGCCAGCCATTTGCCACACAATATCCCTTTATTGTGCAGGGACTGCGCGCTGTAAGGCAGGCAGACCAATGGTTCCTGCAGGACGAAGAAGGCCAGTGCATGCAACTGGCAGCGCCTTTCACCGGTCTCTGGAAATGGCTCAGCCTCAGTGGTGGCATGCCTTTGCAAACCGCGGTGATCGGCAAGGGCAATACCTACCGCCTGCTGGGTACCTGGAGTAATAACGACTACAAACTTTTATATGCAAACGTGGAATAACCTGGTGAACAATGCCCTGCTGGGCACCGCCAAAAAGCAGCCGTCGCGCCAGGAGTTGCCACCCGAATTGCAACCCGCCTGGGATGCGGTGGAAGCCACGCAACCGGCACCCGCAGACCTCCTGCTGCAAATAGCCAGCATCACGTCCGCCTACCGCCAGAACGGGCTGATGCCCCTTGCCGGTGACGACGGTGAAATAACCATCGCCCCCCCGGAAACACTACCCTACTGCGGCGCCTTTGCCATGAGCGTACTGCATGATGTACTGGCAGAGGAAAGTCAGCCCCTGCTGCACTACTGGCTTATCCAGTGCGCTGCAAAGCAACAGCTGGTGTGGCCGGAATACGTACCGGAACTTTTACAGGCCGCCGTGCAGTACAAGGAAGTGCGGCACCTGGCCATCCAATGCTGCGGAGAGCGGGGCCACTGGCTGGCTGGCCTCCATGCCGGCTGGAACTTTGCCCAGCCCCTGGACGCCGCCACCCGCTGGCAAACCGGTAACCTGGACCAGCGCCTGGAGGTGCTCAGAGAACAACGTACCACCAACGCTGCCCAGGGGCGCGAGTTGCTGCAGGAAACCTGGAACCAGGAAAACGCCGCTACCCGTGCTGCTTTGCTGGCCGTGATGGAAACAGGCCTCAGCAAAAAAGACCTGCCCTGGCTGGAAACAGTGGTAAATGACAAAAGCCAGAAAGTAAAAGAAGAAGCCCTTCGCCTCCTGGGGCTCATCCCGGGATCGCCGCTGGTGCTGCAATACTGGAATGTGCTGCAACAGGCCGTAACCCTGCACAAGGGCCGCACGGTGCTGGGCATAGGTGGCAGGAAAACGATCAACATTGCACTACCGCCGGATACAGACCCCGGTATCTACAAACATGGCATCCAGAAGCTGAGCAATCAAAAAGAATTTACCGATGATGAATATATCGTGTACCAGCTCATGGAAGCCGTGCCCCCTGTATATTGGGAAGATGCGTTTGAAGCAGATGCAGCGGACATCATCGGCTGGCTGGAAGCAGATAAAAAACAAAAGAAGTTTGTAAAAGCACTGGCCGTGGCCGCACTGCGTTTCAAAGACCAACGCTGGATAGAAGCACTGGCCACGCATGCCGCTACCTTTTACACTGAAACGCTGGCCTTCCTGCCGGAAGCCCTCCAGGATAAATATGCCGTCACCGCGTTTGAAGCACATCCGGAAGCCACCCTGCGCATCGTAAGCAACTACGCCCGCAAATGGCCGCTGGACCTGGCCCGCGCCATCTTCAGCTTCACCGCCAAACAGCCCTACCAGTACAGCAAGCATTTCTACCAGCTGCACATCCGCCGCATCCCCGAAAGCATTGCCACAGAACTGGACAAACTAGGCCCGCAGGACAGCTACACCATGCACCTCTGGACAAACACTGCACAGTACATTCAAAAGCTCATTACCATCAAAGCCAATACCATCAAGGCTTTCAACGGATAAATCATACAACCACGCAAATTGATCATATGTCAGATATCTTACGGGGGCACGCAGAGCAACTCTACGCCCAGGAAATTGAAGAACTGAAAAAGCAGGATGGCGGCGCCAAACCACAGAACTGGCTGCTTACGCCACAAGCGGTAGTGACCTACCTGATGGGCGGCAGGCTGAAAAACGGGTTTGAAGTATCGCCCAAATACATTGGCAACCGCCGCCTCATGGAGATTGCTGTGGCCACGCTCACCACAGACCGTGCCTTGTTGCTGTATGGCCTTCCCGGTACGGCCAAGAGCTGGGTGAGTGAGCACCTGGCGGCCGCCATTAGCGGCGACTCTACGATGATCGTGCAGGGCACCGCCGGCACCAGCGAAGAGGCCATCCGCTATGGCTGGAACTATGCCCGCCTGCTGGCAGAAGGCCCGTCTGAAAAGGCCCTGGTAGCCACGCCCGTGATGCGCGCCATGCAGGATGGCAAGATTGCCCGCATTGAAGAACTGACGCGCATTGGCGCCGATGTGCAGGACACCCTCATCACCATTCTGTCTGAAAAAACACTACCCATCCCGGAATTGAACAAAGAAGTGCAGGCCGTGCGCGGGTTCAACGTGATCGCTACCGCCAACAACCGCGACAAAGGCGTGAACGAGCTTTCCAGTGCGCTGAAACGCCGTTTCAATACGGTGATACTTCCCGTACCGGATAGCATGGAAGAAGAAATAGACATTGTAAAACGCCGCGTGGAAAGCTTTGAAAAGGTGATGCAACTGCCCGCGGAACCGCCGGCACTGCAGGAGATACGCCGCATTGTAACCATGTTCCGTGAGCTGCGCAACGGCGTTACCGCGGATGGCAAGACCAAGCTAAAAGTACCTTCCGGAACATTGAGCACCGCCGAAGCCATTTCCGTGATGAACAACGGCCTGTCCATGGCCGCCTATTTTGGAGATGGCCGTCTCACCGCCGCCGACCTGGCAGCAGGCATTGTAGGCGCCGTGGTAAAAGACCCGGTGCAGGACAAACTGGTGTGGCAGGAGTACGTGGAAACGGTGATCAAATCACGGGAAGACTGGAAAGATATTTACCGCGCCTGCCGTGACCTGGCATAGCACATCATCACAACGACACAATCAACATGGCAATTCATGTTTTAGGTATACGCCACCATGGCCCTGGCTCCGCGCGCAATGTGCGCAACTTCCTGGAGGAACTCCAGCCAGACATTGTGCTGGTGGAGGGCCCGCCGGATGCGGATAACATCCTGCAATGGGTGGGTAACCCGGGGCTGAAACCGCCGGTGGCCATCCTTTGCTTTCAGCCGGAACAGCTGGACAACAGCGTGTTCTATCCCTTTGCAGCATTTTCTCCCGAATGGCAGGCCATCCGCTACGCGCAGGAAAAAAAGATCCCCGTGCGCTTTATGGACCTGCCCATGCAGCACGTGTTTGCACTGGAGCAGCAATGGAAGGAAAAACGCCTGGCGGAAGCAAAAGCAACGGAAACAACGGCACCCCCAACAGGCAGTATAACGGAAACGGATACACGCAATGAAGCAGGTGACATCAACCGGGCACCGGATATACGCAATGAAGCAGGTGACATCAACCCGGCGCTGAACAATGCTGCCAGTGAAGATACAGGCGCCCGGCTCCCCTCCTTCACCCACGACCCGGTGGCCCACCTGGCCCTGGCCGCGGGCTTTCATGACGGGGAAAAGTGGTGGGAGCATATGTTTGAATACCGGCAGAACAATGAGCAGGTGTTTGAAGCCGTGACAGAAGCCATGGCCGCGCTGCGCGAAGCCTATCCCAAAAAAGATCCTTACATGGAGCGCCTCCGCGAGGCCTGGATGCGCAAGACCATCCGCCAGGCGGAACGCGAAATGTTTACCAGCATTGCCGTGATCTGCGGGGCCTGGCATGCACCCGCTTTGCAGACCATGCCCAGGCAAAAGGAAGACAACGACCTGCTCAAAGGGCTGCCCAAAGTAAAAGCAGATTGCACGTGGATACCGTGGACATATAGCCGCCTGAGTTTTGACAGTGGTTATGGAGCCGGTATTAATTCACCGGGATGGTACCATCACCTGTGGCAGCACCCGCAGGACGATGGCACCCGCTGGATGGCCCGCGTAGCTTCGCTGCTGCGCGAAAAACAAATGGACACCTCCGTAGCCCACGTGATAGAAGCCGTGCGCCTGGCGGGCTCCCTGGCCGCTTTGCGGGGATTCAGCAAAGTGGGCCTGGAAGAGTTGAATGAAGCCACCCTGGCTGTGTTGTGCAATGGAGATACCATTCTCCTGGAGTTGATCCGCGAGGCCCTCATCGTGGGCAACACTATTGGTGAAGTGCCGGCGGATATTCCCAAGCCGCCTTTGCAAAGTGATATTGAGAAAACACAGAAACGCCTGCGCCTCCCGGCCACGGCAGATTTCAAGGATTATACGCTGGACCTGCGCAAGGAAAATGACCTGGAACGCAGCATTTTCCTGCACCGCTTACGGTTGCTGGACATCCGCTGGGGTGCGCAGCAGGAAGTGAGTGGCAAAGGCACCTTCAAGGAAATGTGGCGCCTGCAGTGGGAACCGGAATTTTCCATCACCATCATCGAAAAAGGCACCTGGGGCAATACCGTGGCGGAAGCCGCCGGTAAGTACCTGCAACACCAGGCAAAGGAAGCCAGCAGCTTGCCACTTGTTTGCACCCTCCTGGGCGAGGCCATGCACGCGGAACTGCCGGAGGCGGTGCAGGCCCTCATTACCAGCATCAACAACCTGGCCGCCGCCACCGGCGACGTATTGCAACTAATGGAAGTGATACCCGGCCTGGTAAACGTGGCGCGCTACGGGAACGTGCGCAAGACAGACGCAGACATGGTGTCCGGCATCACAGACAGCATGATCACCCGCGTGTGCATCAGCTTACCTGCGGCCAGCAGCGCCCTGGACGAGGAAGCCGCGCAAGCCCTCACCGCACAGTTCCACCGCCTGGACGATGCCATCCGCCTGCTGCAACAATCTTCCACCACAGCGCCCTGGCAGCAAACACTGAACACTATCGCCCGCCAGGAAAACGCCACGCCCATGGTGAAAGGTTATGCTACCCGCCTCCTGGCAGACCACCAGGTACTGCAGGGCGATGACCTGTTGCAGCTTTTTTATTTTGGCATGTCTGCCGCGCAAACGCCTGCCAGTGCTGCGGCCTGGCTGGAAGGCTTCCTGAAAGGCAGCGGCACCTTCCTCTTGCTGGACCCGCAGTTGTGGCACGTAGTGTATCAGTGGGTGAGCCAGCTGCCACAGCATACGTTTGAAGAAGTGCTGCCCTTGCTTCGCCGCACCTTCTCCCATTTTACACCTGCAGAAAGACGCAAACTGGGAGAAAAAGCAAAACATACCAATAGTGATGCGCCTTTACCCGCGGCTACCGCGGATGCTGCATTTGACATAGCGCGTGGCATACAGGGCATACCGGTGGTGATGCAATTACTGGGGCTTCAAAACCCCACGGCGTAACCATTGCGCGCAGCGCACAATCACTTTCATCCCCATATTTTGGAAATTGGATTTGATCTTAGCACTTCCCGGGACCTGGAAATTGAATCCTGAAACTTCCCTGATGTTGGAAATTGAAACCTGGAAATGGATGTTCCTATGAGCAACGAACAAGAACTGCGCAAGTGGCGCATGATACTGGGCAACCACGCAGAAGACACCACCGGCATATCACTGGATGGCAGGCAACTGCAAATGGACAAAACCCTGGAAGCCCTCTACGATACAGACCGCCGCGGTGGCCTGGGCCCTTCATCGCCCAATGTGAGCCGCTGGCTGGGCGACATCCGCAACTTCTTCCCCTCATCTGTAGTGCAGGTAATGCAGCAGGATGCATTGAAGCGCCTTAACCTTACGCAGATGCTGTTTGAAAAGGAGATGCTGGAAAACGTGGAGCCCGATGTGAACCTGGTAGCCACCCTCATGAGCCTGAGCCGCGTGATCCCCGATAAAACAAAAGATACCGCCCGCCAGGTGGTGCGCAAGGTAGTGGATGCACTGTTGCAAAAGCTTATCAACCCCACCCAGCAGGCCATCACGGGTAGCCTGCACCGGAGTGTGCGCAACCGCCGCCCCCGCCACAATGAGATCAACTGGCATGCTACCATTCTTAAAAACCTGCAGCACTACCAGCCGGAGTATAAGACCATTATCCCGGAAATCCGCATCGGGTACGGGCGCCGGCGCAATGCCCTCAGGGACATTGTACTGTGTGTGGACCAGAGCGGCTCCATGGGCAGCTCCGTGGTGTACTCCGGCATCTTTGGCGCTGTAATGGCCTCCATTCCCGCCGTAAAAACAAAGATGATCGTATTTGATACCGCGGTAGCAGATCTTACAGAACAACTCACCGACCCCGTGGAACTGCTCTTTGGAGTACAGCTGGGTGGTGGTACGGATATACAACTGGCCCTCAGCTATTGCCAGCAGGTCATTACCCGGCCGGCAGACACCGTGATGGTACTGATCACCGACCTCTTTGAAGGAGGCAATGCCGATAAGATGCGGCAACGCGCCCTGGAACTGGTAACCGCCGGCGTACAACTGGTAGTGCTGCTGGCCCTTAGTGACGATGGTGCCCCGCATTACGATCATGGCAACGCCCAGTTCTTTGCCACGCTGGGCGTACCGGTATTTGCCTGCACACCGGACAAATTTCCTGACCTGATGGCCGCTGCCCTCAGTAAGCAGGACATTTCGCAATGGGCGGCCCGGGAAGATATTGCGCTCAAAAAATAAGTGCTGAAAAGGCGCTGTATTTGAAAAGCAGCCAAAAATTGCAAAGGCGAAGCCGCATAAATAAAATAAAGCCCTGGGAATTGTTTAAACGAAAAGTTTCTCCAGGTACCCAAATAAAAAGGAGCTGTCTCAAAGTTGGAAGACAGCTCCTTTGCATGTACGTATAATCTTACCCGTTATACTACACCAGTTGGGTGCCAATGCTTTCAATACCACCCTTGTTGATGATCATTTCCGCATCCTGGAGGAAATTCTGGATCTTCTCCTTGTTACGGGCTTTGAAGATGGCTTTGGAAATCAGCAGCCCAATCGCGCCAAAGAGCACCGCCACCGTGCGCTGGCCGGCACCGGGCATAATATCCACAAAAAGATGGTCCTTTTTGTCGCGCATAATGAACTTGATGTTTTCATACGGCACGGTCAGGATCTTGCCGGAAAGGAAAGGCTTGGTCACCGCGGCACCGGAATAATGTGGTTGTAACAAAGCCGCAATACTGTCCAGTGTTTCATGGGTTTCTTTTTTGATCTTCATACAGTAAAAGTGTTATTAAAGAGAATGGTGTTTACAAAAGGTATACAGTCGTTTCCGGGGTTTCAGGCACATGCACAACATAAGGCAGGAAACAATAGCAATTTTTCAAAGCACAAGTTTAATAAACAATACACAGATCTCAAAATGAGGATGACTAATCATCCCGGGTTTCAACATAAATTAACACATCGCGCCCCCGCAAAAACCCGCCACGGTATCACCCCATCATATACGTTTTTTTATCCCCATTTAGTTCACAGTAAATGATGATATAATGGCTATGCAAACACATCCATACTTAAAAGCAGCTAAAATACCATCATTTAAACATTTTCAACGCCTAACACAGTTATTTTTTATTTCATAAAATCTTATCACCCAGTGTACTATGCACATTATTAATAACTTGCAATATTTTGTTATATAAAGTTTTATATATATTTGTGAGGAATACCGGATCACCTTGTGAAGAATACCGAATCACCGCATGCTGCCTGCATGTTTTTTTAATCCGGAGCATGCTTAATACCATATCTGTGAAAGGGTGTACTGTTAACCATAGCAGGCCCTGAACCGATGCCTATGAATATGCGCCTGGCACCGCATTTCATTCGTCCTGCGTTTATGCTACACCAAAAACCATTGCGTCTGCATTGCATCATATCCTGCATTGCAAATGCACACCTATGAAGACCAGCGCTCCCGGTTGTGCTGCCCAATGCCATATTACCGGCTTTTCCCCGGAAGCCCGCGCCTGCGGCCACTTCCCTTGAAAGGCTGCCTGTACCTTATTATCCAGCGGCCATTTCCCCGGAAACGACCGCTATCATGCTTTACCATACAATACTGGCGATGAACGTTTTATCCCGTGGCATCCGGTTAGCGCCTGCGCTGATTCCCGGCCCTGCCCTGCAAACGCAAAACTGTACTGTAAATGCGGGCAGCAACACCAGCGCGTGTTCTGGCACAACAGGCAACATTACCATTGTAGTGAAAGTAACCGAATAGTGGATTCCCATACCTATTGAAATCAGATGAAGACTTACCCTTCTATAAGATCCCTGGTGATGGCACTTGTAGTGCTCATAACCGCGCTTACCTCCCATGCACAGGCCATCCATGGCCCGTTTCATCAGATGGCCGGCACCACCGGCGCGGCGGCAGCAGCCGCTCCCGCCATTGGTATTGCCAAACGCGTGAGCGCAGGTCCCACCATCCAGGCAGATGGCAGTTACAATGTCACCTACACTTTTGTGGTGAAGAACTATGGAGACCAGGCACTCAGCAATGTGCAGATCGATGACGATCTTTCTACTGTGTTCCTGTCCCCCGCGTCTTACACCGTGACCAACATCACGGGCGGCAACCTGCTGAAAACCGTTCCCAGGGCCAGTTACACCGGGCAGACAGGCGGCACCGCCCTGCTCTACCCCGGCCCCAGTAGTCTGGGCCTGGGAGCGAGTGACTCTGTAAAACTAACGCTCAATGTCCAGCTGAATAATACCTACAGCACGTTTAACAACAGTGCTACCGCAAGCGCTACCACCCCTGATAATACAGGAATTTCAGACGCTTCCACCAATGGTGCGGATCCTGACCCCAACAATAACAATGATGCTACGGACGATAACAGCCCCACGCCCCTGGTAGTGAGCCGCCCGGACGTAAACGTAACCATGACCGCCAGCAAAAGCACGGTGATCGTGGGAGACGTGATCACCTTCACCATCACCGCAACAAACACCGGTGGCGACGCGGTGAGCACCAACATATCAGACCTGCTGCCCTCCGGCTACACTTTTATAAGCGCCACGCCCGGCACCGGCGCGTACAACAGCGGTACAGGCATATGGACCATCGGTATATTCCCGGCCGCAAACAGCGCCACCCTGGCGCTGCAAGCCAGCGTGAATGCCAGCGGTACTTATACGAACACCGCCACCGCCACTACCACCGGCGACATAGTGCCCGCCAATGACGCAGCTTCCATAACACCCACGGTAACCACGGCAGTGGATATCCAGACCTCCAAGACACTGAACAGTGCATACAGCACTGCCCCTTTTGCCGGCACCAACGTACAATTTGATATCAATGTAACCAATGCCGGCTCCGCCAACTCCAGCAGCGTAACGCTGAGAGATACACTGGCAGCGGGCTTCAATTATATCTCCGGCCCCGCGGGCACCGCTTATGATCCTTCTGACCGCATTGTGACCCGCACCTTTGCACTCAACGCCGGGCAAACAATCACTACTTCCATCATTGTAAGTGTAGTGCCTAACTTAACGGCTGACAATTACAGCAACAGCGCTACCGCAACGCCGGTGGAAACAGATTCCAACCCGGCCAACAACAGCAGTGGCTTCATTACCTTGACACCCGTTCCCGCCATAGACCTGCAGGTGAGCAAGTCATTTGCTGCCGCATCTCCCCTGCATCCCGGCGATGCGGTGACCTTTACCATCATTGCCAAGAACAACGGCCCCAGTGATGCCACAAATGTGATCGTGGGCGACACCCTGCAGAGCGGCTACGCTTTTGTAAATGCCAACGCCACCACCGGTGCCTACGACATCATTTCCGGCCTTTGGAACATCGGCAGCCTGCCGGCCAATACCACCCAGACCCTGACCATCCAGACCACGCTGCTCCCGGATGCCGGCTATGGTAATACCGCTTATATCAAAGGCACTGAACAGGAGAACAATACTAACGACAACGTATATACGCTCAATCCTGCTCCCACGGTAACACAGTCCAGCGACCTGGCCATTACCCAGGCTACCAGCGCCACCGGCAATGCCGCTGATGCAGGCAGCACCATCACCTTTACCGTGAATGTGCACAACAATGGCCCCAGTAAGGCCACCGGCGTGAAAGTAACAGACCTGCTGCCCAGTGGCTTCACCTTTGTGAGCAGCACCGCCGGCGCCGGCTACGATCCCGCCACCGGCATTTGGACCGCAGGCAACATTGCCGCAGGTGCAGATGCTTCCATGACCCTCACCGTAAAAGTGAGCCCGCTCAGCGGCAGCATCTATAAGAACACCTCCACGATCACCAGTGCAGACCAGTATGATGCGGTAAGCAATAACAATAGCACCAGTGTAACCATCACCGTTACCCCGGTATCCAGCATCAGCGTGACCAAAACGGCAGACAACAGCACCCCGGATGTGGGCAGTGATGTAACCTTTACCATCACCGCTACGAACCTGGGCCCCAGCGATGCTACCAACGTGAAGGTGACGGATGCATGGCCCAGTGGCTATACCTTTGTGAGCGCCACGCCCTCTGCCGCCTACACCACGGCCGGCGGCGCCTGGAGCATTGGCAACATGCCCGCCGGCACCAGCCAGACCCTGGTACTGAAAGGCCATGTACTTACCACTGGCATCTACCAGAACACTGCCACCATCAGCGCTGCGGAGCAAGACAGCACCGCTGCAGACAATAGCGCCGCCGTAACACCGGTACCCGTGCCCGTGGCCAACCTGAGCGTGACCAAAACCGCTGATGCCGCCACCAGGGACGTAGGCAGTAACATCACCTTTACCATCACGGCAAAGAACAGTGGCCCCAATGCCGCTACCAATGTGCATGTAAAAGACCTGCTGCCCAACGGATACACCTTCGTATCTGCCAGCGCACCCGCCGGTACCAACTACAATGTACTGACCGGCGACTGGAACATTGGCAGCCTGGCGGCCAATGCCAGCACCGTGCTCACAGTCATTGCTTCGGTAGAGCCCACCGGTGTTTATACCAACACTGCTGTAATAAAGTCAGACGTAAAGGACAATAATACAACAGATGATACCGCGCGTGTAACGCCCACCATCCGCCAGCTCACAGACCTCTACGTCCAGAAAACGAAAGACAGCACCACGCTGTATGTGAACAGTACGATGAAGTTCCACATCAAGGTAGGCAACGCAGGGCCGAACGATGCCACCAACGTGGTAGTAACAGACCTGCTACCCACTGGTTATACTTTTATCAGCGCAGACCAGCCTGGCTATGATCCCGCCTCCGGCGTTTGGAACATTGGCAACCTGGCCTCCGGCGCCACCCTGGACATGGCCATATTGGTGAAAGCCAATGTAGCCGGCACTAACGGTATTGACTACACGAATACAGTAACCGTAACCGGGGACCCCGGTCAGTACGACCAAAATACAGGTAACAACACCGCCAGCGCCGCACCGGACATAAAAGGGATCGCTGACCTGGTGCTGACTAAAACCGTGGACAAGTCTACCCCGGTAGCCGGCACCAATGTAAACTTCACCTTTAACCTGCGGAACAATGGCCCCAGCAACGCTACCGGCGCAGTAGTACTGGATACCCTGAGCACGGCCTTTATCGTGGTAGATCCCCTGCCCACCGGCATGAGTTACAACACCGCCACGCATATCCTTACCTGGAATGTGGGCAACCTGGCCCTGAATGCAGACACCGCGGCATCCTTTGAAGCGCAGATCAACCCCTCACAGGCCGCCGTATACCAGAACACGGCGTATGCATCCAGCAATGAAGACGACCTGCAGCCAGGCAACAATGAAGGCGCCGTGTCTGTAACACCGCAAAGACAAGTGGATCTCAACGTAACCAAGACCATCGCCGCCCCCAGCCCGCTCTACGTGGGCGATACGGTGAAATTCACCATCGTGGCCAGCAACGCGGGGCCCAGCACCGGCACCCAGGTGCAGGTGATAGACCAGTTGAGAAGCGGCTATAAATTTGTAACATATACCACCAGCAACAGCACCGTATATGACCACACGACCAACGTGTGGACGCCCGGCGACCTGGTGCCCGGCCAGAGTGAAACCCTCACCATCGTGGCCACCCTGCTGCCCGATGGCGATTACCAGAACCAGGCTAACATCTTTTCTGCAGAAACTGAAACGAACAACGCAGATAACATAGACCAGATCGTAGCACCCACCGTTACGGCGCTTACAGACCTGGAGATCAAAAAGACCGCGGACGTGGCCAGCGCAGATGCCGGCGCCACCGTGCATTTTCACCTGGTGGCCACAAACCATGGCCCCAATACCGCCAGCAATGTATCAGTGCAGGACCTGCTGCCGGATGGCTACACCTTTGTAAGTTCCAGCAGCGCTGCTTACAATAAAACCACGGGCCTGTGGTCCATCGGCCTCATGCCGGCAAGCACCAGCCAGACGCTGGACATCACGGCCAGGATGAACGCCGCTGGTACCAGCTTTAAGAATATCGCCGTGATCAGTGGCGATGCCTCACAACTGGACACCGCCCTGGCAAATAATACAGATTCAGCCACCATTGCCATGGTACCGCTTACCACCATCTACGTGAATAAAACGGTGGGCAGCAGCACGCCGGATGTAGGCAGCAACGTAACCTTCACCATTACCGCTTATAACGATGGCCCCAGCACCGCTACCAACGTGGTGGTAACAGACGCATGGCCCAGCGGCTACACCTTTGTAAGCGCTACACCCAGCGTGGGCACTTACGATGTAGCTACCGGCCTGTGGACCATCGGCACCCTGGCCAGCGGCACTTCCCAGACACTGAACATTACCGGTACGGTGAAATCCACCGGCACCTACGACAATACCGCCTCCATCACCGGTGCTGAAAAAGATACCCACCTCGGACCTGCCACTGTAACCGTTTCCGTTGTACCTACACAGGTGGCCAACATCAGCATCCAGAAGACCATCAGCAATGACAAACCGGATGTGAACGACCCCGTGACCTTCCACATTGCGCTCCGGAATGATGGCCCGGACGATGCCAGCAACGTAAGCGTAAACGATGTATTGCAAGATGGGTACACCTACATAAACTCCTTGGCCAGCACCGGCGCTTATGACGCCGCCAGTGGTAACTGGACCGTGGGCAACCTGGCCAATGGTGCCACCGCTACCCTGGATATTGATGCCACGGTGAACCCCACCGGCACCTATGATAACAGTGCCACTGTGCATGCAGACCAGAAGAATAACGGGCCTGTTACGTCCTCCATTGCAACACCGACGGTGCGCGCAGTGGCAGACATCTTTGTAAGCAAGGTGTGTGACAGCGTAAATGCTCATCCGGGTGATGTGGTAACCTTCACTATCACGGCTTCCAATAATGGTCCCAGCATGGCCAGTGGAGTGATCGTGAAAGAGGTGCTGCCGGATGGCTATGCCTTTATTGGCACAGACCAATCGCCCATGGTGTATGATGCGCTGACGAACGAGTGGAATGTAAATTTCCTGAACCCGGATCCCACCCAGACCATCACGATGCACATCCAGGCCACCGTATTGCCGGATGCCACCAACTATACCAATAAAGCCACCATTGCCGGTGCGGAATACGACCCGGTGATGGCCAATGACACCGCCACTGTAACCCCTAACATCATCCAGACGGTGGACCTCAGTGTGTCCAAGTTTGGCGATGACCCGGCGCCGGATGCCGGCGGCACTGTGCACTTTAAACTCACAGCGGCCAACAGTGGACCCAGCATTGCCCACAACGTAGTGGTCAGTGACACCCTGCGCAGCGGCTTTGAAGTGATAACGCCGCTCCCGGCAGGTGTAAACTACAACAGCACCAACCGCGTGCTCACCTGGAATGTGGGCACCATGGCCACGGGTACCAGCCTTTTTGTAAACTACGGCGTTTCCGTGGTAGCAGACCAGCCGGCGGACGCCTATGAGAACCAGGCCTTCATCCACGCTGATGAAATGGATATTAACCCGGTGAACGACAGTTCTGCCACCATCGTGGTGGTGCCTACACCGGTAGCAGATCTCAGTATTGATAAAAAGATCATAGCACCCAGCCCGCTCTACCCGGGCGATACCGTGCGCTTCCTGTTGATCGCACAAAATGATGGCCCCAGCAGGGCTACCAGCATTGTAGTAACAGACGCACTGCAAAGCGGTTACAAATACATCAGCAGCACCGGCAATGGTACTTATGACAACACGGCCGGCACCTGGACCGGCTTTGCCCTGGATAATGGCCAGCGTGACACACTGACCATTACCACCACGGTAAACGCCACCGGCGCTTATGGCAACAGCGCATCGATAGACGCATTGCAGGTAGACCATAACCCGGCCAATGACAATGTGTCCATTGTAACGCCGACCGTAACGCCTGCGGCAGATATGGAACTGCTCAAAACCGTGGATAGCATCAACGTGTGGGCCAGCCACCAGCTTACGTTTAAGCTGCGCGCCATTAACCATGGCCTTAGTACCGCCAGCACCGTGGTAGCCAAAGATGTATTGCCCAACGGCTTCACCTACTCCAGCAGCACTGCTACCCACGGTGCCTATGAGCCGGCCACCAGCAACTGGAATATTGGCACCCTGGCCAGCGGCGATACCGCTACCCTGCTGCTCACCGTGAATGTGAAAGCAGATGCTACTAACTACCAGAACACGGCCAGCGTTACCGCGCTGGAAACCGACCTGGGCCCAACAAATAATAAAGACACTGCCACAGTGAACGTACAGCAGGTGGTAGATGTGGCCATTGATAAAACAGTGGACAATGCAGGACCTAATGAAGGCGACGTGATCCACTTTACACTGAAGGCCGCCAACAATGGCCCCAGTATAGCCCACAGCGTAGTGGTTACGGATGTGATGCCCAAAGGCTTTGTACCCAACGGTGCGGTAAGCACGCCGCTCACTTACGACGCAACGACCAATACCATCACCTGGCCGGTAGGCACTGTGAATGCAGGCGCCAGCACCACGGCCACGTTTGCCGTGAAAGTAGTGCCGGACCAGCAACCGGCTGATTATATCAACCAGGCCAGCATCACCGCCGCGGAAACGGACACCCTGACTGGCAGCAATACCAGCAGCGCTGTAACCGTAACACCGGTAGCAGTGGCAGACCTGCAACTGGCCAAGACCGTCAGCGCTCCCAGCCCGCTCTACCCCGGCAGTACCGTGACCTTCACACTCACGGCGACCAATGCGGGCCCGAGCAATGCGGCCAATGCAAGCGTGACGGACCTGCTGCACGCAGGGTACCAATTCATCAGCGCCACCGGCGGCACCTATAACAATGCTACCGGCGCATGGATCATTGGCAACATGGCGAAAGGCGATACCAGGACACTGACCATTACTGCCAAGGTACTGCCGGACCAGGCTGACTACGCCAATACCGCTACCATCACCAGCAGTACAAAAGACACCCTAAGCACAAACAATAACGCCAGCATCACCACACCGGTGGTAACACCACTCTCTGACCTGGCTATTACCAAAACAGTAGACAGCACAACGGTGTATGCAGGTCATAATGTAACCTTTACCATCACTGCCACTAACAATGGCCCAAGCAACGCTGCAGGTGTGATCATTGCAGAACAACTGCCCGCCGGCTATACCCTGGTAAGCCGCAACGCCAGCGCCGGCACGGTGAACAACAGCTTCTGGACACTAGGCAACCTGGATGCAGGCAAATCAGACTCCCTGAAGATCACCGCTACCGTACTGCCCACCGGCACCGCCTTCCTGAACCAGGTGACCATCAGCAGTGCCAATACCGACACCACCATGGCTAACAATATGGCTGCTGCACAGCCCATCATGGTGCCCGTAGCAGACCTTTCCGTGAGCAAAACAGTGGACAACGCCACACCGTATGAAGGTGATACCATCCACTTTACCCTGGCCATTCACAACGCGGGGCCGAACAATGCTACCGGCACCATAGTGGCAGACACACTGCTGGCGGGCTTTACACCCGTACTGCCCCTCCCCGCTGGTGTTACGTATAACAATACATCACATGCCCTCCTGTGGACAGTGGGCACGCTGGCCAGTGGTGCGAACAACAGCCAGTCATTTGCCGTGCGTGTAGTGCCGGATCAGCCGGCCAGTGATTACGTGAACACCGCCTCCGTGAATGCCGGCATAGCAGACATTGATCTGACCAACAATACCAGCAGCCCGGTGACGGTAACACCCGTGCCGGCGGCCAATGTACGCGTGACCAAGACCATCACCGCTCCCAGCCCGCTACACCCGGGTGATAATGTAACCTTTACCATCACCGCGGAAAACGCAGGTCCCGGCAAGGCAACCAATGTAGTGGTAACAGATGTGCTGCAAAGTGGCTACCAGCTTGTCAGCGCCACACCGGCCACTTACGCCGCCAATAAATGGACCATTGCCTCACTGGCGGCCGGCGCCACCCAAACCATGACCATCACGGCCAAGGTGCTGCCAGACGCAGTGTACGGCAATACCGCTACCATCAGCGCAGACCAGCACGATAGCGGCAATAGCGATAACACCGCCGCTATCACGGCACCCACAGTAACGCAGGTGGCAGACCTGGGCCTCACTAAAACCGTGGATAACACTACCGAACAGGTGAACCACACCGTTGTGTTTACACTGACGGCTACCAACAATGGTCCCAGCGCCGCTACCGGCGTAGTGGTGAAAGACCCGCTGCCGGATGGCTTCACCTACATCAGCTCCATCCCCACAGGCAGTTACAACGCCGGCCAGTGGACGATCAATAACCTGCTGAGTGGCGAAAGCAAGCAAATGCAGATCGTGGCTACCGTGGCACCGGATGCCACCAGTTATAACAACATTGCCTCCATTAAAGGCAATGTGCAGGATAATAACAAGACCAATGACACGGCCAACGCCAAGGTAATTCCCGTACCCGTGGCCCAGCTCTCCATCACCAAGGTGGCAGACAATAACACACCGGATGTAGGCAGCACCGTCACCTTTACCCTCACCGCCAAGAACAGCGGCCCTGGTAAAGCTACCAACGTGAAAGTGACAGATGCACTGCCCGCAGGCTACACCCTGGTAAGCAGCAACACCACTACAGGCACCTACAGCGCCGGCGTATGGACCATTGGCAATATGAGTGTGAACCAGGCCGCCACCCTTACCGTGGCTGCAAAAGTGAATACCACCGGCAGCTACACGAACACGGCCACCATCAGCAGCAGTGAAAAAGATACGGTACTCTCAGACAACACTGCCAGTGTAACACCGGTTCCAGTGCCCATTGCAGACCTGTCCATCACCAAAGCCATTAACACCACTGCACCCAATGCAGGTGACATAGTACACTTCACCATCACCGCGAAAAATGGCGGGCCGGTGAATGTAACAGACGCCGTGGTGAACGAAGTACTGCAAAGCGGCTACACCTTTATACAAGCCACACCAGCAGCAGCGTACAACGCCACCACCGGTAAGTGGGCCATTGGCAGCCTGGCCAGCGGCGCCACCACCACCCTCATTATCGACGCTAAAGTGAATGCCAGCGGTGATTATAGCAATACCGCCAGCATCACCTCCGCCACGATACCAGACCGCGTACCAGGCAATAACAGTGCATCCAGCACCACGCCCACGGTACACCCCATCACAGACCTGCAGATCAAAAAAACAGTGGATAGCGCCAGCATATGGGCCACCCATCAGCTCACCTTTACGCTGACCGCCACAAACAATGGCCCCAGCGACGCTACCGGTGTAACAGTAACGGATCTACTCCCCGCCGGTTACACATTTATAAGCAAATCGCTCAGCAACTACAATGAGGCCACCGGCGTGTGGAACATTGGCAACCTGCTGAACGGGGGCGTACAGGAGCTGAAGCTGCAGGCTACCGCCAAGGCAGATGCCGCCGCAGCCGCTTACAAGAACAGAGCCGCCATTACCGGTAATGAAACAGACCTTACGCCCACGAACAATGCGGATTCTGTAACGCCGGTAGTGAAACAGATCATCGATGTGTCCATCGTGAAAACTGCGGACCAGCTAACGCCCGATGAAGGCGATACCATCCACTTTATCCTGCATGCCCACAACGATGGCCCGGCCACAGCCCACGGCGTGGTAGTAGCAGACCAGGTCAGCAACGGCTTCAGCATCGTACCGCCATTGCCCACCGGCATGACCTACGATGGCCCGTCCCGCACCATTGCATGGCTGCCGGGCACGATGAATGCAGGCGCAGATGCCAGTGCCACCTTTGCGGTGCGCGTGGTGCCCAACCAGGCCGCTGCCCTGTACGTGAACAGTGCAAACATAGACGCGGCAGAAACTGATATTGCCCTGGCAAATAACACCAGCACCCTGGTGACCATTACTCCGCGTGCCGTGAGCAACCTTCATTTAACAAAATCCATCACCGCGCCCAGCCCACTTTACCCCGGCGCCCCGGTAACCTTTACCCTCAGCGCGAAGAATGAAGGCCCAAGCAATGCAACCGGTGTAACGGTAACGGATATACTCCAAAGCGGCTATACCCTGGTAAGCGCTACGCCTGCTACCGGCACTTATAATGCGGCCACCGGCAAGTGGACCATTGGCGCCCTCACCAGCGGGCAGGCTACCAGCATGACCATCAGTGCCATTGTAAACCCGGACGGCGTATACAGCAACACCGCTACCACCAGCGTTACCCAGGCTGATAAGGATAACAGTGATAACACCGCCAGCATAACCACCCCGGTAGTAACACAGCTCACTAACCTGTCCATCACCAAAACGGCCGACAGGACAGACGCTGATGTGAATGACCTGGTATTATTTACCCTCACCGCTAAGAACAATGGGCCCAGCAAGGCTACCAATGTAACGGTAACTGACCTGCTGCCCACCGGCTACACCTTTATGAGTGCCAGCGATGCGGGCTACAATAACACCACCGGCAAATGGACCATTGCCACCCTGGCCAGCGGTGCCACCGCCCAACTACAGATCAGCACCAGGGTAAATGCGGGTGGTAATTACACCAACACGGCCACCATCGCCGGTACGGAACTGGATACCGTAAGCACGGACAACAGCGCCAGCGTGACCGTCACCGCCCACCCGGTAGCCAGCGTGCGCGTAACCAAGACGGTAGACAACGCCACACCGGATGTGAACACCTCGGTAACCTTTACCATCACCGCGAAGAATGATGGCCCAAGCAACGCTACCAATGTAAAAGTAAGTGACGCACTACCCACCGGTTATACGCAGACCAGTGCTACCGCCAGCACCGGGACCTTCACCGGCGGTGTATGGACCATCGGCAGCCTGGCAAACGGCGCCAGTGCCATCCTCACCGTGAAAGCCAAGGTGAATGTAACCGGCAACTATATCAACACCGCCACGGTGAGCGCCGCCGAGAAAGACCCGGATGCTACAGATAATACTGCCAGCGCTGCCACCACGCCGGTGCCCGTGGCAGACCTGCAACTGGCTAAGACCATCAGCAACACCACGCCGGATGTAGGCAGCAACGTAACCTTCACGCTCACAGCCAGGAACAACGGCGCGAGCGCTGCCAACAACGTAGTGGTGAATGATGTGCTGAAGAACGGTTACACCTTTGTAAGCGCCAATCCGGCCGCCAGCTATGACGATGCTGCTGGCAACTGGGTAATAGGCGCCCTGGCCGCCAATGCCAGCGCCACCCTTACCATCACGGCTAAGGTGAACCCCACCGGCGCTTATGACAACACAGCCTGGATAAGTGGCCTTGAAAAAGACAACGACAAAACAAACGATACCGCTAAAGTAGCTGCCCCCACCGTACGGGCTCTCACAGACCTGTCCATTACCAAAACAGTGGACAGCACCACGGTAGATCCCGGTCATAACCTGCACTTCACGCTCACCGCACACAATGCAGGCCCCAGCGATGCCACCGGGGTAACCGTAACCGATCTGCTGCCCACCGGCTACACCTTTGTAAGTGCCAGCAATGCCGGGTACGACAAGACCACCGGCACCTGGACAATAGGCGCCCTGGCCAGCGGCAGCGATGCTGTCCTGACCATCACCGCCACCGTAAAAACCAGTGGCGTGTATACCAACACGGCCAGCATTACCGGTACACAAACAGACACCGTAGCAGCCAACAACACGGCCAGTGCAACACCCACCGTGCGCGCCCTGGCGGATGTACGCTTGACCAAAACCGTGGATAAAGCCACCCCGGACATGGGTAGCAAGGTGACCTTCACCATCACAGCTACTAACAACGGGCCGGCCAATGCTACCGGGGTAACCGTAACTGACGCGCTGCCCGGCGGCTACACACTGGGCAAAGCCACACCGGGTGCCGGCACCTTCGCCGCAGGCGTATGGAACCTTGGCACCCTGGCCTCCGGTACCACCGCTACCCTCACGGTAGAAGCCACCGTGAATGCCACCGGTAACTATACCAACGTGGCCACTATCAGTGCCGCGGAAATGGACCTGGTGCCGGCCAATAACAGCGCCAGCGCAGCCACCACGCCCACGCCTGTGGCAGATGTGGCCATTACCAAAACCATCAGCAACAGCAACCCGCAGGTGGGTGACGTGGTGACCTTTACCCTCACCGCCGGCAACAACGGCCCCGTAGATGCTACCGGCGTGATCGTAAGTGATAAACTGCAAACCGGCTACACCTTTGTAGATGCCACCCCCGCCGGCGTGTACGACGCCACTACCGGTGTATGGAACATTGGCACCCTGGCCAACAGCAGCACCTCTTCCCTGCTGATTAAAGCCACGGTGAATGCAAACGGCAATTATGCCAACAGCGCCACCATCACCGCCACGGAGAAAGATGCGAACGTGACCAACAACACCGCCGCCATCACACCGCCCGCGGTACAGGCGCTCGCAGACCTGGACATCATGAAAACAGCAGACAGCACTAACGCGGAACCGGGGCATACCGTACACTTCTCTCTCACCGCCCATAATGCTGGCCCCAGCAATGCTACCAGCGTAACGGTAACGGATATACTGCCCACCGGCTACACTTTTGTAAGCGCCAGCGATGCCGGTTACGACAAGACCACCGGCACCTGGAACATACCCACGCTGAACAACGGCGACAACAAAACACTGACGATCACCGCCACCATGAACGCCGCCGGCAACTATGCCAACACGGCCACCATCAAGGGCGCGGAAAAAGACAGCAACCCAGCCAACAACAGCAGCACCGCCACCGTAACACTGACACCAGTAGCAGACCTTGCGGTAACGAAGGCCATCAGCAACAAGACGCCCAACGTGACCAGCAGCGTTACGTTCACCATCACCGCCGCCAACCATGGCCCGAGCAACGCCACGAACGTGAAAGTGACGGAAGTGGTGCCCAGCGGCTATACCGTAACCGGCAGCAACACCGCCACCGGTACCTACGACGGCAGCACCTGGACCATTGGCACCCTGGCTAACAATGCCACCGCTACCCTGACCATCACGGCCACGGTGAATGTGAGCGGTAATTATACCAACACGGTTAGCATCAGCGCAGCAGAGAAAGACACAGCCCTGGCCAACAACACGGCCTCCGTAACGGCTACGCCCAATGCGCTGGCGGATGTAAGCGTGACCAAAACCATCAGCAAAACAAATCCCGAAGTAGGCGAGGTGATCACCTTTACCCTTACCGCAAAGAATGCAGGTCCCAGCACAGCCACCGGCGTGATCGTAACAGACCTGCTGAAATCCGGCTACACCTTTGTAAGCGCCGGCAGCACCGGTTATGATAAGACCACCGGCATTTGGAGCCTGGGCAATATGACTAACGGTAACGTACAAACGCTGACTATCAGCGCCAGCGTGAATGCAGGCGGCAACTATGCCAATACGGCCGTGATCACCGCCGGTGAAACAGACCCGCTGACCAGCAACAACACGGCCTCCATTACACCGCCCACGCCCAAACCGCTGGCAGACGTGGAAATCGTGAAAACAGTAGACCAGGACAAACCGGGCATCACTGACAACGTAGTATTCAAACTGGCAGTGACCAACCACGGCCCCAGCGATGCCACCAGCGTAAAAGTGGTAGATATACTGCCCGCTGGCTACACCTTTGTAAGCGCAGACGATGCCGGCTACGACAAGACCACCGGTGTGTGGTACATAGCCACCCTGGCCAATGGCAGCACCCAAACACTGGGCATCACGGCCACCGTAAACGCAAGCGGCAGCTACAGCAACACCGCTACCGTAAGCGCTACAGAAACAGACAAGGTGCTGGCCAATAATACCAGTACGGTGGCTACTATGCCTTACCCGGTAACGGACCTGGAAGTGACCAAGACAGGCGATAATGATTTCCCGATGATGGGCAGCACCATGACCTTTACCATCACGGCGAAGAACAACGGCCCCAGCGACGCTACCAACGTACAAGTGACGGATGTGCTGAAGAGCGGCTACGCCTTCCAGCACTACACCGCCACCCGCGGCACCTTTGACCCGGCCACCGGCATCTGGGCCCTGGGTAGCCTGGGCAATGGCCACAGTGAAACGATGACCATGACCGTGATCGTAGCACAAGCCACCGGCACTACCAACTTTGCCAACACCGCAACCATCAGTGGTGCGGAAGCAGACCGTGACCAGGCCAACAACAGCAGTACGGTAACACCCACACCGGTAAGGCTCCTGGCCATTGATGACCAGCTGACCACCGAAAACCCTGACAGTGTAAGTGCAGACCTCACGGCAAATGACACCTATGGCCCCAATGGCCACTTTGTGGTCATCAAAGACCAGCCGTTGCATGGTACCGTCGTGATCAATACAGACAACACGGTCACCTACACACCGGTACCGGGTTACACGGGCAACGACAGCTTCACCTATACCATAGAAGACAAGTCCGGCAACAGCTCTAACACGGCCACCGTGGCCATTGCCGTGAAGCCGCGCCAGATAGACCTGGACATTAAGAAAGTGATCACCACCGCGCCTGGCGATATCAAAACCGGTAAGCTGCTCACTTTCCGGATCACGGTCATGAATAAGAGCGCCAAACCCACCGGTAATGTGCTCATGGAAGACGTGCTGCAATCCAACATTGGCGATGCACAGGTACTCCTCCAGGCAGATAGCGGCCAGGCCAGCTTTGACGCCATGACCCGGACCGTAACCTGGACACTCGATACCCTGGCCGGCGGCAGCAGCGTACAACTTACCATCTCCGGCAAACTGCAAAGCGGTGGCGCTATCAGCAACACCGCCACGGTGAAAGGCCGTGATGAAGACCCGGACGATACGAACAACAGCAGCACCGTAACAGCCAGCAGCGTGGCCGACGACCTGGCGATCCCTAACGTCTTTACCCCGAACGGCGATGGCGTGAACGACCGGTTCGTGATCCTCGGCCTGGAACGCTATACCAATGTGAAACTGGTGGTATGGAACCGTTGGGGCAACGTGGTATACCAATCCACCGACTATCACAACACCTGGGATGGCAGCAGCCTCAATGAAGGCACTTACTTCTACCAGGTGGATGCGAATGGCCCGGACGGCAAGCAACAATTCAAAGGCTGGTTGCAGCTGATGCGCTAACCATAACAGATTATCCTAACAACGACCTATGAAAAAGTTCCTGTTCATCCTATTGATCACGCTGTGCGGAATAAAAGTTTCCGCACAGCAGGACGCCCAGTTCAGCCAGTACATGTTCAACGGGCTCTATATCAACCCGGCCTATGCCGGCTACCATGAAGCGTGGAATGTGCATGCCTTCTACCGCAACCAGTGGAGCAGCTTCCCAGGCGCGCCCAAAACCTTTTCCGTAGCTGCGGATGGCAATTTGAAGAACGAACGTGTGGGCCTGGGCATACAGGTGATGAATGATAAACTGGGTGCATCCAACAACACCTCGCTGTACGGCACCTATGCCTACCGCTTCCCGGTGAATGAAGAAGGCGACCACCGCCTGTCCATCGGCATCAGCGCGGGCTTTGTGCAGCAGCACATGGACCTCTCCAAGCTATCTCCCACCAGCACCGCCCTGGACCCGGTACTGGTGAATGGCCGCAAAGACGCCATGCTGCCCGATGCACGCGTAGGCATTTACTACAATACTGAAAAATGGTTTGCCGGTTTTTCTGCCAATAATCTTTTCACACATGCCTTCCAGAAATCAGACGCACTGAAAGAATACCTTCCCCTGAAGCCACACCTGTACTTCACGCTGGGCGGCATTTTCCCGGTATCGGAGCAGCTGAAACTGAAGCCTTCCCTGCTGGTAAAAGAAGACATGGCCGGCCCCACCAGCATAGATATAAATGCCATGGGCCTCATCCAGGAAAAGCTGTGGGTAGGCATCTCCTACCGCTCCGCTTACCTGAAGCGGAACAACCTGCAGGACGGCCTGCAACAGCCATCCGCCATGGTGTTCATGGCAGATTTTATCGTGAGTGAAAAACTGCGCATCGGCTATGCATATGATAAGACGATCAACAGCACAGTGGCTAACAATGCGCCCACAAACGAGATCTCACTGGGCTACTACTTCAGGCACAAAGACGGGCGGGTGATCTCCCCTAAATATTTCTAAGGTCGTTTTTCATACAGGGACAAACAAGGGCTGGCCCAAAACGCCAGCCCTTTTGCATGCCCCCCGGAGGCGGTACGGGGGGCGGCGAACCGGGCCCGGGAAGGCCCACAAAACCAGGTCAATCCCATATTTCAGTAACTTTACGCAAACACCGCTGTATGCAAAAAGCACTACCCCTCACGCTTTGTTTGCTCCTCCTCTCCTTCCAGGATGCAAACCCCGTAGCAGTTACAGACCGTAAATACACCAGCATGACATCGGGCACCTTCCCGGCATCGCACCTCCGCAAAAATGAAACGGAGATCAGCGCTGAGGGCGGGCACATTGACGCCTACTATGACAACACCGGTTTCCGCATCATTACAGAACATACCTTTGCCGTGATGAGCGAGCATGAGACCCAGCTTTACTTTGATCCCGGCAACCAGTTGATCCTCGTACAGGACCGCAATATCACCCACGCTACACCCATGTACGACAGTGCCTTCACCCATGCAGATGATAAGGCCCAGACCTGGCGATATTACTTTCAAAACCGGAAGCTCATTAAATGGACCGGCCCCAAAGCCAAAGACAGCACCTCCCGCCAGTACCGCGACCAGCAAGCCTCCTGGCTGGATTACTCCGACAATATGGTAAAGCAGATGACGAAATACTACACCAGGAATCCACAGCCCGCAGCTTTCACATTGCCCGTTTCAAAAGACACCGAATAAGCGAGGCATGCCCTCACGCGCGGGCCTGTCCCCGGACACAAACAATAACGCCCGCGAATAATCGCAGGCGTCTGGTTGCTATCTTAACACACAGATTGGGGACGGGCTTACAAATGGAAGGCCTCCCAAGCCCCTGCGGTTGCCCTGTTGCAGGTCATGGCCTGGGTGCCATTCTCGCTGGATATATATTTCCCGTTATTGCCAATAAAAGAGATAGTGCCATCCGGCTGCGTCACCCAGGTGAATTTTTCCCAGTCACTCACCGTAGTACGGTTGCACGTGATGGCCTGGGTGCCGTTCTCGCTGCTCACATATTTACCCATGCTTTGCAGCGCCACTTTGCCACCACCGGCATCCACCACGGTAAATTGTTCCCATGCCTGGGCAGTAGTGCGGTTGCACGTCATGGGCTGGGTGCCATTTTCACTGCTCACATATAAGCCATTGCTGCCCTTGAGGGTGATGGTCTGGCCAATGGGCACCGTGCCGCCGGAATTGCTCATGCTGTACACGCGCACATAGTCCACCAGCATTTGCGTGGGCAGGGCGGCGTCATTAATGGTGTTACCAGGCAGGTCTCCACCTACGGCCAGGTTCAGGATGATAAAGAAGGGATTATGAAAAGCACCGGTGTTGTTAATATTGTTCTGGATATTACCATTTACATAATTGGTACCGTCTACATACCAGTGAATGCCATTAGCATCCCATTCCACGGCATACACATGCCAGTCTGTAGCCGTAGCGGTAGTGCTGCTGCCATACTGTACGTGGCCACTACCGGCATTCCAGTGCATGGTGCCCAGGATGGTATTGTTGGTATTCACCTGCTCCATAATGTCGATCTCACCACAGTCGGGCCAGGGCGTGCCGTTATTGATGCTGGCGCCCAGCATCCAGAATGCAGGCCACATGCCCTGTACACCCGGCAGTTTAATGCGGGCCTCAATACGGCCGTAAGTAGGCTGGTACTTGCCGGCAGTGGTCAGCTTGGCAGAAGTGTAAGGCTGGCCGCCCACTGTTTGCTTTCTGGCAGTGATCACCAGGTTACCGCCGGATACGGTGGCATTGGCAGACTGATAGTACTCCTTCTCATTGTTCACGCCGGGGTTGCCATTGTCGATGTTCCAGTTGCTGGTATTTACGCTGGTACCATCAAATTCATCGTTCCACACCATGGTGTAGGTAACGGCGCGGGGCTTGCTTTCCCCGGCAAGGGAATTGTCTGTGGGTTTGTTGTCCAGGTTTTTAGTGCAGGACACGAAACAGAATGCGCTCAGCAGGATGCTCCCTGCTAACATTGCTTTTTTCATAACTGGTTTTTTAGTGAAACATGGATTAAAAAGAACATGGAATTATCGCTTCATTTTTGGGTAGAAAAATGAAAGGGTCAAAACGTGGTAGTTATGAAATCGGCGTATTATGTATACTGAGGTGGTAGTAGGATACGATAATACGCAATTCAACGCAATCGAGCAAAAAACTTTTCAAGCTGTAACCCTTGCTGCTGCGGGGTTGCAGGGAAGGTGAAAATTTTCCGCATGGACAGCGAAAAATTTTCATAAATTAACTGCGATGCGTATGGGATTGTGTAACAGGTACACTGCCATTTTAATAAAACCCATTCACCAGATATGCCCAGATTCCGCGGCCTGTTGTTACTGATCTCCGTTTGTATAACCAATAGCCTGATGGCCCAGCAAAAATTATCCTTGTATGTGGCCCCCGGCTACCAGGCAGCAAACTCCCGCTGGTCCATTGCAGGCAACAGCAACGGTACCAATCCGAACATCTATTCGGAACTGATCTGGAAAAATCTGCAGTGCGCCAACGTGCAGGCAGGCATTGACTACCAGTACAAACAATGGGGCGTGCGCCTTAACTACAATGAATCCTTCATCCAGTCTGGCGATGTGACCGATACCGATTACGGCGCGGATAACCGCCGGCAGCCAGTGTACGAAGGCGTGTTCCAGGATGATAAAGGACACCTGCTACAGGCAGATGCAGCCCTCACCTACACCTTTCGCTTGCGCGGAGTGGGCCTCACGCCCATGCTGGGGTATGTGCTCAATAAGCAAAACCTGTATGTATTGCCCAAACGGGCATCTGACCCTGCTGACCTGCGCAGCACCTACAACGCAAAATGGCAAGGCCTGCTCACCGGCGTTGAAGCTATATTTATACTGGGCAAACATTTTGATCTTACCCCTTCTTTGTATTACTATCAGCTGCACTACACGGCAGATGCCAACTGGAACCTGATCACCCAGTTCCAGCACCCGAGAAGTTTTTCGCATAAGGCCAATGGCTATGCCCTGAAGCCCTCGCTGCGGCTGGATTACAAGCTTTGCCCGCTACTCCGCATTTTCCTTAAAGGAGATTACGCCTACTGGAATACCGCTAAAGGCACGGATGAATTGTTCCTTACTTCCGGGCAGGTAGATTACACACAAATGAATGGAGCGCGCCGCCAGGAAGGCGGTATGGCACTGGGTGTAGCCTTCTCTTTCAGGGCCGGCCGCTAGTTTGCTGATCAAAAAACTTTGCCTAACTTCCTGTCTTAACCTCAAACCGCATCTACATGGCAGCGCTGTCGCCTGAAAAGAAAAAGCGGACCACTACCCTTACCCCGGAAGACTTTACGGCACAGCCGGAAGTGAGGGAGGCAGTGGCCAAAGTCCTGGCCGATTTCAAAGGTACCCAGCCCAAAATTGTATCTGATGTAATAGATGATGCAGGCCACCAATACGTGAACCTGGTACAGAAAGGCGGGGGCGTGCTGGGCATTGCCCTGGTAGGCTACACCTATGTGCTGGAGCAGGCAGGCATCCGCTTCCTGAAGCTGGCCGGCACCAGCGCAGGCGCCATCAATACCTCGCTGATGACCATTCTTAAAGAAAAAGAGGATGCCAAATCAGAAGCCGTGATCCAGATCCTGTGTGACCTGGATTTTTTCAGTTTTGTAGACGGCCACCCGGCAGCCCGCTGGCTGATCCGCAACTTTATCACCCACGAAAATTTTAACCGGATCATGCTGCGGTGGGCCATCATCATTGGCTCCATGCTGGTGCTGCTGCCGTTACTTTGTTTTGTTTTTTTTGGCCTGCAGCACCAGCATCCGGCGCTGGCCGTGATCACACAAACTGCATTTGGGCTCACAGCGTTAGGCTTCGTGGCCATCTGTGTTTTTTCCGGTTGGGTAGGAAGCCTGCTATCCCGGCTAAAGAATGCCGGCTTTGGCATTAACCCCGGCGACACCTTTTATGACTGGATCAAAAAGATCTTCGAGGCCAATGGCATCCACACCGTGGAAGACCTTACCACCAAAGCTCGTAAACGCCCCGCCAGCCTGCGCGTACGGGAAAATGCACCGCAGACCCTGGAAAACCTGGACGGGGATGTGACCTTCATCACCGCGGAACTGGTTACACAAAACAAGATCCAGTTTCCCGCCATGTACAACCTGTTCCGCGCCCCCGGCGACAAGCCCATTCACCCCGCGGGATTTGTGCGTGCGTCCATGTCCATTCCCGTGTTCTTTGAATCGTACATGATCCCCGATATTGATTGTACCCGGCCTGAGATCGTGAAAGCATGGGCCGATACCTTCTTTGAAAAAGACCCGCCTGGCACCGCGCGTTTCGTGGATGGCGGCGTGCTGTCCAACTTTCCCATGAACCTGTTTTACAACCCGGCCCTGGCCCAGCCCCGCCTGCCCACCTTTGGCATAGACCTGGACGACAGTAACCCGAATGATAAAACAAAGAACCCTTATTTCTGGACCGGGGGCGGTTACCTGGGCCGCGTGTTCAATACCATCCGTTTTTATTATGACAAGGACTTCCTGATCAAGAACAGCATGTACCAGGCCGGCGTGGGCAGCATTCCGCTGCAGCGTTTCAAGTGGTTGAATTTTTTCCTGGACAACCAGGACAAGGTAGATATGTTTATCTGCGGCGCACAGGCTGCGCAGCGCTTCCTGGCCGATTTTAAATGGGAAGATTACAAACAGACGCAGGTGGCAGCCCGCAAGCAATTATCTTAAACCGTTTTGCACATGGAATACATGCACGCACACCCCTGGATGTTATTTTTCATTACATGGAGCATCATGCTGGTGTCCATGCTGATCATGAACCACCAGGCCCGCAACTTCTATACGCTGGACGTGGTGCTGCGCCAGTTCAGCATTTTCCAGCTGGAGTTTCCCGCATCCAATAAAGAATTGCCCAACCTTATACAAGGTATCTACGCCCTGCCGGAACCGATGCGCACCCGCTCCCTGCGCGCGCTGAAAGGACAGCTCTACACCGACTTCCTCTACATGCCCGGCGTATACCTCAGCATCCACATCCTTTGCCATGAAGTGTCCAGGACCCAGCATGGATGGGGCTTTGCGCTCTTTACCTTTTTATCCATGGGACAATTTATCTCCTGGCTGTGCGATATCATTGAAAATTTTTACCTGCTGCGCAAAATACGCCGCAGGGGCCCGGCCATTTCCAGGCTGGAACACAAAGCCTACCAATTGATGGAGCTGGTAAAATGGGGCCTGGCCCTGGCGGGCGCCGGCCTGGGCGCCAGCATGCTGGTATATGCCTGGCTGCTCGGCACCGTACGCGCTGAATCATTGCGGGTACTTGGCTGGGTAATAGTGGCAACGGTGGTATACGGGGTACTAAATGCAGTGTTCAATAAACAGCGGGAGCCTGATAATGCGGCGCTACAGGTGAAATAAGACGCCTATGAATAAAAAAGCCGCCGGCGCATGAAGCCCGGCGGCAGTCTGGCCAACTTGCCAGCAGATTACTTGGATGGACAACCCGGTCCCGGCGCTGCCTTACTTGTTGCTTCAGGCAACATGGACCGGAAGTTTCCATGACATATCTGTAGATTGCATGAATACCTCCTTTTCTTTGGTGAATTTTAAAGTTACGAAAAAATATACACCTATCCTCCCCTCACCGTATTCCATCCACTGATCCCCGCCACTTATCCGGGCTAAGCTGCCACTTCCGTAGAAATCCGTATTCTGGAATTGCAGTAGATTTGCGCTTGTCTGCAGAACATGCCGCGCCTACTTTTGCATCAGATTGTTAGAAGATACCGTAAACCGGATACACCACTTGAATTGTACCCCCAAAAATTTCCGGACGTGCAGTTGCGCGGCGCGGCATGCAGATCGGACAGGATTGCATGTACCCGCATGGGCAGCTGCACCAAAGGAGATCTGCTCCTGTAGCGGCTCTCATTAAAACACTCCTCTCCAAAAAGCACTGCCACATTTTTACGCATCGCCTCAAAAAACCGTTTGCACGTCGCCTCAAAAAACCGTTTGCATTTTATGCATCACCTCAAAAAACCATTACATTTTATGCATCACCCCCAAACCATTACATCTTAACATCACCCCAGCATCGCTACATTTTACACATCACCCCAAAAAAGTTAAACAATGAGCTATCTATTTAATGGTAATCTGAAAGCCCTCCTGTGCGATAAATATTGCACCGAAGTACTGGCCGGCGTAAAGATACGCCTGTACCGCACCGCCACACTGTCCACTGAAGTGGTGGCCGCCGCAGTGGCCGCTCCCAAAGAAACCTTCCACCAGGTAAGTGACGGGGAACTGAACGCAAAAGCCAGTCTCCTCCTCGCAGAAACCACCACCGATGACCAGGGCAACTTCAGCTTCACGCTGGGTGAAAAACAACGGTATGCCGGCGAAGCATTTGACATTGACTTTGTGTGCGGCAACGTACCAAGGCCCAAACCGGGTCCTAAAAAATTTCCCGAACTGCAGTTTCACATTACCACCCTGCAACCCCGCTGGGCGCAACGGGAAAATGACTTTACCGCAGCCTGGGTGTACGTGGTGCCCGCCCGCTGGTGGTGCCTCATCCGCAGTAAGTTTGATGCATGGGTGATCTGCGGCCGTGTAATGGACTGTAAGAACAACCGCCCCATTGCCGGGGTAAAAGTATCCGCCTTTGATGTGGACTGGATCCAGGACGATCCCCTGGGCTCCGGCATCACCGATTCCAACGGCTATTTCCGCATAGACTACACCACGGCCGATTTCAGCCAGACCCTCCTTTCGCCCCTTCTGAATGTAGAATGGCCCGCAGGCCCCGACCTGTACTTCACCGTGCAGGAGCCAATTACCAATGCTTACCTCTTAAAAGAAGACCGCAGTATAGGCCACAGTGCCAGCCGTAGTAACCGCGGGCCCTGCTTCTGTGTAGATCTCTGCGCATCGCCTGTCACTACAGATGGCGGCTACTTCCCCGCATTATGGGAAGCCGTAGGCGATTACAAGATCCATACGCAGATCAACGCAGACGGTTATACGATTGCGCCGGAACTGTATGCCTTTACCGGCACCGTGGCACTGAACGGCAAGCTACCCAACGGCAGCAATACCAACGCCATGCAATACCGCTTCCGCATCTTCAATGCAGACACCAACTACGAGCTTACCCGCACCCAGGTAAATGCAGCCATGCCCGCCTTCGTGATTGGCCAGATGGTAACCTACCACCAGCCTACGCCCCCGCCCCCGTTTGACGAGACGGACGTGGTGATCAACCCCGCCCTGGACCCCGAAGGCTGGATCACCGTGCCGAGGGGCAATAACCTCAACAGCGGTGGCCTCTTCTCCCCCAGCGGCTTACTGGGCTGGCTCAATACCGCCGCCCTGGCCCTGAATGCAGGTGGCACCCAGGCACATGAAGACTTCAATATTGCCACACCCTCACCGGTGATAGCCGGCAACCCGGTGCCCGGCAGCGCCATTGGCGCCGTGCACACTTTCAGGATCACCTTTGAAAGCCGGGAACTCAATGCCAGCACGCTTTCCAGCACAGATACACTGAATAAGATCGTAGTCTCCAACGTGACCTACCTGCAGCGCCGCCATCCCAGCTGGAACTACACCGGCGATGTGACCGCCGTAGGCGCAGGCCTCCTGGAGATCCAGGAAACTACCGCCGGCGGCAACGGTTGTGGCACCATTGGCGATGCTATCCACGTAAACTACACCGTGGCACATCCCCATATGGACACTTGCTCCATCAGCTTTGAAGGCAATCCTGTACTGCCCGCTGCTTTTACGCCGGCGGTGTCCGGGGTGTCCCAGATCAGCGGCAGCCAGCTGTTTGATACCAGTGGTATGCAGCCCTGCGCCTACATTGTGTGGCTCAACGTATCGCTCCGCCTTACTGCAGGCTCCGGCCGATGGACAGGCGCTTACATTTCCGACCACATTGCGTTCTGTAAAAAGCCAGCGATCTGATAAACGGCTTGTATAATTGTGATACATTTTCAGGAACAAAAAGCGTCGCCTCCTATGGTGGCGCTTTTTTATTTGTAAGACCGCCGCGTATGATTTTGTCCCTGAACTATCATTTTAATTGATACCTCATTTTATCTATTGATGCCGGTGGCGGCGCCAGCCGTAGCACGTGACCGGTCCCAATCCCCGCTGGCAGGCGGTTTCAGGACCGGCGGGGGCGGCAAAAGGCAGTGCTGCCACCCGTTGTATTTTCGTTAAAAATGGCCTGGGTTCCCTGAAATGCTGTAGTTATAGTATCATTCGGCTATCTTTGCTCAATTATCCGGATGACAATTATCATCTGGAGCGTTCTTAGTAAATTTTATTTTTGTCGCATGAACAACAACATGGTTAAACAAGACCGGAAACCACCGATCTGGCTGCACCAGATAGATTTTCTTGGTATACACGCCCTGCCACTGCTGGCTTTCTTTACCCACGTCACTGCCTTTGACTGGATCCTGTGTGCATCTTTGTATGTAGTCCGCATGTTCTTTGTAACAGGTGGCTATCACCGATATTTCTCGCATCGCACGTTTAAGACCTCGCGATTCTTCCAATTCATCCTGGCCGGCGGCGCACAGAGCAGCCTGCAGAAAGGTGCCCTGTGGTGGGCATCCAATCACCGCATCCACCACAAACACAGCGATACCCCGGAAGATCCCCACTCCGCCAACGTGTATGGCTTCTGGTACGCCCACATCGGCTGGATCATGGGCCCCGAGCACAAGCAAACCCGCTTTGACCTGATCAAGGACTTCAAGAACCGTGAACTGGTGTGGCTGAACAAGTGGCACATGGTACCCGCAGTAGTGCTGGCAGTAGCCTGTTACTTTGTAGGTAACAAGGTAAACGGAGGCAGTTTCTTTGCCTGGCACGCCGGCTTCAGCACCCTGCTGATCGGCTTCTTCCTGAGCACCATCATCCTGTACCATGGCACCTTCACCATCAACTCCCTGATGCACAAATGGGGCCGCCCCCGCTATATCACCGGCGACTACAGCAAGAACAGCCCTATCCTGGCGCTGATCACCCTGGGCGAAGGCTGGCACAACAACCACCACTACTACCAGAGCGCCGCACGCCAGGGCTTCTACTGGTGGGAGTTTGACATCACTTACTACGTCCTCCGCACCCTGGGCTTCTTTGGCATTATCTGGGACATCCGCGAGGTACCCAAGAAAGTGCTGGATAGCAACAAAATAAAAGACCAGCAAAAACAAGCCTCCGGCAAGCAAGCATCTGAAGCCGTGCTGGTAGAAAACTAAAAATTTGATCTTACAGATAAAGGAAAGCCGGTGATGTAGCAATTACCGGCTCTTTTTATGCCCCCTGGTCGTATCTTTGCGCCCTTGCCACCATACATGCTGATGAGAAGGATCGTTTTGCTGCTGTTATACTTGATGCCGTTTGCCACCCATGCCCAGCAGGCCGTGGGCGTGAGCGCGCAGGAAGACCAGCATATCTTTACCTTCCAGGAGATCCAGTGGCTGGAAGACGGGCGTCAGCCCCACACCCTGGAGCAGATCCTGGCCCTGCCGGATACCGCCTTCAAAGCCAGCAGGACCAGCACGCCAGGCAACAGCAAGCCCAATATTTACTACTGGTACCGCATTAAGATCCGCCGCAACCCCGGGCTGGACAAGCAATACATCCTGGAATTCTTTGACCAGACCATAGACGACCTGCAGGCCTTCCTGCCAGACAGTAATCACCAATACCACCTGGTACAATTGGGAGATGCCTACCCTTTTTCCCAGCGCACCTTCCGCCACAAGAATTTTGAACTGAAGCTGGACAACAGCTATCCCGGCGAGTCTGTGTACTATTTCCGGGTACGCTCCGCCCAGACGGCAGATATGATCGTGGTATTGCGCAGCATCAATAAGTTCATCGCCTACGCGCTTACGGAGTACATCACCTTTGGCCTGTTTTACGGGATGATCCTGATCTTTTGCTTTTACAACCTGATCATGTTCATCACCATGCGGCAGCGCCAGTACCTGTGGTATATTTTATATATCATCAGCGTGGCTTTTTTTGAAATGAGCACGGATGGTATTGCCTACCAGTACATCTGGCCGGATGCCCCGCGCTGGAACCAGTATGCCTATGCGGTGCCGCTGTGTTGCATGAGCGTATTTGCCCTGGCATTTACCCGCTCCCTGCTGTATGTACGGGCCCGCGCGCCCCGGCTCAATAAGCTGATCATCGGGGTGATCATAGCGCGGGTCGCCTTTTTCCTGATCTGCCTTCTTTTTAACCAGTATTGGTTCAATTATAAGTTCATCGAGATCGTCCCGCTGGCACTGGCTTTTTACAGCGGCATTTATATTTACCGTACCGGCTACCGGGCGGCCCGCTTCTTTGTGCTGGGATACAGCTTCCTGTTTGCCGGCTTTATGCTGAAGTTCTTTATCATGCTGGGGTATAGCTGGCTGAATTTTGGGGCGGTGAGTTACTACAGCCTGAGTTTCTGTTTTATCCTGGAAATGTTCTTCCTCTCCTTTGCCATTGGCGATAAGCTGCGCCTCCTGAAAAAGAAAAAAGAAAAAGCCCAGCAGGAGATCATCCGGCAAATGACGGCCAATGCAAGGCTGAAAGACAGCATCAACCAGCAGCTGGAGCAGCAGGTAAAAGAGCGCACCCAGGAGCTGGTGGAGAAAAACCACCTGATCGAGGCGCAGAACCAGGAACTATTGTCTCAAAATTCCCTCATCGAGGCCCAGAACCAGGAGCTAAACGATGCCAACCAGTTGCTGAAGCTCCAGTCCGAGGAAATCCTCCGCATGAACACCCTGCTGGAAGAAGATAACCAGCAGTTGCTGCACAACGTGGAAAAGGTAAGCCGCGCCCGTGCGCTGAGCGCCCCCGTGGATTTTGAGGAATTTAGCCGGACCTACCCGGATAATGAAAGCTGCTTCCGCTTCCTGGCGGAGCTGAAGTGGCAGCAGGGGTACCATTGTTATAAGTGTGGCCATGAGCATTACTTTGCCGGCCATGCGCCCTTCAGCCGGCGCTGCTCCCGGTGCAGCTACGAGGAATCCGTGCTGGCCAATACCATTTTCCAGAACACCCGTATCCCCATTAATAAGGCCTTTTATATCGTATTTCTTATTTATACGAGCAAGGGGAAGATCTCTTCCCACAAGCTGAGTGAGCTGCTGGACATCCGCCAGAGCACCTGCTGGAGTTACCAGCATAAGGTGAAATCTGTAATGGAGGAACGGAAAAAGGAGTTGAAAACCGCCGATGCGGGAGGGTGGAGTAAGCTGGTGTTATAGCTTTTCAGCTCTTTTTTTCACTTGTATGGAGGCGTATCAATAAAAACCGATCCTGCTTAGTTCCATTTCAATAACCCGTTAGTTATCAGCCCATTGTTATTTTAGCCTTCACGGTACCCAACCGCATCAAAATTCAATCAACTAATTAAAAATCAATCGTTTACATAAAAATTTATTTGTTTTTCTCCATCCCTACCCCTTAATTTTGTCTTGTTAAAATTGTGTTATTAAATCGGCTCCGTTATGAACTTCCAGGTTGTTTAGCTGCAACCATTACCACGGCCAATGTTCCATAATCTAAACCGACGATCGTATCCCTTTTTCTAAAACATCTTGCACGTTATGAAGCAAAAGTTCCTGGCCTTCCTGGCCTTGCTGATGGCAGTTACGTCCCTGTCCATTGCGCAAAACATCTCCGTACATGGTACCGTGAGCGATACCCTGGGCAACGGGTTGCCCGGCGTTACCATCCGGCTGGTAGGTACTAATTCCGGTACCACCACAGACGCAAAGGGCGCCTTTAACATTAATGCCCCCGGAAATGCCTCGCTTGAATTTTCTTTTATTGGTTATAAAGCCCAGACCGTGGCTATTGGTGGCCGGGAGAATATCGTGGTGCACTTAAGCACCGCCGGCACTGATCTGACCCAGGTGGTGGTAGTGGGGTACGGTACCCAGAAAAAGAAGGACCTGACCGGTGCTGTATCCGTGGTAACTGCCGCTGATATTGCCAACCGCCCGATCGTGAACGCAGCAGAAGCGTTGCAGGGCAAGGCCGCCGGGGTGCAGGTGACCTCTGTATCCGGTAAGCCCGGTGCAGGCCTGAGCATCCGTATCCGTGGCTCCTCTTCCATCAGTTCCGGTAACGATCCGCTGTACGTAGTGGATGGCATCATTACCCCGGACATCAGCGCCTATAGCGCAGATGACATCGAATCTTTTTCCGTATTGAAAGACGCGGCTTCCACTGCGATCTATGGTACCCGCGCTGCGAACGGTGTGGTGATCATCACTACCAAGAAAGGCACCGCTGGTAAATCCAAAATCGAGGCCTCCGCTTATTGGGGCGACAGCAAGCCCACTAACATGGTGAGCGTGCTGAATGGCAAGCAATACCAGGCCTATATGAATGAAAGCTATGGTGCCGGCACGATTTCCGACTCACTGGTAAATGCTACCAATATCAACTGGCCGGACCAGGTGTTCCGCCATGGCAGCCAGCAAAACTACCACGTAGCGGCATCCGGCGGCACTGAAAAGACCCAGCATTATGTGGCACTGGATTACAACAAGCAAACCGGTATGATACGCCCGGCCAACTTTGACCGCATTAATGGCCGCGTAAACCTGAACAGCCACGTGACCAAATGGCTGGATGTAACCTCTTCCACGATCATTTCCCGCGTTACCAATAATGACGTAAGCGATAACCTGAGCGCAGCCAAAGGCGGCGTGGTGGCCTCCGCGCTGACCACACCTCCCACCGTGCCGCAATACCAGGCAAACGGCTGGATCGGTGCCAACCCCTCCACCGGCTGGGAAAACCCGCTGGGTGCCATCATCGGCTCCCGCACGGCCAACACTAACGACCGCCTGGTAAGCAACCTCGGTGCAGACATCAAGTTCTACAAAGACCTGGTGTTCACTACCCGTTTTGGTATTGACTATAAGAACAATAAGAGCACTTATTTCCTGGATCCGTTCCTGACCAACTACGGTCGCGGCCAGGGCGGTGCACTTTCCCAGACCACTTCCACAGAACTGAGTTGGCTGAGTGAGCAAACCCTGAAGTACAACCACCGTTGGGGCAAGAGTAATTTTGGCGCCCTGGCCGGCTGGACTGCCCAGAACTCTGACTGGCAGCAGACTTACATCAACGCCAACCGCCTGGATCCCCAGTACCGTCATCTGCCCTTCAATACCATGTGGCAACTGGCGCTGACCAAAGGCATTCCCACTATCAGCCAGGACCAATGGGCGCTCATCTCCTACCTGGGCAGGATCAATTACGACTATGATGGCAAATACCTGCTGGAGGCCAATATCCGTAATGACCAGTCCTCCAAATTCTCTACCGCCAACCGTAACGCGGTGTTCCCGTCCGTATCTGCCGGCTGGAGAATTTCTCAGGAAGATTTCATGAGAGACATCCGCTTTATCAATGACCTGAAGATCCGCGCCGGCTGGGGCCAGAACGGTAACCAGGAAGGCATTGGCAGCTATTCCCACCTGAGCCTCCTGGATTACGGAATCAGCAACGGGTCACTGACCTTTACGCCCTCTTCCATTGCACTACAGAACCTGAAATGGGAAACCACCACCCAGACAAACATTGGTTTTGACGCCACGCTGCTGAACAACCGCCTGTCTGTAACCGGTGACTTCTACTGGAAAAACACCAAGAACGTATTGCTGCCCATTACCCTTTCCGGTGAACTGGTACAGTCCGTACTGATGAACAATGCCAGCATGCGCAACATCGGTGAGGAACTGGCTGTTTCCAGCAAAAACATTGTTGGCAAGGCAGTGAACTGGACCACCGATTTCAATATCTCCTTCAACCAGAACAAGATCCTGGCATTGGAAAATGGCATCACCGCCATGCCGATCTATGGAAATATCTATGCCCGCGGCAATGCCATCAACCTGGCTGTAGGCAAGCCCCTGGGTGAATTTTACGGTTACGAGGCCGCTGGAGTGGACCCCAACACCGGTGCACAGCTATACCTCACCAGCGATGGCAAGGCCGTGCCTTACAGCGGCACCAAACCTTCTGACCGCCGCTTCCTGGGCAATGCACAACCAAAGTTCACCTACGGCATGACCAACACCGTGAACTACAAGAACTTTGACCTGTCTGTATTCATCCAGGGCTCCCAGGGCAACAAGATCTACAACGGTCTGCGTACAGAACTGGAAGGCATGATGAATACTTCTAACCAAAGCACTGCGGTACTGCGCCGCTGGCAGCATCCGGGTGACAAGACCGATATCCCGGCCGTAAGCCCCAATAGCGTTGACAACTCTGTAGTGTCCAGCCGTTTTGTTGAAAATGGTTCTTACCTGCGTTTCAAAACGATCACGCTGGCATACCACATCCCCCAGCGCATCCTGGATCACATCGGTATCGGCGCAGCATCAGTGTACGTCTCCGGTCAGAACCTGTTTACCATCACCAAGTATACCGGCTTTGATCCCGAAGTGAGCAGCTACACTAACTCCACCGCGAGCAGCGTAGACCGGAACGTGTCACTGGGTATTGACAATGGTGCTTACCCGCAGGCAAAAACCATCCTGGCAGGTATCAACATCAGTTTAAAATAAAAGCGTACCGGCATTTCTTTTAAGCACATTCAAAACTGAATAACATCATGAAAAATAAATTTCTTTATAACGCCTCCGTGATAGTGATGGCTGCCGGTGTAATGAGCAGCTGCTCTAAACTGCTGGATAAAAATCCGACTACACAGGGCATCTACTCCACTGATACCAGCGTATCCATTTCCGCCGCGGACGCAGAAGCGTCCGTGGCAGGCCTGTACCGCTACTACAAGGCTGACAACCTGGAATGGTCTGTATTTGACAAGATCACCAATGGCGATGTGATCTCCGATAACTGCTATGCAGGTGGCGACAACGCGGATAATATCACCCTGGACAAATTCACAGCCAACTCCCTGAACGGGAACGTGAACCGCGACTTTGCTGATGCCTATTCTTTCATTGGCCGCGCCAATGTAACCATCCAGAACGTAAGCCGCAGCAAGGACGCCGCCCTGAACGAAACCCGCCGCAGACAGATCCTGGCAGAAGCCATGTTCATGCGTGCCTTCAACTACTTTGACCTGGTGCGACTGTATGGTGGGGTTCCCTTGAAACTGGTACCGTCTGACAACAGCACCGCGGAAACGCTGATCGAGACCTCCCTAAAACCCCGTTCCGGCGTGGATTCCGTATACGAAGCCATCCTGAACGACCTGTGGTATGCGAAGGACAATGCGCAGGACGTGGGCGCCACTTCCTCCAAATACATCGTGTCCAAAGGCGCTGCATGGGCTACCCTTGCAAAGGTTTATTCCAGCATGCCCACGCCCAACTGGGATTCCGTAAGCTACTATTGCGACAAGGTGATCCCCAGCTACACATTGCTGAGCGACTATAATTTCCTGTGGGATAATGCCCACAAAAGCAATTCAGAAGCGATCTGGGAAATGGTGTTTGATGGCTACGATACCGGTGATAAGGTGGGCAACTGGGTACCTTCCATCTTTGTAGGATATGATGACGCCACCAAGCAATTCATTGGCGGTGGCTGGAAAAAATTCAGCACGCCTACCAACGATCTCGTGAAACTGTTTGTGAATGACGGTGACAGTGTGCGCCTGCACGCATCCATCACCTTCCTGAACGTGACCGGCCAGTTTAACGACAGCTACTGGGCTGTATCCCGTTATCCTTTCATTACCAAGTACAATGATCCTAACCACGGCACCAATGATTTCTACATGCTGCGTCTCCCCGAGATCATGCTGCTGAAAGCAGAAGCCCTGGTGCATAAAGGTGATATTGCCGGCGCTATGAACCTGGTAAAAACCCTGCGCGCCCGTGTAGGACTGGCCGCGAAAACCGCTACCACGGCCGACCAGGCCAACCAGGTAATTGCCGATGAAAGACGCCAGGAGCTGGCCTTTGAAGGCATCCGCTGGTTTGACCTTCTGCGCACCGGCAAGGCACAGGAAGTAATGCAGGCCCAGAAAGATGGTAATGGCACCTCCCTGGGTTACAGCGTACCTGACTACCGCCTGCTGATGCCCATCCCTCAACAACAGATAGACCTGAACCCGAAACTGGTACAAAACCCGGGCTACTAATAGCATCTTACCACAGGGGCCCGGCCGCAAAGCCCGGCCCCTGTGTACTTTATAACGGGAACCGGCAAACGTAAAGCGTACACTTTTACTGCTACAACGTTTTCGCCGAAAAGTATTTTTTACAAAGGCCCTTTGCTTTCTTTTTGGCAATGAATCCTGTACTTTGTACCGCATTCATTTTCCACGTAAAAAACACTTATCTCACCTAAAAGCATTTCACCATGAAGTTTACCAAATGGTATGGCGTCATTGCCGGCTGCAGTGTGCTGCTCACCGCGCAGGCGCAACAGCAACGTAATTCCCTGCCTGTAGAAAAACGTAGCATCATTGTTTACAAAACCGCCGCCAATACTACTTTACGCATTACCCCCACAGACACCCTGCACTTTGCGCCCATGGCCCAGCCCCTGGAAACGCAGGTATGTGTGTTTGTAGATCCTACCCACCGCTTCCAGAAGATCA